>NZ_JBHSQW010000009.1:73903-227901 GCF_042658695.1 Pseudonocardia hispaniensis | reverse complement strand
CCCCCCCCCACGCCCGGTCTCTCAACTGCGGCGCATGGCGTAGTCGGTTCGGGCATGGACGGCGGCCGTCCGATGCCCGGCACGCCCGGTGCGCACCGCGAGGTGCGCTGGCAGGGGCGGCCGGGCGCCCTTTCCACGCGCCCGGCGGGCGGCACGGTTGGCGGCGGCCGGGACGGTGGACGGATTCTGGGCACGCATCGAGCCTCCAGGAGCGGATGGGGCCGGCCAGCAGGCGGACGGCGAGGGCCGGCCGATGGACTGGGCGGTGATGTCCCCGCGGCGTGACGGGCCGGGGACGGCGGGCCGATGGCCCGCGTCAGCTCAGAGGAACAGGCGCATGACCGGGACCGTAGCCGCCCGGCTGCGCGCCGCGCGACCGAATTACTAGGGTCAGGGCCATGTCTCCCGATCTTGTCGTGATCGGCGGCGGTATCGCCGGAGTCTCGATCGGCTACGAGCTGGCCGCGACGCGGCGGGTCCTGGTGGTGGAGGCCGAGCCGACGCTGGCGGTGCATTCGACCGCCCGCTCGGCGGCGACCTACATCCCCGGCCACGGCGTCCCGGCGGTCCGGGCGCTGATCGCAGCGAGCGGCCCGAGGTTCGCCCGGCTCGCCGAGGAGCTCGATGCGCCCCCGCTGCTGAGTCCGCGCCCGGTCCTGTGGGCGGCGTTCGACGACGAGGGGGAACGCGCCGTCGAGCGCCTGCTCGCCGAACGCGCGGGCGAGCCCGGCGCCCCGGTGCCCGTCGAGGCCGGTGAGGCGGTCCGCCGCTGCCCGGTGCTGCGGCCCGCCGCGGTGCGGGCGGCGGGGCTCACCGTGGCGTCCGCGGATCTCGACGCGATGGCGTTGCACCAGGCCTATGTGCGGGGACTGCGCCGGCGCGGGGCAGCGGTGCGGTCGGACAGCCCGGTGACCGGGCTGGCGCCGACCGGTTCGGGCTGGCGGGTGCGGATCGGCGGAGGCGACCACATCGACGTACCCGACGTCGTCGACGCTGCAGGGGCGTGGGCGGATGCGCTGGCGGTGCTGGCGGGGGTGCGCCCGATCGGGCTCACGCCGTTGCGCCGCACGATCGCGCTGGCCAGGGTGCCCGAGCCGGACCGGTTGCGGCCGCCGGACGGGTCCGCGCTGCCGATGGTCATCGAGGTCGGCGAGCGGTTCTACTTCAAGGCCGAGACCGGGCACCTGCTGGTCTCGCCCGGGGACGAGACCCCGGCCGAACCCGGCGACGCACGGCCCACGGACGTGGATGTGGCGCTCGCCCTCGAACGAGTCCAGGCGGTGACCACGCTCGGGCTCCGCTCGATCCAGACGGCGTGGGCGGGCCTGCGCTCCTTCGTCCCCGATCGCGGTCCGGTCGTCGGATCCTGGCCCGAGCACCCGGGGTTTCACTTCTTCGCGGCTCAGGGCGGGTCGGGCATCGAGTCGGCGCCCGCGTTGGCCGCGCTGGGGGCCGCGGTGGTCACGGGTGCCCCGGTGCCCACCGACGTGGGGGTCGATCCGGCTGCGGTGAGCCCGTCACGATTGATGTAAGCGAATGCTCACTCCGGCTGGCATCCTGGGGTCATGACCACGCCGATGCAGGCCGGGGCCGCCGAGCTGGAGATCTTCACCGGGGCCTTCTGGAACGACCCGTACCGCGCCTACGCGGTCCTGCGTGCGTCGCAGCCGGTCCGCGAGGTGCGCCTGCCGGACGGCCCGTTGTGGCTGGTCACCCGATATCACGACGTCAAGGAGGGGTTCAGCGATCCGCGGCTGAGCAAGGACTGGCGGCATACGCTGCCGCCCGAGCAGCGGGCGCAGGCGCCGAGCAGCCCCATCCCGATGATCCTCATGATGGACCCGCCGGACCACACCCGGTTGCGCAAGCTGGTGAGCCGATCGTTCACCCCGCGCCGGATGAGCGCGCTGCGCCCGCGCATCGAGAAGATCGCCGAGGGACTGCTCGACAGGCTGCCCGCCGCCGAGACCGTCGATCTCATCGCCGAGTACGCCGCCCCGCTGCCGGTCCAGGTGATCTGCGAGCTGCTCGGGGTGCCCGCCGCCGACCGCCGGGAGTTCGGGCAGTGGTCGTCGGTGATGATCGACGAGTCTCCGGCCGCGGAGAAGACGGCCGCCTCGGAGAGCATGGCGCGGTACCTGGGTGCGCTGATCGAGCGCAAACGCGTCGAACCCGACGACGCCCTGCTCGCGGCGCTGGCCCAGGTCAGCGACTCCGACGGCGACCGGCTCTCCGGCGCAGAGCTCATCGGGATGGCGATGCTGCTGCTCATCGCCGGGCATGAGACGACCACCAACCTCATCGGCAACGGGGTGGCCGCCCTGCTCACCCATCCCGATCAGCTGGCGCTGCTGCTCGGGCGGCCGGAGCGGCTGCCGGGTGCGATCGAGGAGATCCTGCGCTGGGACTCGCCGGTCGCCACCGCTCCGGTGCGGTTCGCCGCCGAGGACGTGGTGATCGCCGGGACGACCATCCCGGCGGGCGCCCCCGTCGCGCTCGGGGTGGCGGCGGCCAACCGTGACGAGCGGCAGTTCCCCGAGGCCGAACGGTTCGACATCACGCGTGACGCCAGCGGACATCTCGCCTTCGGGCACGGCGTGCACTTCTGCCTCGGCTCGCATCTGGCTCGGATCGAGGGCGAGGTCGCGATCGGTGCGCTGCTGGCGCGCCGGCCCGGGCTCGAGCTCGCCGCCGACCCCGCCGATCTGGAGTACCGACACAGCACGGTGGTCCGCGGCCTGCGCGCGCTGGCGGTCCGCGCGCCGTAGCGCCGGGGCGCTAGCGAACGCCCGCGAGCAGCGGAGCCGCGGTCTTGGCGCGGACCTCGGCCTCGTTCACGCCGGGAGCGAGTTCGGTGAGCACCAGTCCCTCGTCCGTGACGTCGATGACCGCGAGATCCGTGATGATCCGGTCGACGCAGCCCAGTCCGGTGAGCGGAAGCGTGCACTCCTTGAGGATCTTGGCCGCGCCGTCCCGGGTGACGTGTTCCATCATCACGATGACCGTCGCCGCGCCGTGCACGAGGTCCATCGCCCCGCCCATGCCCTTGATCATCTTGCCCGGCACGGCCCAGTTGGCCAGGTCCCCGCGCGCGCTGACCTGCATCGCGCCGAGGACGGCGACGTCGACGTGCCCGCCGCGGATCATCCCGAAGCTCGCGGCGGAGCCGAAGTAGCTCGCCCCGGGCAGCACCGTGACGGTCTCCTTGCCCGCGTTGATCAGATCCGGGTCGACCTCCTGCGCGGTCGGGTACGGGCCGACGCCGAGGATGCCGTTCTCCGAATGCAGCACCACGGTCCGCCCCTGGGGGATGAACCCGGGAACCAGGGTGGGCATCCCGATGCCGAGGTTGACGTACGACCCGTCGGGCAGCTCGGCGGCCACCCGGGCGGCGAGCTCGGCGCGCGTCCAACTCATGAGCGCACCGTCCGGAACTCGACCGGCTTGTCCACGCCGGGCACGTGCACCACGCGCTGCACGTGGATGCCGGGGGTGTGCACGGCGTCGGGGTCGATCTCGCCGGGCTCCACGAGATGCTCGACCTGCGCGATCGTGATCCGTCCCGCGGCCGCGCAGTCGGGGTTGAAGTTGCGCGCGCTGCGCCGGTAGACGAGGTTGCCGTGCCGGTCGCCCTTCCAGGCGTGCACGAGCGCGAAGTCGGTGACGATCGAGCGCTCCAGCACGTAGGTGCCCCCGTCGAACTCGCGGACCTCCTTCGGCGGGGAGGTCACCGCGACCGAGCCGTCCGGGTGGTAGCGCCAGGGTAGCCCGCCCTCGGCGACCAGGGTGCCGACCCCGGCCGGAGTGTAGAACGCCGGGATCCCGGCCCCGCCCGCGCGCAGCCGTTCGGCCAGCGTGCCCTGCGGGGTCAGCTCCAGCTCCAGCTCCCCGGCCAGGTACTGGCGGGCGAACTCCTTGTTGTTGCCGACGTAGGAGCCGATGGTGCGGCGGATCCGGCCGGCCGACAGCAGTGTGCCGAGGCCGAACCCGTCCACGCCGAGATTGTTGCTCACCGTCTCCAGATCGGTGGCGCCCTGCTCGAGCAGGGCCGCGATCAACACGGTCGGCACCCCGGCCATCCCGAACCCGCCGACCGCCAGCGAGGCCCCGTCCCCGATATCGGCGACCGCCTCCGCCGCCGACGCCACAACCTTGTCCATCACCAGCGCATCACCAGTTTCTTCTCGTCGGCCCGCCGCTCAAGCGCAGGACACGACGCACACGCCGGTCAGGCTACCGTGACGTTCGGTCAACGCACAAGAGTTCGCAATGCGAACGTCAGGTCCGGATGAGTCGAGGACCCAACGCCGACGGCGTCTCGACGATCGCCACCGCCCCGGCCTCGGCGAGTTCGCCGGGCTCCCCGTAGCCCCATCCGGCGCCGAGGCAGTCGATCCCGTGGGCGCGGGCCCCGACGACGTCCGTGCGGCGGTCGCCGATCATGACGGCTTCGTCGTGGCCGCCGAGCCGGGCCAGCGCCTCGGCGATGACCGCGGCCTTGGTCGGTCGGGCGGCGTCCAGGGTGTCGCCGACGACCTCGGCGAACAGGCCGGTCCAGCCGAGGTTGTCCAGGATCGCCCTGGCATGGACCTCGGCCTTGCTCGTCGCGAGGGCCAGCCGGGCGCCGCGTCCGGCCAGGTCGTGCAGCAACTCCTCGATGCCGGGGTAGGGGGTGGATCGGTACAGGCCCTCCTCGGCGTAGCGGCGCCGGTACTCCCGCACGACCGCACCGGCGGCCTCGGCGCCGATGATCGGCGGCAGCGTCTCGTAGAGGGGTGGGCCGAGGATCGCGGGACCCACCGCGCCGTCGGGCCAGGGAACGCCGACGTCGTCGAACGCATCGCGCAGCGAGCCGAGGATCCCGGCGGCGGAGTCGACGAGGGTGCCGTCGAGGTCGAGCAGAACGGTATCGAAGCCACACACGCTCCCATCCTCCCCGACCGCGCCGACCCCATCCCGTACCGTCGTTCGCATGACGAACGGATCGGCGCTGTTCGACCCGCTGTCCGGCGTGGACCGGGTCTCGGCCCGGCTCGACGACGCGGCGTGGATCCGTGCGCTGCTCGCCGTCGAGGTCGCGCTGGCGCATGCGGCCGCCGCACACGGTCTCGTCCCGGGCGCCGACGCGGCCCGGGTCGAGCAGGCCGCCGCCGGTCTGGACGTCGACCCCGTCGCGCTGGGCGGCGCCGCCGTCGAGGGTGGAAATCCGGTGATCCCGCTGGTCCGGCTGCTGCGGGCCGCGGCGGGGCCGGCCGGGGGCGCGGTGCATCCCGGGGCGACCAGCCAGGACGTGCTGGACACCGCCCTGGTCCTGCTCGTGCGCTCCGCCGCCGACGTCGTGCTCGACGACCTCGGCGCCGCCGCCGAGGCCGCCGCCGGGCTGGCCGCGGCGCACCGGGACACGTCGATGATCGCCCGCACGCTCGGCCAGCAGGCGCTTCCGACGACGTTCGGGGTGATCGCCGCCGGATGGTGCGCCGGGCTCGACCGGGCCCGGCGGCAGCTCGACGCGGTCGTGCGCGGGCTCCCGGTGCAGTTCGGCGGCGCCGCGGGCACGCTGGCCGCCTCGTATCCGCATGGGCCCGCCGTCGCCGACGCGCTGGCCGAGCGGCTCGGGCTCGCCCGCCAGGGCGTGCCCTGGCACACCGAACGCACCCGGATCGGCGAGCTCGCCGGGGCACTCGGGGTCGCCGCCGGGGCCTGCGCGAAACCCGCCGCCGACGTCGTCGCGCTGGCGGCGACCGAACTGGGCGAGGTCGGCGAGGACGCCCCCGGGGACTCCTCGTCGATGCCGCACAAGCGCAACCCGATCGCCGCGATCACCGCGCGCGCCTGCGCCCGGCGGGCGCCGGGGCTGGTCGGGACGCTGCTGGCGGCGATGGAACACGAGCACCAACGCGCCGCGGGACCCTGGCACGCCGAATGGGAAACCCTCACCGACCTGCTGCGCGTCACCGGTGGAGCGGCCGCCCGGTTGCGGGTCTGCCTGGCGGGGCTGCGGGTCCATCCCGAGGCGATGGCGCGCAACCTCGCCCTGACCGCGGCCGGACCCGGCCGTCACCACGCGGGCGACCTCGTCGACCGGATCCTGGCCGAGCGAGCGTCCCGGTAACGCCATGACGACGCCACGAACCGACTACGTCCAGTCCCTGGCCCGCGGGCTCGCCGTCATCCGCGCGTTCGACGCCGGGAACCCCGAACGGACCCTGTCCGAGGTCGCCCGCGCCACCGGCCTCACCCGAGCGGCGGCGCGGCGGTTCCTGCTCACCCTGGTCGCGCTCGGCTATGTGCGCACCGACGGCCGGTTGTTCGCGCTCACCCCGCGGGTGCTGGAGCTGGGCTACTCCTACCTGTCCAGCCTCACCCTGCCCGAGGTCGCCACGCCTCATCTGGAGGCGCTGTCGCGGACAGTGGGGGAGTCGGCGTCGATGTCGGTGCTCGACGACGGCGAGGTCGTCTACGTCGCACGGGTGCCGACAACGCGGATCATGAGCGTCGCCATCACGATCGGGACCCGGTTCCCCGCCTTCGCCACCTCGATGGGCCGGGTGCTGCTCGCCGCGCTGCCGCCCGCCCGCCTCGACGAGGTGCTCGCCGGGCTGGAGACCCGCCGGCTCACCGCGCACACGCTCACCGACGTGGCTGCCCTGCGCCGCGAGCTGGAGAAGGTCCGCGCCGCCGGGCACTGCCTCGTCGACCAGGAGCTCGAGCTGGGCCTGCGCTCACTCGCCGTCCCGGTGCGCGACCGCTCCGGCGCGGTGGCGGCGGCGGTGAACATCAGCACCCAGACCACCCGGGGCACGCCTGAGGAGCTGCTGCGCGACGTGCTGCCCGCGCTCGAGGCCTGCGCCGCCGCGATCGAAACCGACCTGCGCCCCACCTGACCCCGCGAGTCGGGGTATTTCCGAGCCCGAGTCGGGGTATTTCCGAGCCCGAGTCGGATGACCGGCCGCGACGCACACCCCTCTGTGCGCCGTGGCCGGCCCGCTGGTTGCTCAGCCCGTGGATCGCGCGAGGCGGGCCACCGCGACGGTCGTCACGATTCGCCGACCGACAGTTCGGCGTAGCGGACCGTGTCGAAGTCGGGTGGCGTCCCCGTCGGGCTGGCCAGCAGGTAGCGGCCCGGGGTGAGCGTCGCGGTCAGATAGCCCACCCCGTCCGGGACGGGCAGCGCACCGGAGAGGACATCCGCGACCTGATCGAACTGCACGCGACCCGCGGTCAGGTCATCGAGCGTCACGCTCTGTCCGTCCCGCACCCGAGCGAGCAGGAGCACGAAACCGGCGCTTTCCGGCGGGCCGGAGTTGGTGAACCGCGCCGCGACCGGGCCGGGCCGCAGCGCCGACGGAACCCCGCGAAGCTCGCCCCCGGCGCTCTCCACGTTCAGGGTCTGGAACCCGCAGCTTTCGTGCACCCAGCCGTTGACGGCGTTCGACGCGGCGAGGCCCGCCGGGTCCCCGATGTCGATCGGTTGCCCCTGTTTCGCCCCATCCACCTGGGCCTTCAGCACGACCAGGCTGTCGTTCAGCGAGTCGGGGGCGTTCTGTGCCACGACGGCGAGATGGGGTTCGACGGTTGCGGCGTAGGCCTGCATCTCCGGTGCCGACGGCCGCGGCCCGTCGGGGTTCAGGCCGGGTGGGTGGATCGCGTTGGCCGCCACCTGGGCGGTGCAGGCGGCCGCGGTGTCGCGAGCGGGAGAGGGCGCGGCGGCGGTCGGGCCCGCGGCCGTCGCGCAGCCGGCCAAGGCCATCGCGGCGGACACCACGGCGGCCCTGAGAACGAGGCGGTGATTCATGCCGAAAGCGTGATCGAACCGGCTCGTGTCGTCGTCCGTGTCAGCACCGGACGGTTGTTCCGTACTGGTACGGAGTGACCGTTGTGCCCGCTTCGCTCTACCGTGTGATGATGGTCTGGCCGAGGGCGAGCGCGCTGCTGGTCTGCGGTGGAGCCGCGGTCGTGGTCGTGGGGGGCGCGGCGCTGCTCGTGCGCTGGCCCGACACAGGGGTCATGGCGCCGGCGGTGACCGCCGCGGTGGTCATGCCGTCCGTGCTGCTGGGGCTGGTGCTCGCCCTGCGCAGGCCGCGCAACCGGGTGGCGCCGCTGCTCTGCCTGATCGGCGCGGTGCCGCTGCTGGTCGTCGGACTGGGCGATCTGCTCGCCGAGATCGTCGCCCGGCATCCCGACGCCCTGCTCGGGATCGACCCCATGGTGTTCCAGGGCAGTTGGATGTGGCTGTACGTGCCGCCGGCGCTGCTGATGCTCACCTTCCCGGACGGCCGGTTGCCGACCCCGCGCTGGCGGTGGGTGGTCGTCGGGTTGCTCGCGGTACCGGCACTGTTCACTGTCCTCGGCGCCCTGGACCCGGATCGGTATCCGATCACGGTGCTGCTCGGTATCGCCCTGTTGCCGATCTTCCTGGGCCTGCTCGTGGCCAGCGCGGCGGGCATGATCGTGCGCTACCGGCGCGGCGACACCGTCGTCCGGGCCCAGGTGAGGTGGTTGGCCCTCGGGGCCATGCTGCTGCCGATCACGCTGTTGCTGTGTTGGCTGTCCTACCTGCTGCTGGATGGACCCGACCTCGTCGTGGTGGGTCTCGTGCTCACCTACCTGGCGGTCCCCGTCGCGACCACGGTCGCCCTGCTGCGCCACAACCTCTACGACGTCGACAGGGCGTTCAGCACGACCGTCACCTACAGCCTGGTCAGCGCGGCGCTGCTGGCCGTGTTCAGCGTCGCGGCCATCCTCGGTGGGCTGTTGCTCGGCCGGGACTCGGCGGTCGCGGCGGCGGTCGCGACGGCGCTCGCGGCGCTGGTGCTCGCGCCGCTGCGCAGTCGGCTGCAGCGGCAGGTGGACCGGCGGCTCTACCCTCTCCGTCAGGCCGTGCTGTCGGCGGTCGCCGCGTTGCGCGAACGGATCGATGCCGGTCGAGCGCAGCCCGAGGAGCTGGAGGAGACGCTGCGCACGGTCTTGCGCGACCCGGGGCTGCGGGTCGGTTATGTGCTTCCCGGCGAGGACGACCTGGTCGACGGTCAGGGTCGCCCGGTGCCGGAACGGGACGCGGCGGTGGCGGTTCACCTCGGCGGAACCCGGGTCGGCGCGCTGTTGCCGAGCGGGAGCGGTGCATCCCGCGAGCTGCTGCGCGAGGTGGCCGCGGCGAGCGCCCTGCTGGTCGAGCTGATCCGGTCCCGTCTGGAGATCAACGCGGCGTTGCGGGAGGTCGCGCAGAGCCGGTCCCGGCTGTTGCAGGCCGGTTACCAGGAGCGCAAACGCCTCGAGCGCGACCTGCACGACGGGGCGCAGCAGCGGCTGGTGTCGCTCGGGATGGTGCTGCGCCTGGCCCAACGGCACCTCGCGGACGGGACCGTGGATATCGATGGCCTGCTCGACCAGGCCGTCGCCGAGCTCGGCACCGCGGTGGCCGAGCTGCGCGCGATCGCCCATGGGCTCCGTCCGGCCGACCTCGACAGCGGGCTCGGTCCGGCACTGAAGTCCCTGGTCACCGGGATACCGATCGCCGTTCACCTCGAGGTGTGTGCCCAGCCGATGCCCGATGACGTCGCCGCGACGGCCTACTACGTCGCCAGCGAGGCACTCGCCAATGTGGTCAAGCATGCCGAGGCGGAACGGATCGAGCTGCGCGTCGCTCACGAGGACGACCGGCTGCTGGTGTGCATCCGCGACGACGGGTGCGGCGGCGCCCGGCCGCGCCCCGGATCGGGGCTGTCCGGGCTGGTGGATCGGGTCGCCGCGGCAGGCGGCCGGCTTGCGGTCGCGGACGGGGTGCCGCGCGGGACCGTGGTGGAGGCGGTGTTGCCATGCGCACGGTGATCGCCGAGGACTCGACCCTGTTCCGGGAGGGACTGGCCCGCCTGCTGGAGGACGCCGGGTACGAGGTCGTGGCCAAGGCCGCCGACACCGACGCGCTGGTCGCCGCAGTACATCGGACGCGGCCCGACCTCGCCGTCGTCGACATCCATATGCCCCCGCATCACGGCGCCGACGGGGCCCGAGCCGCCCGCACCCTGCGCGAGGACCATCCCGAACTGGGGATCGTGCTGTTGTCCCAGCACATCGAGACCCACCACGCGGCCGACCTGATGACCCGCGGCGGGTTCGGGTACCTGCTCAAGGATCGCGTCTTGGACGTCGAGGAGTTCCTCGACGCGTTGCGCCGGGTGGCGGCGGGTGGGTCCGCCCTGGACCCGGAGGTGGTGTCGCAGCTGATCGGACACCGGCGGGTGCGCGATCCGCTGGAGTCGCTCACCCCGCGGGAGCGCGAGGTGCTCGCGCTGATGGCCGAGGGCCGGACGAATCGCGGCATCGCACGGCGACTCTGGCTCACCGAGCGCACCATCGAGACCCATGTCGCCAACATCATCGCCAAGCTCGGTCTGGCCGCCTCCGACGAGGACCACCGGCGGGTTCTCGCGGTCGTCGCCTACCTCGGCAGCCGCGGCGCGTGACGGACGGTGACGCGCAGGCCCGGCGATGTGACCGAACGGGTGCCGACCCGGCGCCGGCTCCCCGCTGCGCCGCGGACGCCGGAGACGGCCGGCGATGATCCGTACGGCGGCTGACGGGCCCACCCGGCTCCTGCGACTCGCGCACGGACATACCGCGACTCGCGCGCGGAGATCCCCCGACTCGCCCGCGGAGATCCCCCGACTCGCGCACGGAAAAACCGCGACTCGCGGGGGGGAAAGCGGGGGGGAAGAGGGCGGACGAGCCTACTGGGAGGCGGAGCAGGCAGGTAAGAATGGACGGAACATGACCACGGTTCGGCATCGCAAGGAGACTGCATGACGCCCCCTCAGCCACGAGTCGCGGTGATCGGGGCCGGTCCCTCCGGGCTCTACGCCGCCGCGGCGCTCCTCGCCTCCGGTCTCGACACCGGGATCAGTGTCGATGTGATCGACCGTCTTCCTGCTCCGTACGGCCTGGTCCGCTACGGCGTGGCGCCCGACCACGTGAAGATGAAGTCGGTCATCCGGGTGCTGCGCAAGCCGTTCGACCTGGCTGAGGTGAACTTTCTGGGCAACGTCCCGGTGGGCCGTGAGCCGGGCGTGCCGTTCGAGGTGCTGCACGAGCACTACCACGCGGTCGTGTACGCCACCGGCAGTTCGGTCGACCGCGCCCTCGGGGTCCCCGGCGAGCAGCTGGCAGCCAGCCTGGGCTCCGGCGCATTCGTCAGCTGGTACTGCGGACATCCCGACTTCGTCCGGCTCGACCCGCCGCTCGACCATCCGGGTGTCGCGGTCGTCGGGGCCGGCAACGTCGCGCTCGATGTCGCCAGGGTGCTGGCCAAGAGCCACGAGGAGATGGCTCCGACCGACATCCCCGACCCGGTGCTCGACGCGCTCCTCCACAGCCGCGTGCGCGACGTGCACGTGCTGATCCGGCGCGGCCCCCAGCACGTTCGGTTCACCCCCGCCGAACTCCGCCAGATCGGCGAGCTGGCCAATGCCGACGTCATCGTGCACGACGACGGGCTGTTCGCGGCCGGGGCGGTCGATATCGAGCAGATCCAGGAGCGCCGGCAGCGACAGAACCTCGAGATGCTCGCCGAATGGTCCGCGGCGGGTACCGCGGGGACCGGCAAGGCGCGACGGATCCACCTGCGGTTCCTGCGCAGCCCGGTGCGGTTGCACGGCGATGACGGCCGGGTGTCGTCGGTGGTCGTCGAGCGCAACGAGATCGTCGATGGCCGGGTGGTCGGCACCGGGGAGCACGAGACTCTCGACGTCGGCCTCGTCGTGCGCGCGATCGGCTACGCGGCCGAGCCGATCCCGGGTCTGCCCTTCGACGAGGCCTCCGGCACCGTGCCCAACGAGGGCGGGCGGGTGGTCAGCGACGGAGTCGTGGTCCCGGGCGTCTACGTCGCCGGGTGGATCAAGCGAGGGCCGACCGGGGTGATCGGCACGAACAAGGGCGACGCCGGCGAGACCGTCGAGGCGCTGCTCGCCGACCTGCCCACGTTGCCGGAGCCCAAGCAGCCCGATCGCGAGGCGCTGTTGGCGACCCTGGCCGAACACGGCGTGCGGCCCGTCGACTGGAACGGATGGCTGCGCCTGGACGCCGAGGAGATCCGCCTGGGCGGGGTGCGCGGCGGTGCCGAGCGGGTGAAGGTTGCCGAGCTCTCGGGGATGCTGGCGGCGTGCCGCCCCGCCGAGTAGCAGGGATCACGCGGGGTCGACGGAGATGACGGCGGGCAGGGTGCACAGCCGGGCCACGAATCGCTGTGCCTCGTCCGCCGTCATCGAGAGGGTGCAGCTCAGTGAGCCGTAGGCGACGCCCTCGCGCACCTCGACGGAGAAATCGCGGACCGGCAGGCCGCAGCTGTGGAGCATGTCCGCGACCTGCATGACGCCGGTCATGCCACCGGAGGTGACGATCTCGTGTCTGCGGTGGATCCGCGCGGCGATGTCGGGGAACGTTCGGGTCTCGGACAGGGTGCTCATGAGCAGGCTCCGGCGGGGTTCAGGGGAGACGGAACCCGAGCCAGGTCTCGGTGATCGAAGCGCCGCGAGACGGCGGCGAATGGCGCGCGGGCAGCCTGGCTCAGCCGGCGCGCGAGGGTACTACCTCTGCGCGCGGAGCGAGAAGCTCGACGATGCGCATGGACCGACCATAGCAACGGTGGCTGGTTCGCCGATACCCCGGCCCGGTGGGTGCCGCACCGGATGATCGCACGTTCTGGCCCGCACCTCAGGCGAACCGGGCGGTGGCGATCGTCTGGCCGGTGTCGTCGCTCAGCAGGATCTGCGCCGAGCGGAGGCTGCCGGTGTCCAGCTGGGTGGCGGTGCCCCAGCTGCCATGGCCGCTGTCCATCTGGAACATCCCGAGCGGGATCCATGAACCGTTGGCCGTGCGCAAGGTGCACGCCACCGACCCGCTCTGGTCGTCGACGCCGGTGTCGAAGGTCACCCAGATGAACGGCCGGGTGCCGCTGTAGGCGACCACGTCACCGACCTGATGCCCGTCGGCCATCAGCGGCGCCGTGCCGACCTCGGAGGCACCGTCGTGCTCCGTCGCACCCGGGACCGCGGACGGGGGTGCCGTCAGACGGCCTGCGGCGAACCCACCGAGGGCCAGCAGGACGGCGGTGGCCGCTGCGGCCAGCGGGATCCAGCGCGGCCGCCGCGGCGGAGGGCGGGGCAGCCCGGCCAGCACGCGCTGCTCGAATCCCACGGGTGGCTCGGCCTCCGGGACCAGCTCGAGCAGCCGGTCCCGGATGTCGGTGAGTTGCCCGACAGCCGATTGGCAGCAGACGCAGGCGTCGAGATGGTCCAGCACCGCGGCCCGTTCCTCCCCGGGCAGGACGCCGAGGGCGAACTCGGTGGCGAGCGAGCGGATTCGTCGGCAGTCGGTCTGCTCAGTCACGGTCGGCCTGCGCAGCGTCGAGCGCGGCATGCAGCTTGATCATTGCGCCTCGGATGCGCGACTTCGCGGTGCCGAGCGGAACGCCCTCACTCTCGGCGATCTCCCGGGCGGTCATGCCGTGGATTCCGGCGAGCACCACGGCACGGGCCTGTTCCACGGGTAGCCCGATCAGTGCGTCGCGCAGCTGAGCGCCGGCGTCGCGGGCGAGCGCGTGCCGCTCCGGCAGATCACTCGCCGAACCGATGAGCCCGAGCAGGTCCGCCGGGTCGACGGGGGTGGGGCGGCGGGTGCGGACGAGGTCCACGGCGAGGTTGTGCACGATCGAGGTCAGCCAGCCGCGTACCGAGCCGCGGCGCGGGTCGTAGAGTGCGGCCGAACGCCAGGCCCGCTCGAATCCCTGCTGGGCGACGTCCTCGGCCAACGCGTGATCGCCGACCACCGCGAGCGCCACCCCGAAGACGACTCGCTGGAAGCGACGCACGAACGCGAGTGCCAGCTCCGGGTCGCCCGCGCCGAGGCCGGCGAGCAGCAACTCGTCGGCGAGGCCGTCGGCGGAGGTGCGGTGGACCACACACATAGTTACGGGTCGGCACAGCTGTGGGTTCGGCCTGACCGCGCAGGAACCGGCAGCTAGCGATAACGATTTGATAACTGTCACGGACAAATAGGATGGGCCCGCCGGATCGATCCGGCGGGCCCACCCCAGCGGCTACTGCCAGCCCGTCAGTCGGTCGTCCCCTGCGGGCGCCCACCTTCGGGAACGCCCGCGAGCGCGGCCGACTCGTGCTCGACGGCACCCTCGCCGCCGCCGTCGTGGCGAGCCCTCTCGGCGGCTTCCTCCTCGGTCCGGGCCCGCTCCAGCGCCGCCGACTCCTCGACCGGGTCGGGGGTCAGCAGCGAGCCGGGAACCGGGGCACCCGCCGAACCCAGCTGGTTCATCCGCTTGGGCACCGGGGCGCCCTGGTACTCCAGCGGGATCGGGTGGCCGTGCGAGTCGGCACCGGCCAGCGGCTGGTGCACCTCGATGAACGCACCGTGGGGCAGCCGGCGGATAATGCCGGTCTCGACACCGTGCTCCAGGACCTCCCGGTCGTGACGCTGCAGGCCGAGGCAGATCCGGTAGGTCACCCAGTACGCGATCGGCGGGACGAGCAGCGCGCCGAGGCGCCCGGCCCAGGTGGTGGCGTTGAGCGAGACGTGGAAGAAGTAGGCGATCCAGTCGTTGATGCCGCTCAGCACGAGCCATCCGTAGAACGTGATGGCCATCACGCCCAGCGAGGTCCGGACCGGCGCGTCACGGGGGCGCTGCAGCAGGTTGTGCAACGCGTTGTCCTTGGTGAACTTGCGCTCGATCGCCGGGTAGATGGCGGCGAGGACGAACAGCACCGGAAGGAACGCGGCCGTGGCCAGGAACGGGGCCGGAATCGTGTAGTTGCCGAGGTAGAACTCCCACGGCGGGAAGATGCGCGCCATGCCCTCGGTGAACAGCACGTACCAGTCCGGCTGCGAACCGGCTGAGATCTGCGCCGCGTTGTAGGGGCCGAGATGCCAGATCGGGTTGATCTGGAAGATGCCGGCCATGATCCCGATGACACCCACGGTGACGGCGAAGAACGCGCCGCCCTTGGCCGCGAACGTCGGCAGGATCCGCACCCCGACCACGTTGTGCTCGGTGCGGCCGGGGCCGGGGAACTGGGTGTGCTTCTGGTACCAGACCAGCCCGACGTGCACGGCGATGAGCGCGAGCAGGATCCCGGGCAGCAGGAACACGTGCGCGATGTAGAACCGAGGGATGATCTCGGTGCCGGGGAACTCGCCGCCGAACAGCAGCCAGTGCGTCCAGGAGCCGACGACCGGGACGGTCAGGGTGATGCCGGACATGATCCGCAGGCCGGTGCCGGACAGCAGGTCGTCGGGCAGCGAGTAGCCGGTGAGGCCCTCGAAGAAGCCGAGCAGGACCAGCACCACGCCGATCATCCAGTTCGTCTCCCGCGGCTTGCGGAAGGCGCCGGTGAAGAAGGTGCGGAACATGTGGGCGACCATCGCGGCCATGAATAGCAGCGCCGCCCAGTGGTGAACCTGCCGCACGAACAGCCCGCCCCGGACCTCGAGGGAGATCTGCAGCGTGGTCTCGTACGCGCGGGACATGGTCACACCGCGCAGCAGGTCCAGCGGTCCGTCATAGACCACCTCGGCCATCGACGGATCGAAGAACAGCGCGAGGTACGTGCCCGACGCGAGCAGCACGATGAACGCATACAGCGCGATCTCGCCGAGCATGAACGACCAGTGCGTCGGGAAGACCTTGTTGAACTGCCTGCGCAGCCCGGCGGCCGGGTGGAACCGCTGGTCGATCTCGTCGAGCGCCGTCGTGACCTTGGCCGACGCGCCGCCGGGGGTGCCGGTGGGGGTGGTGATCGAACTCATGGTCTCCGCTCCCAGAAGGCCGGGCCGACGGCCTCGATGAAGTCACTGCGGGCGACGAAGTAGCCCTCATCGTTGACCGTGATGGGCAGTTGTGGCAGGGGCCGGGTCGCCGGGCCGAAGATCGGCTTGGCGTACTCGGTGGCCAGGAACTGTGACTGGTGGCACGGGCAGAGGATCCGGTTGTCCTGCGCCTGGTACAGCGAGGTCGGGCAGCCCAGGTGGGTGCAGATCTTGGAGAAGGCGTAGTAGTCGCCGTAGTTGAAGTCCTCCTGGCCGGGCCGCTTGACCACCGGCGTCCCGGGCCGCAGCCGGATGAGCATGACCGGGGCGTCGGAGGCACGCTGCGCGTGCAGCAGGGCCTCCTTGTCGCCGCGCTCGGACTCCCGGTACGGGAACACCGTCTGCATCGAGCCCGGCTCCATGTCCTCGGGCCGGATCCTGGCGATCTCGCCGAGCACCCCGGTGTCGGTGCGCAGATAGACCGTCTCGCCGGGCTTCGACTTCCAGCCGGTGATCCACAGCGGCGAGTCGTCGCCCTCCTTCCAGGGGTTGCGGACCAACGGGGCGATCGCGGCGATGCCCAGGCCGATGCCGAACAGCCCCGCTGCGGCACCCGCGGACCGCTTGATCAGCGTTCTGCGGCCGATCGTGGTGTCCTTGCCGGCCTGCACCAGCTGGGCCACCACGGTCTGGCGCGCCACCTCGTCCGAGGGGCCGTCGTGCCGCTGCTGCACCGAGACCTCGTCCGGGAAGAACTTCTTCACGTACGAGATGACGGCGATGCCCAGCGCCAGCACCGCGAAGCCGAAGGTGAACCCGATGACGGGCGTGTACAGGCTGTAGAGCGTGTGTCCCGGCTGGAACGGGCCGACGTACTCGTGGGGCCACCACAGGAACGCGACGATGAACGCCAGCCCGGACAGCGCCGACAGGGCGAACCACGCCGCGACCGTGCGTTCGGCGCGCTTCTCCGCCCTGGTGCCGGGGACCGGGAACTTGCGGGTGTTGTGGACGACCTCGACGTCGTCGAGCTCCGCGGCGAGGCGGGCGAGCTGCTCCGGCGACATGCCTTCGAGCTCCTGCCCAGCCGACTGGCCGGTTCCGGTGCCGGTTCCGTGCGAACGTCCCGTCGTCATGACTTCGCTCCCAGCCACATCGCGACGCCGACGAGCGCCGCCAGGCCCACGATGAACGCGATCAGGCCCTCGGATGTCGGACCGATGCCACCCAGCGGGTTACCGCCGGGGTTGTTGTTGCCGTTGGTGACGGACTTGATGAAGGCGATGATGTCCTCCTTCTCCGTCGGCGTGAGCTGGCGATCGGAGAACTTCGGCATGTTCTGCGGGCCGGTCAGCATCGCCGTGTAGATCTGTTCCTCGGTCACGCCGTCCAGCGTCGGGGCGTACTTGCCCGAGGACAGCGCGCCGCCGCGGCCGGTGAAGTTGTGGCAGGACGCGCAGTTGAGCCGGAACAGCTCGCCACCGCGCGCCGGGTCGGAACCGCGCAGCGCCTCACCGGTGGCCGCCGGTAGCTCCGGGCCGCCGCCGTGGGCCTGCACGAACGCGCCGAGCGCCACGAGGTTCTCCCGGCCCTCCGGGGTGTCCTGGTCGAACTCCGGCCGCGGGGGCTTGCGCAGGGCCTGGGCCTCCTGGCGGGCCAGCGGCATCCGACCGGTCGACACCTGGAAGTAGGTCGCGGCGTCACCGACACCGATCAGGCTGGGACCGCGGTCCGGCACTCCCTGCAGGTTCGCGCCGTGGCAGCTGATGCAGGCGGTGTTGTAGAGGTCCTGACCCTTGGCGATCAGCGCGGCGTCCGCCTGCGCGGTCGCGACCTGCGGCGTGGGGGTCAGGACCGTGTAGAGCCCGCCGACCGCCAACAGGCCGATGCCGAGGGCGAGCGCGGCGGTCAGCCTGCGCCGGAGCTTGCCGTGCGGCCGCCTGCCCCGGCGACCCCGGGGCGGCGGTGGTGTGGTGGTCTCGGTGGTCATCGTCGGCGTCTTCCAACCCTTGCGGTCGTGGCGATAGGTCCGTGCAGGTCGTGATCGAGGTCGTGCGGGTCCGGGCTAGCGAATGAAGTAGATGACGGCGAACAGGCCGATCCAGACCACGTCGACGAAGTGCCAGTAGTAGGACACGACGATGGCTGCGGTGGCCTGGGCCGGGGTGAACTTGCTGAGCTTGGTTCGGATGAGCAGGTAGACGAACGCGACCAGGCCGCCGGTGACGTGCAGCGCGTGGAAGCCGGTGGCCATGTAGAAGACCGTGCCGTACGCGCTGGACGAGATCGTCGTGGCGTGATCGGTGATCAGGACGCGGTACTCGTTCGCCTGGCCGACGACGAAGATCGTCCCCATCACCAGGGTGAGCAGATACCAGCGCCGTAGCCCGAACACGTCCCCGCGTTCGGCGGCGAACACGCCGAACTGGCAGGTGAACGAGGAGGCGACCAGCACGATCGTCACCACGAGGGCGTAGGGGACGTCGAGGTGGGTCGGCGGTGGTGGCCACTCGCCGACGTGCTGGGCCCGCGCGGTGAAGTAGATCGCGAACAGCCCGGCGAAGAACATCAGCTCGCTGGACAGCCAGACGATGGTGCCGATGCTGACCAGGTTCGGGCGGTTCAGCGAGTGGATCCGCGCACTGATGTTAGGAGCCGCTGTCGTCACGCGGGCATTATGACCCGGCCGAAACTTCTACAGCCTGTCGGGGCTGGGTCGAGGCCCCATCAACGCAACGGGCCGCCTCGCGCCCTAGTTCCCGCGCGCGGCCCCCGGCGGGTCGCTGACTACCATGACGCCCCGTGAGCAGCCCCGTGAGCAATTCCCTCGGCCACCTGGACCACCAGCCGTCGTGGACGGTCCTGGTGTTCAGTCACCGGCCCGAGGTACGTGAGGCAATCATCACAGCGATCGGCCGGCGGCCGGCTCCGGATCTGGGTCGGATCAGGTTCGTCGAGGTCAGCGGAATCGCCGAGGTGCTCGTGGCGTTCGACGCAGGCCAGGTCGATCTGGCGATCCTGGACGGGGAGGCGCAGCCGACCGGGGGGATGGGGCTGTCCCGGCAGCTCAAGAACGAGATCGCCGACTGCCCGCCGATCATCGTGTCGGTGCGCCGTCACGACGACCGCTGGCTCGCGACCTGGTCGCAGGCCGACGCCGTGCTGGTGCACCCCCTCGACCCGCTGACGGCCGCGGAGACGGTCGCCGACGTGCTGCGCCGCCTCCGCGAGGGCTCCGCGGACCTCGTCCTGCGCGGCGCGGGCGGGCATGGCTGACGCGGGGGAGCGGAGCTGGCCGAGGTTGCTCGGCCGGTTGATCGCGCGGCACGACCTCGACGCGGCCGACGCCGCGTGGGTGATGGACCGGGTGCTCTCGGCCGAGGCGACCCCCGCCCAGCTCGCCGGCTTCCTGGTGGCGCTGCGCATCAAGGGGGAGACGCCTGCCGAGATCGGCGGGCTGGCCGAGGCGATGCTGCGGCACGCCCGTCGGGTCACGATCCAGGGCCGCGCCGTCGACGTCGTGGGCACCGGAGGGGACCAGGCGCATACGGTCAACATCTCGACGATGTCGGCGATCGTCGTGGCGGCCGCCGGGGTGCCGGTCGTCAAACATGGCAACCGCGCGGCCTCGTCGAAATGCGGGGCGGCCGATCTGCTGGAGGAGATCGGGGTCGCGATCGATCTGCCGCCCGACGGGGTCGCGGCCTGCGTCGCCGAGGTCGGCATCGGGTTCTGCTTCGCGCCGGTGTTCCATCCGGCGATGCGGCATACCGCCGGGGTGCGCCGCGAGCTCGGTCTCCCCACCGCGATGAACGTGCTGGGCCCGCTCACCAACCCGGCCCAGCCGTCCGCGGCCCTGGTGGGCTGCGCCGATGCGCGGCTGGCCCCGGTGCTGGCCGAGGTGTTCGCGGCCCGCGGCGCCTCGGTGCTGGTGGTGCGCGGGGACGACGGTCTCGACGAGCTGACCACCACGACGACCACGACCGTGTGGGTGGCCGGTGAGGGCGAGGTGCGCACCGAGACCGTCGACCCCGCCGCGCTGGGGATGCCGCTGGCCGAGCGGGAGGATCTGCGCGGCGGTGACCCGGCGGCGAACGCCGCGGTCTGCCGGGCGGTACTGGCCGGACGCGGCGGGCCGGTGCGCGAGGCCGTGCTGCTCAACGCCGCGGGCGCGCTGGTGGCGGCCGACGGCCCGGTCGCAGACCTGGCCGACGCGTTGGGTACGGCCCGGGTGCGGGCCGCCGAGGCGATCGACTCGGGCGCGGCCGCCGCACTGCTGACCCGCTGGTCCGAGGCGTCGACCCGGCTGCGGGGCTGAGCCCCGGCCGCCGCATCCGCCGGTCAGTCGAGGCCGACGGAGAAGGTGGCCTCGGTGTCGGCCCGGGAGTAGGAGCGGAAGGCGATGTGGGTGTCGGTCCGCTGCACACCCTCGATCTTGCTGAGCCGTCCGGCGATGACGTCGGCCAACTGGTCGTGCTCGGCGACCTTCACCACCGCGATGAGATCGACGTCGCCGGCGCACGAGTAGACCTCGCTGACCCCTTCGAGATCCGCGATGGCCTGGGCGGTCTCGGGGATCTGGTCGGTGGCGGTATGCACCAGGACGATCGCGGTGATCAACGTCTCTCCTCCTCGGGTGGTGGCTCGCGGGTGGGACCGCGCGCCGTCGCAGGCTAGTCAAGCACCGTCGCCCCGGGGTCACGGACGGGTCGGGGGCGCGCCCGCACCACCCACGCGCCCCACGCCGCGGCCCCGCGGGCGGGCTCGGCCCAGTTCGGCTCGGTGTGTACCAGCCGCGTTCCGCCGGTGGTCAGCCAGCGGTAGACCAGTCGCACCTCCTCGGCCGGCGCGCCGCGCAGCGGACCGGAACCGGGAATGATCACCTGGGCTCCCTGCCGCAGCGCGTCGACGACCGGCATCGGTGGGGTGCCGCGGCGCGCGACGTCGGCACCGGCGAGCCTGCCGTAGCGGATCGTCGCGAGCTCCCAGCCGCCCTGGCCATCCGGCCGAGCGCCGACGACCTCGGGCAGTGCGGCGAGCGTCCCGAGCCGCTGGGTGCGTTCGAGGGCCACGATCAGGCCGGCGAGCCGGTCGCGCCGCCGCGCCGCGGACTCGTACCGCCGTCGATCGGCCAGCGCCGCGACCTCGGCCGCCAGCGCGTGCAGCGCGGCGTCGTCGCGACCCTCGACGAGCCGGCGCAGCGCCTCGACCGCGACCGCGTAGTGCTCGGCCGGTTGGTGCCCGGCGCAGGGGGCCCGGCAGCGGCCGAGTTCGAACAGGACGCAGGGGGTGCCCGCCGGGGCGCGGGCCGGAATGCGCTGGGTGCAGTGCCGCAGCGGAACGGCGTCGAGCAGCGCCTCGACGGCCTCGGCGGCCGCCCGCCGGGAGCCGAACGGGCCGAGCGCGCCGTCGCGTCCGGTGGTGACGACCGACAGCCGCGGGAACGTCTCGAGCGTCGGAACCACCCACCAGCCGCGGTCGGGGTGCCGGGACCGGCGGTTGTAGCGCGGCCGGTGCGCGGCCAGCAGCCGCAGCTCGCGCACCCCGGCCTCCAGGGCGTGCGCGCAGACCACCGTGTCGACCCGCTCGGCGAGTTCCACCATCTCGCGGATCCGGCGGCGGCGCTCACTCGCGGTGAAGTAGCTGCGGACCCGGCGGCGCAGGTCACCGCTCGTGCCGACGTAGAGGACCTCGGCGCCGGGCCCGCGGAACAGGTACACCCCCGCCGCCGACGGGAGGTGCTCGGCGAGCCTGCGCTGCTGACGCATGCGCTGGGTCGGCCGATGGGCCGACGCGTCGCGGGCCAGCGCCAGCAGTTCCTCGAGGCTCTGCACACCGAGGTTGCCGATGCGTTCCAGCAGGTGGTGGAGCACCTCGACGGTGGCCCGGGCGTCGGCGAGCGCGCGATGGACCGGCCGGGTCCGCGTCCCGAACAGCTGGGCCAGCGCACCCAGCCGCACGCTCGGGGCCTCGGCGCGGGTGAGGACCGCGCGGGCCAGCCGCGCGGTGCACAGCGTCGGCGGGCGCGGCCAGCGGTAGCCGTGGCGGTCGCAGGCGGCGCGCAGGAACCCGGTGTCGAACCCGGCGTTGTGCGCGACCAGGACCGCCCCGGAGAGAAACTCCAGCAGCGACGGCAGCACCTGGGGCAGTGGCGGGGCGGTGCGCAGCATCGCGGTCGTGATCCCGGTGAGGGCGACGATGTTCGGTGGGACGGTCGTGGCCGGATCGATCAGGGTGGCCAGCTCACCCATCCGCTCCCCGCCGCGGACCTTCACCGCGCCGATCTCGGTGATCGCGTCGCGGTCTGCGCTGCCGCCGGTGGTCTCCAGGTCCACCACAACGAACGTGACCTCCCGCAGCGGCGTGCCCAGCTCGTCGAACGAGAGCTGGGGGGCGGCGGGAAGCACGCCCGCGACGCTATCCACACCCCCCGACGTCCCCGCGAGTCGCGGTATTTCCGTGCGCGAGTCGGGGTATTTCCGTGATCGTGTCGCGGACCGGACGCGCCTCGACGCGGTGCGGAGGATCGCTGTGGCGGGGACCGCCGACTCGGCGGTCGCCCCATTCGGGTCAGCGCAGTTAGCCTGATGCGATGTACCCCGACGCGTCCCCGTCGCCCGAGAGTGGTGACGCGTCGTCTCCGCCCGAACCCGGCGAGGCTCCCGCCCCGGACGATGCGGACGCAGCGCGAGGCGCCGGACCGGGGTCCCGCGGCCCCGACTGGGATCGGCTGCCGGATCCGGTCCGCGGCAGGCTCGCGGAGGTGGCCGCCGTCGCGGTCGGTGGCATGCCGCTCTCCAGCGTCCCGGTTCCGTTGCGCAGACTCGCCCAGTTCACCCCGGCCAAACGCGCCCGACTCGGTGCCGGGCTGCTGCTCGCCGAGCTCGGCGCCTCCACCGCCTTCCGCGCCGCCGTGCTCGCGTGGTGGGCCGAGCACCGACCGGGCGAGCTGGACGTGCACTGTGCGGAGGCGCTGACGGCGGCCGCCGCCGCGGTGCTGTCCGGAGTGCCGGAGACCGACCGGATGCTCGCGGCGGCCGCGCGCCGCGGTGAGGTCGCTGAGCTGCGCGCCGAGCGGGACGCGGCGCTGGCCCGCGTCGACAAGCTGACCGCAGAGTTGGAGCGGCTGCGCGCGGAGCTCGCCGACGCCCGCGAGCAGGCCCGCTGCGCCGACCAGCAGCGCGACGCCGAGTTCGGGCAGCTGCGTCGTCGGGTCAGCGAGCAGGGCGGAAAGCTGAGGGCCGCTCTCGATGCCCGGGCCGCCGCCGAAGCGGCGGTCGAGCAACTGCGCAGCAGCGCTCGTGCCGAGCTGGCCCAGGCGCTGGCGGCGCGCGACCGGGAACGTGCTCGCGCGGAGGAGGAACGCAGGCGAGCGACCCGCGCCACCAGGGAGATCGCCGCCGCCCGCCAAGCCGCCCGCGAGGCCAGGCAGGCGGACGAGGTGCGTCTCGGCCTGCTCATCGACACGCTCTCCGGCGCGGTGACCGGGCTGCGCCGCGAGCTCGCCCTCGGCGGGGGTGGCCCGCGTCCCGGGGACCTGGTGGCCGGGGCGCACGGCCGGCGGGCGGGTGCCCCGGTCGACGATCGTGCCGCGCTCGACGCGTTGCTCGCGCTGCCGGCCACGCACCTTGTCGTCGACGGTTACAACGTCAGCAAGACCGGCTATCCGGAGCTGCCGCTGGCCGACCAGCGCACCCGGTTGGTGCGCCAGCTCGGTGCCCTCGCGGCCCGTACCGGCGTCGAGATCACCGTCGTCTTCGACGGGGCGGGCGTGGTGACGGCCCCGACCCGCGGCTCGCGCGGGGTACGGGTGTTGTTCAGCGACGCCGGGGTGCTCGCCGATGACGTGATCCGCTCGTTGGTCGCCGCCGAGCCCGAGGGCAGGCCGGTGCTGGTCGCCACCTCGGACCGCGCCGTTGCGGAGTCGGTGCGCAGGCGGGGGGCGCACGCGCTCGCCTCGGCCGTGCTGCTGGACCGGTTGCGGGGCTGATCGCGGGTCCGACGTCGATCGGGCGGGGATCTCGGCCAGGTGGGCGGGCACCCGCTGGATGTCAACTGTCGGTGCCGGGTCGTAGCGTCCGCCGCGTTGGGATGCCCGACCCGTCGAGGAGCTCGTCAATGATCATCGACTGCGAACGCTGTGAGGTCAGTGGGGTCGCCTGCGACGACTGTGTCGTCGGCGTTCTGCTCGGCACACCCGAACCGCGGATGGCCGACGGCGAGGTGCCGTCCGGCGCTTCGGTCATACAGCTCGACGCACCGGAGTGCCGTGCACTCGATGTCCTGGCCGCGCAGGGAATGGTGCCGCGGTTGCGATTGGTGGCCCCTCCGCTGCGACGAGTGACATCCGGTCGCGGCGGACGTTCTCAAGATCGTGACGTTGGGTAACGAAACGCCGTTCTGGAATGCGGTAAGGGTACGAAGGGTGAACGTGCGGGCTGCCGCCGCTCCCTCCGGACCGGAATATGCGGTGCTGGACGCCCTTTCGGTGTCTTCGTAATCTCCTCGAGATCTTGCGGAGAGTCGGCCATTCAGCCGGAGTGGCGACGCAGGGTCACCGTACGTCCGGCCCATCGGTGCTCGAAGCGCCCGCGGGTCGAGTTGCGGTGCGAGGAAGGAGACACGTCCAGCGTGCTGCCCCCTCGGCGCGGTGAAGACGGAGGAAGCGGCATCCGGCGCAGTGGGCGACGGACCGGTCGCGCGGCCCTGTTGAGTGTGCCCCTGGGCGTCGCAGCGGCCTTGGTCATCGGAGTGAGCGTCACCCCCGCGGTCGCGCAGCCCGATCCGCCGCCGACCGCATCCGAGGCGCGCGACCAGCTCGATCAGGCTCAGCATGAGGCGGAGGCGCTCACCGAGCAGTGGCACGCCGCCACCGACACGTTCACCGCCAGCCAGGCTGCGGCCGACGCGGCGCGTGCCGCGATCGAGCCGACCCGAGCGGCCGCCGCACAGGCCCAGGCTGCCGAGGACGAGTTTCGTCAGCAGATCGACGTCGTCGCGCTGTCGACGTTCGACAGCGGCCGGCTCGACCAGTTCAACGCGCTGCTCCTGAGCAACTCGCCGCAGCAGTATCTCGACCAGATGTCGGCCCTGGAGTCCCTCTCGGCCGACCACAAGGCTCAGCTCGACGCGCTGCTCGCCAAGGTCGAGGCGACGCGCCGCGCGCAGGTCGACGCCGACGACGCGGTCGCCCGGGCCCAGGAGGCCGCGGACGCGGCTCGCCGGGCCGCCGACGACATCGAGGCTCGCCGGCGCGCCGCCGAGAGCCGTATCGCCGAGGTCGAGCGACTGCTCGCACGGCTCAGCCCACAGCAACGGGCCGACCGAAACGGTCCCGACGTCGGCGCGCCGTCCGGCTCGTTCAGCGGCACCGGGGTCGGCGTGCGCGCGCTCCAGGCGGCCGCGACCAAGCTGGGCAGGCCCTACCAGTGGGGTGCGAACGGCCCGAACACCTTCGACTGCTCAGGGCTCACGTCGTGGGCGTTCGCCCAGGCCGGTGTGACCCTGCCTCGATCCAGTAGCGCACAGGCCACGGTGGGCAGAGCCGTCTCGTGGAACGACCTGCAACCCGGCGACCTGGTCTTCTACTACACCCCCGCCAGCCACGTCGGCATCTACGCCGGCGACGGCAAAATGATCAATGCCCCGCAGTCGGGTGACGTGGTGAGGTACCAGACCGTCTCGCGCAGCGCGTTCAGCGGTGCACGGCGCCTGTAATCCGATCGCTGCGGGTGTGGCGGGCGTCCGGTCCGTTCCCGATACCCGATACCGTCCTGCTCGTGCCCCGCACGCTGCTCGTCACGAACGACTTTCCGCCCCGCGCCGGCGGGATCCAGAACTACCTGCAGGCTCTCGCCGACCGGCTCCCGGCAGGCGAGCTCGTCGTCTACGCACCGACGTGGCCCGGGGCCGCCTCGTTCGACGCCACCCGCGGCTATCCGGTGTACCGGCACCCCACCTCCCTGATGCTCCCCGTTCCGGCGGTCGCGCGGCGCGCGGCGCGGATCGCTCGCGAGCACGGTGCCACGACCGTCTGGTTCGGGGCCGCGGCGCCATTGGCGCTGCTCGGGCCGGTGCTGCGTCGCCGCGCCCGGATCGAGCGCATCGTCGCCAGCACGCACGGCCACGAGGTGGGCTGGTCGATGCTGCCGGGGGCGCGGCAGGCGCTCCGGCGGATCGGCCGTGAGACCGACCTTCTCACCGTCATCTCCCAGTACACCCGCAGGCGCGTCGCGTCCGCGTTCGGGCCGCAGGCGGCGCTGGAACACCTGCCGCCGGGGATCGACGCCGCGCGGTTCCGGCCGGATCCCGCCGCCCGGCAGGAGCTGCGCGCCCGTTACCGGCTCGGCGACGGTCCGGTGGTCGCGTGCGTGTCCCGGCTGGTGGCTCGCAAGGGCCAGGACATGCTGATCCGGGCGCTGCCCGAGATTCGCCGCCGGGTCCCGGGCGCCCGCCTGCTGATCGTGGGCTCGGGACCGGACGCCGCACGACTGCGCACGCTCGCCGCCCAGAACGACGTCGCCGGTGCGGTCGTGTTCACCGGTGCTGTGCCGGCCGACGAGCTCGCGGCGCACCAGGGGGTCGCCGACGTCTTCGCGCTGCCGTGCCGGACCCGCGGTGGTGGGCTCGACGTCGAGGGCCTTGGCATCGCGCTGCTGGAGGCGTCGGCCTGCGGGGTGCCGGTGGTGGCGGGCAACTCCGGCGGGGCCCCCGAGACGGTGCTGGAGGGACGCACCGGGCATGTCGTGGACGGCCGGGACCTCGATGCGCTCATCGGCGCCGTGGTAGGCCTGCTCGCGGACCCTGTCCGGGCCCGCGCGATGGGGGCGGCGGGTCGCGCGTGGATGCTGCGTGACTGGGCGTGGCCGGCCCGCGTGCGCCGGCTGCGCGGGCTGCTGGACGGTGCCGCGGTGCCGGCCGACTGAACGTCAGGCGTTCTGGTTGACCGTGGCGTAGATGGCGGCGATGTCGGCTGCGTACTGTTTGGCGACGACGTGACGTTTGACCTTGAGCGTCGGGGTCAGCTCGCCGCCGGCCTCGGTGAAGTCGCCGGGCAGGATCCGGAACTTGCGGATCTGCTCGGCTCGCGACACGGCCAGATTGGCCTCCTCGACGGCTGCCGCGATCTCCTCGCGCAGCTGCGGGTCGTCGAGCAGGTCGGCGACGGTCGTGCCCGCGGGCTTGCCGTTCCGGTCCAGCCACGCCGGTAGCACCTCGGCGTCGACCGTCACCAGCGCGGCGATGAACGGCTGCCCGTCGCCCACGACCATGCACTGGCTGACCAGCGGATGAGCCCGCAGCCGGTCCTCGAGGACGGCGGGGGCGACGTTCTTGCCGCCCGCCGTCACGAGGAGCTCCTTCTTGCGCCCGGTGATCGTCAGGAAGCCGTCGTCGTCGAGTGCACCGAGGTCTCCGGTGTGGAACCAGCCATCGACGATCGCGTCGGCGGTGGCATCGGGGTTGCGCCAGTAACGGCGGAACACGATGTCGCCGGACACGAGGATCTCACCGTCGTCGGAGATCCGGACGGCGTGCCCGGGGATCGGACGACCGACGGTACCGATGCGCTGAGCGGCCTCGGTGTTGACCGTGATCCCGGCGGCGGTCTCGGTGAGGCCGTACCCCTCGAAGATCGGCAGTCCGATGCCGCGGAAGAAGTGGCCGAGCCGTTCCCCCAGCGGCGCGCTGCCCGATACGGAGGCGACGACCTTGCCGCCGACCGCGGCCCGCAGCTTGCTGTACACCAGCTTGTCGAACAGGGCGTGCTTGACGCGCAGCCCCAGCCCGGCCCCACCGGTGTCGCGGGCCTGGCTCCAGGCGATGGCGGTGTCGGCCGCCGCGTCGAAGATCTTCCCCTTGCCCTCGCCGTGGGCCTTCTGCCGGGCGCTGTTGTAGACCTTCTCGAACACCCGGGGAACGGCGAGCAGGAACTGCGGCCGGAACGTGGCGAGATCGGCGAGCAGGTGGGAGGTGTCGGGGGTGTGTCCGATCTGGCATCGAGTGGCGATCGCTCCACACTGGATCACCTTGCCGAAGACGTGGGCCAGCGGCAGGAACAGCAGCACCGAGCCGTTCTCGTTGAGCAGCCCCGGGAACAGCGTGCTGACCGTCTTGACCTCGGTGACGAGGTTGCGATGGGTCAGCTCGACGCCCTTGGCCCTGCCCGTGGTGCCCGAGGTGTAGATCAGGGTGGCCAGGTCGTCGACCGTGACGGCGCGGTGGCGCGCGTGCACCGCGTCGTCGGTGACGTCGGAGCCGAGGGCGACCAGTTGCGCCACCGCGTTCGGGGTGTCCGGCGCGGAGCTGGGCGGATCGATCTGCCAGATGTGCTTCAGCGTGTCGATGGAGCCCATGACGCTCTCGACCAGGGCGCGGTGCTTGTCCGACTCGACGATGATCGCCGTGGCCTCGGAGTTCGAGAGGATCCAGGAGATCTGCTCGGCCGAGGAGGTCTCGTAGATCGGCAGGGTGGCCGCACCGGCGGAGAGGATCGCGTAGTCCATCAGCGTCCACTCGTAACGGGTGCGGGACAGCAGGGCGACCCGGTCCCCCTTGTCGATCCCGGCCGCGATGAGACCGCGTGCGACCCCGGTGACCTCGGCGGCGAAGCGGGCCGCCGTGACATCCGTCCAGCTGTCTCCTTCGCGGCGGCGGATCAGAACGCTGTCGGGGTGGCGCTGCGCGTGGTCGAAGATCGGATCGACCAGATTCTCCTCCGCACCGACGTGGACCGTTGCTGGCACGCTGTACTCACGCACTGTCTCGACCTCCTGGCCGGCGCCGACAGGTTCCTGTCGATCGAATCTATCGCGCGTTCGTGTGGCGTGCATCGTCGGTTTGGGCTGGTTTCCGCCGGTATCCAGGGGTGGGAGAGGCTGGACGCGTGCCGTCGGTGGATGTGGTGGACGAGACGTTTCTCGCGGTGCCGCGCGCCCGGGTGGCGGCGGAGCTCGGCGATCCGGCGTGCTGGCCGCGGCTGTGGCCCGATCTTCGGCTCGAGGTCGTCACCGACCGGGGTGAGCAGGGCGTGCGCTGGACGGTGGGGGGCGCGCTGGTCGGGAGCATGGAGGTCTGGCTGGAGGAGGTCCTCGACGGGACCGTCCTGCACTACTACCTGCGTGCCGACGCGACCGACCGGCAGGGCAGGCCGGCCCCGCAGCCGCGGCGCAGGGCCGCGGCGGAGTCGCGGCGGCGGCAGCGGGCCGCCAAGGCGATCGCGTTCGCGCTCAAGGATCGTCTCGAGTCGGGGCGGGCGCCGGGCGAGCCGCCGACCGTCGCGTGAATGTCGCGACTCGGTCGCACGAATACCGCGACTCGCGCACGGAAATACCGCGACTCGCGGGACCGGTAATCTCCGCGCATGGCCGACGCGACCACCTCCTCGATCTCCATCGCCGCGCACCCGGAACGGGTGATGTCGGTGATCGCCGACTTCCGCGCCTACCCCGAGTGGGCGGAACAGGTGAAGACGGTCGAGGTGCTCTCCACCGGGCCTGACGATCGGGCGGAGCGGGTCCGGTTCACCATGGACGCCGGCCCGATCAAGGACTCCTATACCCTCGACTACGAGTGGGCGCCCGACGGGATGTCGGTGAGCTGGAACCTGGTGAAGGGGCAGATCCAGAAGGCGCAGAACGGTTCGTACCGACTGACCGCCGACGGCGACTCGACCATGGTGACCTACTCGCTGGCCGTCGACCTGAACATCCCGATGATCGGGATGCTGCGGCGCAAGGCCGAGAAGGTGATCATCGATACGGCGCTGAAGGGGCTCAAGCGGCGCGTCGAACGCGGCTGACCTGGCGGGGCACGCGCGGTTCGCGCGCGGCGGCGGCTAGGCTCCGGCGGTGCGCGTCATGCTGTTCACCGGCAAGGGGGGCGTCGGCAAGACCACCCTCGCCTCGGCGACGGCCGTGCTGCTGGCGCGGTCGGGACGCAAGACCCTCGTCGTCTCCACCGACCCGGCGCATTCCCTCGGCGACGCGCTCGAAGCCGACCTCGACGACCAGCCCCGCGAGCTCGCCGGGGACGCCGGCGGGTTGTACGCCGCCCATATCGACACCCGGGTGCTTCTCGACGGCGCGTGGGCCCGGTTGCAAGGTCATCTGCGGGCGCTGCTGGCCGGTGCCGGGGTCGACGAGCTGCTGGCCGACGAACTGACCGTGCTGCCCGGTGTGGAGGAGCTGCTCGCGCTGACCGAGGTACGCAGGCTCGCCGAGGTCGGGCCCTGGGAGGCCGTGGTCGTCGACTGTGGTCCGACCGCCGAGACGCTGCGGCTGCTCGGGCTGCCCGAAGCGCTGTCGAGCTATCTCGAACGGCTGTTTCCGGCCCACCACCGCGCGGTGCGGGGCCTGCTGGCCGGGCTCGCCGGCAGGCGGGACGCCTCGGAGTCGGTGGCTCGCCTGGACCAGGCGATCGAGGCGCTCGACGGGCTCGCCGAACGCCTCGCCGGACTGCGCGCGCTGCTCGTCGACCCCGAACGCACGAGCATCCGGCTGGTCGTGACCCCGGAGCGGGTGGTCGCCGCGGAAACCCGGCGCATGCTCACCGCGTTCGCGCTGCACGACATCCGGGTCGACGGTCTGGTGGCCAACCGGGTTCTGCCCGCCGCCCCGCCGTCGCTGCGCGGGCCCGCCGGGCGTTGGCTGCGTGAGCGGTACACCGAGCAACAGGCCGTGCTCGCCGAGCTCGTCGATCTGCCCGGCGCGGGTCCGACGCTGCGCATCGGCGAATACGCCGCCGCCGAGCCCACCGGCGTGGACGCGCTCCTGGCGCTGGCGCAGTCGATCTACGGGGCCGACGACCCGGTCGCGGGCGCGAGCCCGGCGCCCCCGGTGCTGAGTGTGCGACGCACCGCGGGCGAGGGCACCGCGCTGGAATCGGAGTTCGAGCTCGCGGTGCGGTTGCCCGGCGCCGAACACGGGCCCATCGAGCTGGCCCGGATCGGCGACGAGCTCGCGATCACGATCGGGCTCACCCGGCGGATGGTGGGCCTGCCGTCCGTGCTGCGCCGCTGCTCGGCCGTGTCCGCACGGCTCGAGGGGGCAGCTCGCGACACCGAGCTGCGCGTCGTGTTCCGGCCCGATCCCGCGGTCTGGATGAGATGACCTCGGCAACGGGGCGCCCCGCCTGTGAGCACAGCGGGCTGGCCGAGGACCTGCGGGCCGTCGCGCTGCAGCTGCTGGATCGGCTGCAACCCGCGGTCGAGCGACTGCGCGCCGAGGATGGTGCCGGCCCCGCGGCGGCCGTGGGCACTGCCGCGAGCTGCGCCGTGTGTCCGGTATGCGCGGTGATCGCCGCACTGCGCGGGGAACGCCCGGAGCTCGTTGCGCGGCTCGCCGAGCACACGTCCGGGCTGCTCACCGTGCTGCGGACCGCGCTCGGGGAGGGGGCCGGCGCGGGCGCCGGGGTGCCGTGCGAGGCGGGGCCCGATCCGGCCCCCGCGCCGCGCCGCAGCGTGCAGCACATCACGGTGCAGCGCGGATGAACCTGCGCGACCGGCTCCCGGCGTCCTGGCGCCGGGCGGCTTCGGTGCCGGTCCTGACGGTGGGCGTCGACGTGGGCGGGACGAGTGTGCGCGCCGGTGTGGTCGACGCCGACGGCGCCGTGCTCGACACCACCCGATCCGCCACCCCGGCCGGCGCCGGCGCGCTGGAGGAGGCGATCGTGGCCGCGGTCGGCGAGCTGGCCACGCGGCACCGGGTCGCGGCGGTCGGCCTGGCGCTGGCAGGGTTCGTGGGGTCCGACCGCACGACGGTCCGGTTCGCCCCGCACCTGTCCTGGCGGGACGCCCCGGTCGCCGAGCGGCTCTCCGCGCGGTTCGGGTTGCCCACGCTCGTCGAGCACGACGCCAATGCCGCCGCGCTCGCCGAGCGCCGCTTCGGCGCGGCAGCGGGTGCCTCGACATCGGTGTTCCTCACGCTGGGCACGGGGATCGGCGCCGCGTTGCTGATCGGCGGCGAGCTGTATCGCGGCACCCACGGGGTGGCCCCTGAGCTGGGACATCTTCGGGTCGTCCCGCAGGGGCGTCCGTGTCCGTGTGGCAAACGTGGCTGCTGGGAGCGCTACTGCAGCGGTACCGGGCTCGCCACGACCGCCGTCGAACTGCTCGCCGCCGACCCCGGGGCCTCGTTGCTGGCCAGGCTGGCCGCCCGCGACCCGGGGCGGATCACCGGGAGACGAGTGGCGGCGGCCGCGCGCGCGGGGGACCGGCTCGCCCGTCGGGCGCTGGCCGACCTCGGCAGCTGGTTGGGGGAGGGTCTCGCGATCGTCGCGGACGTGTTCGACCCGGAGCTGGTCGTGATCGGGGGTGGGGTCGCCGGCTCGGCCCCGCTCTTCCTCGACGAGGCTCGCGAGCACTATGCGCGGGTGGTGACCGGAGCGGGAAACCGTCCGCTGGCCCGGATCCGCACCGCCCAACTCGGTGAGGCGGCCGCGGTGGTCGGTGCCGCGCAGCTGGCCCGTGACCACCTCGGCGGCCAGCGCTAGAGCACGGCGCCGTCGTCGTCGCCGTCGTGGTGGTCCGGGGCCGACGGCCACAGCCGCAGCACCAGCCAGCCCAGCCCGGCGGCCAGCGAGAGCAGGCCGAGCGGTAGCCCGTGACCGGAGGACAGGCCGATGATCTGGGGCGCGGTCACGAGCAGCAGGCCCAGCACGAGCAGCGCCAGCCCGACCGCGGCGGGCGGCCCGATCCGGGGCAACGGCGGCGGATCCGGTGGGATGAAATGGTCCTCGTCGTCGCAGACCGGTGGCAGCGGGCCGGTCGCCGGCTCGGCGGAGACGGCCGGCCCGCCGTCCATCGGGTCATCCGAGGGCCATCGAGGGACCGAGCCCTCGCGCCGCCATCCGGCGACGATCCGGTCGAACTCGTCGCCGATCGGGTCCGGCTCCTCGGTGTCGCGGCGGCGTTCCTCGGGATCGCGGTTCATCCCGCATCGCCCGTTCTGACGGTCCGGAGCAGCCCGACGTGCGTGTCGAGGGGCATCGGCGACCTCCCCTGGTGCCGTCGGCGACGGCGCGGAGAACATCCTGACACGTTCCGGGCGCATTCGGGCACGGCGTTGCCGGTCACGTCGACGGACAACCCGTTGTCGGCGCCCGGACGCCCTCCGTAGGCTGGCCCCGGGTTGGGAGAGGGGGGCACGCGCCGGTGCTGTACTGGTGGTCGAAGTACGTGTTGCTCGGCCCGTTGCTGCGGCTGTTCTGCCGGCCGACGATCGAGGGCCTGGAGCACATCCCCGAGGCGGGGCCGGCGATTCTGGCCAGCAACCACCTCGCCGTCGTCGACTCGTTCTTCCTGCCCCTGCTCGTCCCGCGCCGGATCACGTTCCTGGCCAAACGCGAGTACTTCATCGAGCCCGGGCTGACCGGCTGGCTGAAGAAGCAGTTCTTCACCGGCGTCGGGCAGGTGCCGGTCGACCGCTCCGGTGGATCGGCGGCCCGGGACGCGATGGACACGGCGGTGCGGCTGCTGCGTGCGGGCAGGCTGCTCGGCATCTATCCCGAGGGGACCCGCTCCCCGGACGGCCGGCTCTACAAGGGCAAGACCGGGGTGGCGCGGATGGCGCTGGAGGCCCAGGTCCCGGTGATCCCGGTGGCGATGATCGGCACCGACCAGGTCAACCCGATCGGCTCGCGGATGTGGCGGCCGCGTCCCGTGCACGTCAGGATCGGCGAGCCGCTGGACTTCTCGCGCTACGGCGGGATGCAGGGCGACCGGTTCATCGAGCGATCGATGACCGACGAGATCATGTACGCCCTGATGGAGCTGTCCGGACAGACCTACGTCGACCTGTACGCGGCCTCGGTGAAGGAGAAGGCCGCTGCGCCGGCGCCGCCGAAGACGCGAGATCCTTTTCGTCTTCCCGATACCAAGGCGGGCTGACCGCGTGGTCCGGCGTCGCGACGCCGCCCCGCCCACCGCGGGGGGCCCCGGGCGGACATAGAGTGGCGCCGAGGGCGTTTGCCGGCACGAACGGGACGGAAATGCGGTTCTTCTACGACTGCGAGTTCATCGAGGACGGCACGACGATCGATCTGGTGTCGATCGGGGTCGTCGGCGAGGACGGCCGGGAGTTCTACGCCGTCTCCACCGAGTTCGATCCCGGCCGAGCCGGTTCCTGGGTGCGGGCCAACGTCCTACCCAAGCTGCCCTCACCCGCCGACCCCGCGTGGCGGTCGCGGACGGCGATCCGTACCGGTCTGTTCGAGTTCCTGACCTCGGCGCCGGGTGAGGTCGAGCTCTGGGCCTGGATCGCGGCCTACGACCACGTCGCGCTGTGCCAGCTGTGGGGCGCCATGCCGGCGTTGCCCCGAGCGTTGCCCCGCTTCACCCGGGAGTTGCGCCAGCACTGGGAGGACGCGGGGCGGCCGCTGCTGCCTGCGCCCACGGCCGACGCGCACGATGCGCTGGCCGACGCCCGGCTCAACCTGAAACGCTGGGAGGTGATCCAGGCGGCGCTCGACGCCCGTGGCGCGCCCCACCGGCTGGCTCCGCGGCCGACGGCTTAGTCTCTGAGACTGTGAATTGGACGGTCGACGCCCCCGTCGAGGCACTGCCAGAGCTGCCGCCGCTGCCCGCCGGGCTACAGGCCCGACTCGACGACGCGCTCGGGCGCGCCGCCGCCCAGCAGCCGGAATGGCCCGACACCACCAAGGTCGGCCACGTCCGCGCGGTGCTGGAGAGCGTTCCGCCGGTGACCCTGCCGCCGGAGGTCGACCGCCTGCAGGACCGGCTCGCCGCCGTCGCCGAGGGTAAGGCGTTCCTGCTGCAGGGCGGCGACTGCGCCGAGACGTTCGTCAACAACACCGAGCCGCACCTGCGCGCCACGATCCGCACGTTGCTGCAGATGGCGATCGTGCTGACCTACGGTGCCTCGACACCGGTGGTGAAGGTCGGGCGGATCGCCGGCCAGTACGCCAAACCCCGCAGTTCGCCCATCGACGCGTTGGGCCTGCCGTCCTACCGCGGTGACATCGTCAACTCACTGGTCGCCGATCCGGCGGCCCGGGTTCCCGACCCCTCCCGCATGATCCGTGCCTACGCCAACGCCGGGGCGGCGATGAACCTGGTGCGCGCGCTGACCGCGACCGGGATGGCGGACCTGTCGATGGTCCACGACTGGAACAAGGACTTCGTGCGCACCTCGCCCGCCGGGGAGCGCTACGAGGCGCTGGCCGCGGAGATCGAGCGAGCCCTGGGTTTCATGGACGCCTGCGGGGTCGAGGACTACCGGATGCACACCACCGAGTTCTATGCCAGCCACGAGGCGCTGCTGCTGGACTATGAGCGCGCCATGCTGCGGCTGGACACCTCGCGTGAGACGCCGCGGCTCTACGACCTCTCAGCGCATTTCCTCTGGATCGGGGAGCGCACCCGCCAGCTCGACGGTGCGCATATCGCGTTCGCCGAGCTGCTGGCGAACCCGATCGGACTCAAGATCGGCCCGACGACCACGCCCGAGCAGGCCGTCGAGTACGTCGAGCGGCTCAACCCGAAGGGCATTCCCGGGCGGCTCACCCTGATCAGCCGGATGGGCAACACCAGGGTGCGCGAGGTGCTGCCGCCGATCGTGGAGAAGGTCACCGCGTCCGGGCACAAGGTCATCTGGCAGTGCGATCCGATGCACGGCAACACCCACGAGTCGACCACCGGCTACAAGACCCGGCATTTCGACCGCATCGTCGACGAGGTGCAGGCGTTCTTCGAGGTGCACCACAGCCTGGGTACGCATCCGGGCGGCATTCACGTCGAGGTCACCGGGGAGGACGTCACCGAATGTCTCGGCGGCGCCCAGGAGATCTCCGACAACGACCTGGCCGGGCGCTACGAGACCGCCTGCGATCCACGGCTGAACACCCAGCAGTCCCTCGAACTCGCGTTTCTCGTCGCCGAGATGCTCCGCGGCTGACTCCCCGCGAGTCGGGGTATTTCCGTGCGCGAGTCGGGGTGTGTCCGTCTCGTGCCACGTGCTGACACCGGCTGCGCTCGGATGTCCACCGGACAGCGCCGGACTCAGAAGGTGGTGAGGGTGACCGTGCTGCCCGGGGGGACCTGGGTGCCGGGGGCGGGACTCTGTGCGACCACGCGCCCGTTCTCCCGCCGGACGAAGGGGAAGTTCGACTCCACGGCGGCGCGCAGCCCGGCCTCGGACAGCGTGGCGGCGGCCGAGCGGGCCTTGTCACCGACCACGTCGGGCACCTCGACCAGCTTCGGCGCGGGCTGGGCCCCCTTGCTGACCACGAGCGTCACGGACCCACCGATCGGCAGCTCGGAGCCTGCGGCGGGTTCGGTCCGGATCACGGCGCCCTCGGGCACCGTCGAGCTGAACTCGCGGGCCTCGGTGCTGTGCACCGGGGTGAGGTCCGCGTCGCGGACGGCCTGTTCGGCGGCGGCGACGGTCGCGCCGGGCGCCACCGGCGGGACGACCGGACGTCCGGTGGAGATCGTCAGACGCACCGTGCTGCCGCGCAGCAGCCGGGACTCGGGCGCGGGTTCGGCGGCGGCGACGAGGTCGGCGGCGACCGAGTCGTGGTGCGCCTCGGCGAACGAGGCGACCAGGTCGGCGTCGGCGAGCAGTTGCTGGGCCGCAGGCCGGTCCAGCCCGACGACGGACGGCATGGCCGTCCAGCGCCCGGTGCCCAGCCACCAGGCCGCCGTCCCGACGAGCAGCCCGAGCACCAGCAGCACGGCGATCCACACGGCGAAGACGCGGCGGCTGCGCCGGCGTGCCACCCGGTGATCGGCCGGCGCCTCGGCCACGGTCGGCGGCGGCGCGGGTAGCACGTCGCCGGGGCGCTCCATCGCGCGCGTCCCGCCGGGCCCCGGCGCGGACCGGGATGGACGCGGCCCCGCCGGCACGGTGTCCTGCTCGTCGATGGGCCGGGGCGGCGGCACCGGGACCGGTACCGGCGGCACCGCCAGCCGGTCGCGCACCCGGCGCAGCTCGTCGAGGAAGGCGCCCGCGTCGGGGGGACGGGCGGCCGGACGACGGTCGGTGGCGCGCTGCACGAGCTCGTCGAGCTCCGGCGGGACCTCGGTCGCGATCAGCGACGGCGCCGGTACATCCTCGTTGACGTGCCGGTAGGCGACCGACATCGCGGTGTCGCCGGTGTACGGCGGGGAGCCGGTCAGCAGCTCGTAGAGCAGCACACCGGCGGCATACACGTCGCTGCGCGCATCGGCGGCACCGGTGGTGATCTGCTCCGGCGACAGGTAGGCCACCGTCCCGAGGATCATCCCGGCGTGGCTCGCACCGGCCTGGGCCGCCGCGGTGGCCAGCCCGAAGTCGGCGACCTTGACCTCGCCACCCCAGCTGATCAGCACATTCTCCGGCTTGACGTCGCGGTGTACGAGTCCGTGACGGTGCGCCTCGGCCAGCCCGGCCAGCACCTGGCCCATCACGGCCAGCGCGGCGGGCACCCCGAGCGCACCGCGGGACCGCAGTACCTCGCGCAGCGTTCCGCCCTCGATCAGCTCCATGACCAGGAACAGGGTCGGTTCGGCCCCGCTCAGATCGTCGCCCTGGTCGTGGACGTCCACGACGGCCGGATGGTCGAGTCGGGCCGCCGACCGGGCCTCGCGTTCGAAACGGGTGCGAAAGGCCGGATCGGCCGCCAGCCGCGGGTCCATCACCTTGAGCGCGACCGGCCGATCCAGCCGGGTGTCGACGCCGCGGTAGACCGTCGACATGCCACCGCGGGCGATCACCGGCCCGACCCGGTAGCGCGCATCGAGCAGCGCGCCGGCGGCGCCGGTGGGGGCATTCACGAGAATGACGGTACCGTCCGGTCGGAGTCTGCCGATCCGACCCGGGGCTGTGGCAGGGTGGAGCGCTGTGAGTGAGGTGTCGGGAGCCCCCGCAGTACTCTTCGAGAACATCGCGACGATCGCCGTCGCGGACGTCGCCCAGACCCTGTCGATCCCGGTCAGCCGTGTCCACCAACTGGTGCGCGACGGCCAGTTGCTGTCGCTGCGCCGTGGCGGGGCCACCGAGATCCCGGCCGACTTCCTGGACGGGTCGGCCATCGTGAAGGGTCTTGCGGGCACGATCACCGTGTTGCGCGACGGTGGCTATCACGACGAGGACATCCTGCGCTGGCTGTTCGCCGAGGACGACTCCCTGCCCGGCCCGCCGATCGCGATGCTGCGGTCGGGGCGGCACCGCGAGGTCAAGCGCCGCGCGCAGGCGATGGCGTTCTGATCCTCGGGACGGTGCGCAGCCGGGCCGCGAGGGCCCGGACCACCCCTGGTAGCGCGACGGCCGCGCGACGCCGGGCCGGGACGGCGACCCGGCGGTGCAGCACCGCATACCCCGAGGCCACGATCTCGTCGAGGATCGTCCCGTAGAGCCTGGCCGCGCAGGCCACGCACTCCCGGGACACCGGCTCGAGCATCCCGATGCCGGGTGCGGCGCGCCGGTAGACCGCGCGGGTGCGGGCGGCCACATGCGCGAGCGCGCGACGCACCCGCGGGTCGGTGCGCCGGGCGCGCCTGCACCAGACGAGCAGGCCACGGTCGACGCCGAAGGCCGCGAGCTCGTCGGCGGGCAGGTAGATGCGGCCGCGGTCGAGGTCCTCGCCGACATCGCGCAGGAAGTTCGTCAGTTGGAAGGCGACACCGAGTGCGGCGGCGTGCGGCGTGGCCTCGGCGCGCGGCGCGACCGTGCCGAGCACCGGCAGGACCTGCAGGCCGATCACGGCGGCGGAGCCGTGCACGTACCGGGCGAGGTCGGCGTAGGTCGGGTAGTCGGTGACGTGCAGGTCCATCCGCATGGATGCCAGGAAGTCGGTGAAGTGCCGACGTTCGATGTCGTAGCGGCGCACCGTGTCGGCGACCGCGGCGAGCACGGGATGGGCGGCGGGCCCACCGTCGAGCGCGGTGCCGAGCGAGACGGCCAGCGCGTCGAGCTGCGCGGCGCGGTCGGCGGTGCAGCGCCCGTCGCGGAGGTCGTCGACGATCTCGTCGGCGTGCCGGGCGAACCCGTACAACGCGTGGACGGAAGGCCGGCGCTCGGCCGGCAGCAACCGGGTGGCGAGGAAGAAGGTGCGCCCGTGGACGGCATTCAGCTCGCGGCAGGCCGCGTACCCGGCCCGCAGCACCGGGTCGGTGATGCCCGCGGCGTCGAGTTCAGCCCGGTTGTTGCTGGGCACCGCGGTCGGAGACGACGGAGGTGACGGTGGCATGCCGGTTGCCCAGCCGCAGCGGGTCGGGGTGGTGCAGCGAGTATGCGGCGAGCCCGCACAGCACGGCACAGACCGCCAGGTACGCCCAGTTGTAGAGCGCAGCCTCACCGTTCGGGTAGTAGACGATCACCAGCCACAGCGAGCCGAACACCAGCCAGGTCAGCGCCCGCGGGGTCCAGGCGGCCATCGCCAGCAGCGCCATACCCCAACTGACGTACCAGGGCAGCGTGGCGGGGGAGAGCACGGCCACCGCGAACAGGACGATGCCCGCCCGGCGGATCGCGTCCGGGCCTCCGTCGCGCGCCGCCCACCATTGGCGCACCGCGATGTAGAGCAGCGCCGCGGCGCCGATGATCCGGCCGACGTTGATGAACGGCTGCTTGGGAACGTTGACGATGACGTTCACCATGGCGTGGGCGAGCTCGCCCGCCCCGGTGGGCAGCGACAGCCAGTTGACGATCATCGATGGCGCGCTGAGCGCGGGGAGCCAGCCGAATCCCACCTGCGCGGCCAGGGTGATCACGCCGAACACGGCCGCGAACACGCCGACCCCGGCCACGCCGGCCTTGAGGATCCGCACCGGTCGGGAGCCGCTGAGGTCCTGCGCCCAGACGAGCACCAGGAACGGCAGCGCGATACCCGCGCTGGCCTTGACCGCCATCGCCGCGGTGACCAGGGCGACCCCGGCGACGTGGCGGCCGCGCAGCGCGGCGACCGCGCCGCTGGCGAGCAGGCCCATGACGAGCAGGTCGTTGTGGCCGCCACCGACCATGTGGATGATCATCACCGGGTTGGCCACGGCGACCCACAGCGCGACGGGGACCCGGCCACCGAGCCTGCGGGTGAGCTCCGGTAGCGCCCAGACGAGCAGAACCAGACCCGGCAGCATCAGCAGCCGCATCCCGACGACGCCCAGGATGATGTTGTCGCCGATGACCGCCGCCATGCCCTTGGCCAGCAGGATGAACAGCGGGCCGTAGGGGGCGGGAGTGTCCTGCCAGAAGTAGTGAACGTTGTCGGACAGGATGCCCGGCATGACCTCCGGGCCGAAGGCGTACGGGTCGAACCCGGCGAGGGGGAGCGCGCCCTGGGCCAGGTAGCTGAACACATCGCGGGTGAACAGCGGCGGCCCGGCCAGCATCGGGATGATCCAGACGACCGCGGTGGCCAGCACCGCGCGGCCGCCGACCCGGCCGGCCAGCACATCGCGGCCGAGCCGCACCCACGCCCAGCCGAGCAGCGCGACCCCGAGGTAGATCAGTGCGGTGGCCAGCTCCCGGCCGTGTCCGTAGCGCCAGAAGCCGACGGGGCTGTTGGTCAGCAGGGGATCGCGGACGAGGACGCCGCCCGCCCCGAAGGCCCCGATCATCATGAGCAGCGAGGCGCCGAGGCCGAGCAGCAGGGGACCGCGCGGGGGGCTGCCCAGCCACCCCCGCCGGGTCCCGGCCGCGGGGCCTGCGGGGGCCCGCTGGGCGGTCGTCGCTGTGGCCCGGTCCGGGCCGTCGTCCGCGCAGGGCGCAGAGTCCGAGGTCCGCTCGGGCGACGTGGGCCGAGGGACGGGGGGTGAAGGCTGCGCGGTCATGACGGCGACCATGCTCGCACGGCTGGGGCGCCGGTGGCGCCGGGACCCTGAGGTGTGTCCGGGCGGCCGGATCGGGGGCTGCGAGCTGCGGTGATTCGCTGGGCGGCCAGCCTGCCGGAGATCAGCACCGGAGGGATTCCGACGCCAGGGGTGGTCCCGCAGCCGGCGAGCACGGCGTTGTCGAGTCCGCGCAGCAGGTTGCGCGGGCGAAACGGACCGGTCTGGGTGAACGTGTGCGCGAGCGAGAACGGGGTACCGGCGGCCATCCCGGCCGCGGTCCAGTCCGCGGGGGTCACCAGCCGAGACACCTCGATGTCGGTGCGCAGACCCGGCAGCCCACGGTCCGCCAGCACGGCGAGCAGTTCGTCGCGGTAGGCGGGCCCGATGCGGGGCCAGTCCAGCCGGGCACGCTCGGTGTTCGGGCACGGCGCCAGCACGTAGAGGATGTCGTGTCCCTCCGGTGCCAGGCTCGGATCGGTGGCGGTGGGCCGGGTGATCAGCAGCGATGGGTCGCTCATCAGCAGTCCGTCGCGGATGATCTCGTCGAAGGTCCGGTCCCAGGCGGCACCGAAACAGACCGTGTGGTGCACGAGCTCCGGCCGGGTCCGGGTCAGGCCCGCGTGCAGCACGATCGCGCTGGGGGAGTAGCGCGGGGGGATGATCCGGCGCGGACGCCGCCCCAGCAGCCGGTGCACGACCGGCAGGTCGGGGGTGAGGACGACGGCGTCACAGGTCAGTCGCTCGGTATCGGATCCGGGTCCGTCCGCGTGTCGCACCGCCGTGACCCGGCCGAAGCGCTGTTCCAACCCGGTCACCGCACGCCCGTAGTGGATCGTCGCGCCGGCGCGCACGGCGGCGTCGGCAAGGGCCCGGCCCACCGCTCGCATCCCGCCCCTGGGGAAGAACACCCCCGCCACGGTGTCCATGTAGGCGATCACCCCGTAGGCCGCGAGCGCGCGCCTGGGGGGCACCCCGGCGTAGAGCGACTGGAAGGTGAAGACGCGCCGCAGCCGTTCGTCGGGGATCCGCCGGGCCACCTGTGCGCCGAGCCTGCCGAAGCCACCGAGCACGGCCAGCCGGACCAGCTCGCGGTTGAGCAGGTCCAGTGGTGAGTCGAAGTTCGCGCCGATGAACGTCTCGATCTCGGCGTGGTAGAGCCGGGTGAGCCAGTCGCGCAGTCCGCGGTAGCCCGCGGCGGCGCGCGGGCCGCACGTGCGGCGCACCTCCTCCTCCATGACGGCGGGATCGGCGTGCACGTCGATCGTGGATCCGTCCGCGAACCGCGCCCGGTAGGCCGGGTCGAGTTCGACCAGGTCGAGCCGATCGGCGAGCCGCTCGCCGACCGCGTTCAGGGTCTCGTCGAGCAGCTCGGGCATGGTCAGCACGGTCGGGCCGGTGTCGATGCGGAAGGTGCCCGACGGGCCGTGCAGGTCGAGCTGCCCGGCCCGGCCGCCCGGATGCGCGGCCCGCTCGACGATCGTGACCCGGCGGCCCGCGCCGAGCAGATGCAACGCCGCCGACAACCCGGCGAACCCGGCACCCACGACCACGACGTGGTCGGTGCGACCGGGCACCGTCTGGGGCCGCACGTCAGCTCCGGCGGCGGGTCGCGGCAATGGCCAGCTCGGCGAGCTTGCTCGCCGCGGGCTCGGCGGCACCGGCCACGGTGAGCGCGTCGAGGGCGGATCCGGTGAGCGCGGCGATGCGCTGCTCGACGGCCTGCGGGGCGCCCAGCTCGCACAGCACGGTCCGGACCCGGTCGACCGCCGCGGAGTCGAGGTCGCGGTCGCCCAGCGCCTCGGTGAGCACCGTGCGGGCCGCCGTGGCTCCGCGTTCCTCGGCCCGCTCCAGGGCCAGTGCGATCAGCAGCGTGCGCTTGCCTTCACGCAGGTCGTCACCGGCGGCCTTGCCGGTCACCGTGGGGTCCCCGAAGACGTCCAACAGGTCGTCCCGCAGCTGGAAGGCGATCCCGATGTCGGCGCCGAACCGGCGGTAGGAGCGCACGAGTGCGGGCGGGGCATCGGCGATCGCGGCGCCCAGGTGCAGCGGTCGCTCGACGGTGTAGGCAGCGGTCTTGAACCGATCGATCTGCAGCGCGCCGTGGATGGAGGTGTCGGCGCTGGCCTGCCCCAGCACGTCGAGGTACTGGCCGCCGAGCAGTTCGGTGCGCATCGCCCGCCACGGCTCGGCCGCGCGAAGCAGCGCCGCGGCGGGAAGCCCGGCGTCGCGGAGCATGTCGTCGGCCCAGGCCAGTGCCAGGTCACCGAGCAGGATCGCGGCAGCGGCCCCGAATCGGGCCGGGCGTCCGGCCCAGCCCGCCTGGGTGTGCCGGTCGGCGAACGCGACGTGCACCGTGGGCCGGCCGCGACGGGTGGTCGAGGCGTCGATGAGATCGTCATGGATCAGCGCGCAGGCCTGGATGAGCTCGAGCGCGCTCAGCGCGCGCAGCACGGCCGGGGTGGTCGCGTCGGCCGGGTCGCCGCCCGCGCCGCGCCAGCCCCACCACGCGAATGTCGGGCGGATCCGCTTGCCACCGCCGAGCACGAAGCCGCGCAGCGCCTCGGTCGCCGCGGCGAACGCCGGGTCGATCTCGGCGGCTTCGCCGTGCCGCCGGTCGAGCTGGGAGCTGAGCTCGGCCTCGATGTGGCGCAGCAGGTCCAGGTCGATCTCGTGGATGTCGGGTGGCTCGGCGGCGGGGGGGCCGGGGTCGGCAGCCTGCGTCACACCCGTGTCGGCGCCGGTGCCGGTGTCGGCCATCAGACGGGCCCTCCGTAGGCGGGAGTGGAAGCAACAGGCACGCGTGCGAGCCTAACTGCAGGACGGCGCGGCGGCCGGGCCCCGTAGGCTGGCCCGGATGAGAGGGACCACTGCACGGCGCGAGACGGTGATCGAGCGGATCAGCCAGGACCGGCCGATTTTCTCCGTCGAGTTCTTCCCGCCGAAGGACGAGATCGGCGAGGCCGAGCTGTGGCGGGCGATCCGCAGGCTGGAACCGCTCGATCCGGCGTTCGTGTCGGTCACCTATGGCGCGGGCGGATCCAGCCGGGAGCGCACGATCCGGACGACGGCGCGGATCGCCACCGACACGACGCTCGTCCCGATGGCGCATCTCACCGCCGTGGCGCATTCGCGTGCGCAGCTGCGGCACGTCGTCGGCGCCTACGCGGGCGCGGGCATCCGTAACGTCCTGGCGGTGCGCGGCGACCCGCCGGGGGACCCGCTCGGGGAATGGATCCCGCACCCCGAGGGCCTCCGGTACGCCGAGGAGCTGGTGGATCTCGTGCGCAGTCTCGGTGACTTCTGCGTCGGCGTCGCGGCCTTCCCGTACGGCCACCCGCGCTCTCCGGACGCGGAGTCCGATCTGCGGCATCTCGTGGGGAAGATCCGCGCCGGCGCCGACTTCGCGATCAGCCAGCTGTTCCTCGAGCCCGAGGGTTTCCTGCGGCTGCGTGACCGGCTCGCCGCCGCGGGCGGCGATATCGCCGACGTGCCGCTGTTGCCCGGGATCATGCCGCTGACGACGTTGCGCACGTTGCGCCGCGGACCGGAGCTGTCGGGGGCGCCGCTGCCGCCGGAACTGGTCGAACGGCTGGAGCGGTATGCCGACGACCCGGCCGCGTTCCGCGCCGCCGGGCTCGACATCACCGCCGAGCTGTGCGGGAAACTGCTGGCCGAGGGCGTGAGCGGGCTGCACTTCTACACCCTGAACCGGTCGTCGGCGACGGTGGAACTCGTGCACCGGCTCGGGCTGGATGGGGCCACGCGAAGCGCCGGCCGGGTCTGACTACCGCGCCGAGGTGTCCAGCGGGGGGTTGCGGGTACGACGGGCGAGTACCACCACGGCAGCTGACGCCCCGGCGACCAGGATCATCAGGACGAAGGTCCAGCCGGTCACCGAGGGGGCGTTGGGATCGTCATAGGCCACGGTGGCGCGGATGTCGCCGACCGTGCCGGGGGTGAACTTCCAGCTCACGGTGCCGGACTCGGTGTCTCCGTTGGTGTCGATGACCTGGCCGGGAAAGCCGATCTTGAGCTGGAAGTCGGCCCGGTCGACCGGCACCGTCGTGAGGTCGACCGTGCCGGTCACCAGCACCCGGTTGCCGGCCCGGCGCAGGTTCAGCACGGCCCGTTCGCCGGCCGCGCTCGCGCTCTGGCTCAGGAGCGCGACCTCGTCGAACGTCAGCTTGGAGAACCGCAGCACCGAGCCGGTGTAGCCGTCCTGGCGGTAGGACGAGATGTCGACGTCGTTCTTGAGCTCGCGGGGCAGGGTCACCGCCGGGCCGGTGTCGTCGGGGCTCTTCGCCGGGGTGGCCAGCACGATCTCGCCGTTGACGGTGTCGTTCGGTTGGATGGCGAGCGCGGTCCGCACCCGCGCGCAACCGCTGAGCAGGGTGATGGTCAGCGTCGCGAGCAGCAGCACAGGGAGCACGCGGCGCGCGGCGCTGCGGGTTCGCTCGTGCGGAGGTCGCCGGTGGGGAGGGCGCAGGACCGGGGACGGCATGGTCGACATCGTGCCACTGCGTCCCTGGCGATCTGATGCGATCAGGGTCTCCCGCATCGGCGTCCGTGGCTCAGCGCGTCACCGGGACGGGCGGGCGGGGTCGAGCGGCAGCTCGCGCCCGAGCACGGCGAAGGGCCTCGTGTCGCCGGCGAACCGGTGCTCGCGCAGGACGTCATGAAAGCCGGTGCGCCGGTAGAGTCGCCAGGCGCGGCCGGGTGGCCGGGATCCGTACTCGGGCGTCGACAGCAGCACCCTGGATGAGCCGGTGCCGGCCAGCAACGCACGCAGCAGGCCCTCGCCGAGCCCGCCGCCCTGAGCGTCGGGCCGCACGTGTAGCTCGGTGAGCTCGAAGTAGTCGTCGAGCCAGGGGTGCTCGGTCAGGCCGGCGCGGCGCAGGCCGCGGTGGACCTCCTCGTACCACCACTGGCCGGGGCTACCGGTGTAGCCGTAGGCGATGCCGAGCAGCGAGCCCGCCGGGTCGATCCAGCCCATCGCGCGCCAGCCGGGGCGGCGGCTGTGCTCGAGCCACAGGGAGCGTCGCTGGCGGCCGGTTCCGGGTGGATAGCCCATCGCGGCGATGTAGACGTCGAGGGCCTCGGCAAGCCGGTCGGCCAGCTCGCCTGCGGTCAACGCGATCAGCCGGTTGCGTGGCGGAGCGGCCGTCACGGGCGGACCGATCCGCTCCGCCGGGCGGGTCCGCCGGTCGGGGGTCGCCGACGGGTGTTCGTCATCGGGCCATCTCACCACGTCGAGGCCATCGGTCACAGGGGGTGCTCCGCCCGGCCCGGAGGCGTCCCAGGAGCGGGGCGGGCGGTGGGCCCGGGGACTTGACGCGCCGCCCGGCATACGCTCTACTGAGTGTGTCGAACAGACGTTCGACTGCGGTCGGCCCGGGGTGGGGTGGGGGAAGCACCCCGCCCCGGGCCACCGGACCCGCGGCCGTGAGGAGTGTGGTCACGTGAGCGAACTCGCGAGTTCGCCATCCGACATGACCGCGCTGACAGCGTGATCGCCGGAACATCCGCGAGGAGAACTCATGAGCACGTTCACGAAGGTCTTCGGATCGCGGCAGCCGGTGCCGGTTCAGGTGCGTTGGCAGGACGGCGAACCTGTCGAGTTCCAGCGACGCCCGGTGCGGCGGGGGGCGCGATATCTCATCACCGACGTGCGCGAGCGCTGGATCGAGGAGTCGCCGTGGCCGTTTCCGTCGCCCCAGCCCGTTGGGGGCGATCGGCTGCGCTGCTGGCATGTGGTGGCGCTGTCGGCCGAGGAGCCGCACGCTCCGGCCCGGGAGTTCGTGCTGCGCATGCGCGCTGGCCCCGGGGTGTGGGATCTCGTACGGGTGGTGGAGTGATGGGACACCGAGTGGAGCCGGGATGACTGCGACGTCCTCGATGGCCGGGTCGAAGGCCGTGGCGATGACGCTTCCGATGATGCCGGTGCCACGGGCCCCCCGTTCGCCTCGCGCAGCACGGGAGCCTGCGGGCGCGGTACCGCCCTCGCGGCATGCTCTCGGGCTGCTCCGGCAGGCTGAGGAGGGTATCGCCGAGGGGTACCGCAACGACGAGCCGCTGGAGCGCTATCCGGCCGCCTATCTTGCCGCCCTCCGGGCCGGCGCTGCGCTGCTCGCCGTGCGGGCCCGGCCGCGTCCGCGGCGCGGAGCCTCGCGCAATGTGTGGGACCTGCTCGCCGAGGTGGCGCCAGAGCTGGGGGAGTGGGGGGCGTTCTTCGCCTCCTGCTCCGGCACCCGGGCGGCGGCCGAGGCCGGCATCGCGCGTCTGGTGAGCCGCCGGGAGGCCGACGATCTCCTGCGCCAGGCCGAGCAGTTCGTCGGCATCGTCCGTGGGATGGTGCCGCGGACGTGACCGGCGCGCACCGTGCGGGCAGCCGTTCAGACGATCGGCGGCGGCGCCGCGCACCCCACGCGGACCCGGGGTCTGGGCTGGCTGCCACTGCGTAACACCCGCCCGAGCAGGGCGGTGAACACCGCGGAGACCTCCCGGGCCCCGGGAGTGTCCCAGGTCTGGATGGGCATGCACGCTCCCTGCGCCTGCTGGATGGCCGAGCGGTCGGGCAGCACTCCGGTGAAGACGAGCGGGCCGAAGATCTCCCGCAGTTCCTCGATGCGGAACTCGTGCTCGGAGTTGCGCGGGCGTACGCGGTTGATCAGGACACCGAGTGGCTGAAGATCGGGGTTGCTGCGTTGACGTTCGGACTGGACGGCATCGAATGCGCGCTGCACGCCGGATACGGCGAACATCGTGGGATCGGTGACCAGGACAGCCCGGTGCGCTGCGGTGAGTGCGCTGCGGGTCAGCTGACCCAGTGAGGGAGGGCAGTCGATGATCACAAGCTGGTAGGGGTCCAGCTCGTCGGTGGGCCCATGAGCGGGGGTGTCCGGCTCTTTGCCGGTCGTGCCGTCGTCGCTGCCCGTTCGCAACCGGCTCAGCGCCCGCGCGAGCCTGGTCAGCTGCTTGCTCCCCGGTTCGGGGTGGTTGTGCCGCTCGGTCTGCTCGGCGCCCACCAGGACGTCCAGACCTTCGCCCCATCCGCTCGGGGCGATCGCGCGGCGCAGGACCGACCGGCGAGGGTCGTCGAGGACGTCGGCGACGGTGGCCGACGTGGCGGGGGCATCGGCCGCGATCGTCGCGTTGGCCTGCGGGTCGAGGTCCACCAGCAGCGTGCGCACCCCATGGTGAAGGGCGGCCCCGGCCAGACCAAGGGCCACGGTGGTCTTCCCGACTCCGCCCTTGAGGCTCAGCGTGGCGACGACCTGCACGGGATCAACTTACTCGCTTCATCGGAGCACTACGCTGCGATACGTGAGTACGGCGGTGGGAGATCTCCTGGGAGCGACGGGCGGCGGTCAGGTACAGCGGGTTCTCGAAGCGGAGCTGGCCACGGTTCGCACGCGTCACCCCGACCGTCGGCCGCGGATTCTCGATGTCGGCGGTGGCAGCGGGGCGTGGGCGGTTCCGCTCGCGGCCGGCGGTTGCGCGGTGACGGTGGTCGACACGAGCCCGAATGCGCTGGCCGCGCTGCAGCGGCGGGCGCGTGAGGCGGGGGTCGGCGAGCTGGTCACAGCCGTGCAGGGGGACGTCGACGCGTTGACCGACGTCGTTCCGGCCGAGTCCGCCGACCTGGTGCTCGGCCACGAGCTCCTCGAGGTGGTCGACGACGCTCCCGGCGCGGTCGCGGCGATGTCGATGGCCGCGGTTCCCGGCGGTGCGGTCTCGGTGCTGGTCACCGGGCGACACGCGGCGATGTTGGGCCGGGTGCTGGCGGGGAGGCTGGCCGAGGCGCGGATGGTGCTCGCCGATCCCGAGGGCCGTTTCGGTCCCGCCGACAAGCTGCGCAGGCGGCTCGACGCCCCGGCCCTGCGGGCGCTGCTGGAGGCCGTGGGCCTTCAGGTCGAGGTGCTCCAGGGCGACGGGGTACTCGACACCTGGGTGCCCCGAGCGGTTCGCGACGGTGGGCCGGCCGCCGTGCGCGCGGTCGCCGAGCTGGAAGCGCTGGCCGCGGAGGTGCCGGCGTTGCGGGAGATCGCCGTCCGGTTGCACGCGCTGGCGCGGCGTGACTAGCCGGGCCGGACGGGCCGCCGGTCGGTCCGGCTGACCGATCGAAGATCGACGAGGTGGATCGAGGGGCCGGTCATCGACGCCGGGTAGAGGAGCCAGCCTCAGGCTCGTATCCTCTCGGATGAACGTCCAACCCGGGCGCTCGTCGTGTCGTTCCGGCACCATGGAAGATGACCCGACCGGAATACCGTGTGCCGGAGGCGAAGCCATGCCCCTCTCCGAGCACGAGCAGCGGCTGCTCGAACAGATTGAGCGTGCTCTCTACGCTGAGGACCCGAAGTTCGCATCGACCGTCCGTGGCGGTCGGCTGCGCAAACCCACGCGGCGCCGACGAGCCCAGGGCCTCGCGGTGTTCATCCTGGGCCTTGTCCTGCTCGTCGTCGGGGTGGCCGTACCGGCGCTCTGGCTGGCCAGTGTCCCCGTGCTCAGCGTGGTGGGGTTCCTGATGATGCTCGCCGGCGCAGTTCTCGCGGTGACCTCCATCGGATCATCCGCCCACGGTGGCCCGGCCAAGGAGACCGAGCCGGACAAGAGCCGGTTCACCGGCCGGATGGAAGAACGCTTCCGGCGGCGGTTCGAACAGGAGTAAGGCCCAGCGGCGAGCCCTGACCGGGCCGCCGCTGGTGCGTTGCGGCCGCGCAGGCGAGCGTTCACCCGCCGTCCGTCGGTACTCCTGCCGGTGCGGGTCTACCGGTCCGGGACAGCAGCGAGCGGGGCAGCAGCCGTTCCCGCAGGCTCAGCCCGCGTCCCGCCGCGATGCCGGTCGCGACCGTGCGGACCGCCACCTCGAGCTGCCCGGCGCCCACCGGAATCTCATCCGGTCCCCGGTCTCCGTACCAGCTCGCTTCGACGGCCCGGACCACGGCGCGCAAGGCCCGCTGGGCGTTCTCCTCGAGCCGATGTTCGCGGACGAGCCGCCGGGCCGTCGCCCGTACCGTCTCGTTCGGCCGGACCAGGACCCCCCGATCGGTCGACTCGGCCAGCAACTCCTCCCATCCCGCGACGGCAGCGCCCGGCCCGCCCGCGGCGACGGCCGCGAGGCGGCGCCGCCGAACCAGGATGCGCAGTCCGGCCGGGGCCAGTCCGGACAGCAGCACGACCAGCCCGGCGACGGGCAGCACCCAGAAGAACCCCGGGCCGGTCGATGCCGGGTCGCCCGACTCGACCGGGGGTGCCGCAGCCGGCTCCGGCGGCGGGGCCTCGTCGATGCCGGTGTCCGGTTTCGGTGCGGGGTCGGTGTTCTGGCCGGGGGAGTCGGGACCGCGCTCCTGGTCGTGGACCTCCTGCACGTAGGGCGGGACGAGCGCTCGGCCGTCGGTGAGCGGGGTCGGGTCGAACGTCATCCAGCCGTGGCCGGGGAAGTAGGCCTCCACCCAGGCGTGCGCATCGGCCGTCGTCACCGCGCGGTAGCCGGTCGCCGCGGTGCCTGCGGTGAACCCGACCGCGACCCGCGCGGGCACCCCGACGGTACGCAGCATGATCGTCATCGCCGAGGCGAACTGCTCGCAGTACCCGGTCCGTCCGACGGTGAGGAACTCGACCAGCGCGTTGTCGCCCGCGCCCGGTGCGGTCTGCAGGCTGTAGCTGAACCGCGAACCGGGTCCGGTGAAGTAGTCGACGAGGGCGACGGCCTTGTCGAAGCCGGTCCGGGCGCCGCGGGTCGCCTCGGCGGCCAGCGCCGTGACGCGCGGATCGACACCCTCGGTGGAAAGGTAGCCGCGGTCCACGTCCAGCGGTCCGGCGGCCGCGCGCAGCTGGGCGGCGGTCGGCGCCGGCAGCGTGGCCTGTTCCTGCCAGCCGTCCTCCTCACGGGCTCGCCGGTGGTAGGCGATCCCGCTGGCCGGATCGAACCGCCAGTCGTGGTCGGACAGCCCCGTCACGGCCTGCGGGTCGCTGTAGAGCGGCAACCAGTAGTCCCGGAAGCCGCGGTTCTCCACGGTGATCACGGCCCGCTCGGCGTTCTGGGCGGCGCCGGTCGGCAGCGGCCCGGTGAGCGGGACGCCCGGTGCGGGCGCGCCCGCCTGAAAGCCGGTCTGCGGAACGAAGTCGCGCAGCGTGAGCGCGCGAAGGTACTGCGGCCGGGGTAGCCCACTGACCCGGAACAACTCGGTCGGGTGGTCCTGGATGAGCTGGCCGCGCAGCGAGGTGAAGGGGTTGAGCCCGATCGATCCGCCCGAACCGCCCGCGCCGGAGCCACCCGTGAACCGCCCGCCGGTGCCGACCATCGTCGCGGCCGACCCCAGCAGCAGCGCGGCCACAATGGCGACGGTCGTCACCGCGATGCCCGCGGGCAGCTGGGTGCTCACCCCGTCGCGGGTCAGCAGCAGCAGCCCGAATCCGGCTGCGGCAGCGGTGATCGCCCACCAGGGCAGCGCCGAACCGGCCAGCGCGGTGGGCACGGTGAAGACGGCCAGCAGCGGGATCCCCGCGATCGCGGGCGCCGCCGCCGAGACCGCGATGGCGTGTCCGGCGATGGTGACCAGCCCGAACGCCCCGGTGATCAGCAGCAGGATCTCCGGTGTAGCCGGTACGGGCGGCAGGCCGGTCTCGATCTGGCCCGCCGCGCCGACCAGTAGGTCGCCCAGCTCAGCGGCGGCGGCCGGGCCGGGCAGCGGCTGCCCGGTGAACGCCAGGACGAGCAGCTCGAACACGGCGGCGAGCTGGGCCGTCGCGACCAGGACGGGATGGGCCCGGTGCAGCACCAGCCCGACCGCGAGCACGAGCCCCACGATTCCCGCGGCATGCCCGAACCAGCTCGCCCCCTGCACGATCGACGCGACGGGCGCGCTGGCCAGCAGAACCGCCGTGCCGGTGACCGGCGCGACCACCCAGCCGGCCCGGCGGCGGGGCCGTTGCGGCCGGTTCGACGGCCGGGTGGGCGGCTCCAGGACCGGGATGCTCACGGGGCGCCCCCGGTCAGTCCGGCCCACGCCTGGTCGGGCGTGCTCCCGGCGGTGGCGACGACGACCTGCCAGCCCGCGCGGCGCAGCGCGGCGGCGGGCCGGTCAGGGGCCGGGGCCGCGGCGCGGCCCGCCGGATCCCAGCTACGGACGTCGAGCAGCACCGCGTGCCCGCCGCTCGACCCGCGCGCGAGCAGCCCGTCGAGTTCATCGGGCTCGATCGCCCCGAGCACGGCGACGACGTCGCCTGCCGCGGCTGGCGGTGGGCCGGTGAGGCGCGCCGTGGCCGACGGGCGAAGCGCGGCCAGGGCGTCGAGCATCGAATCGAGCCCGGCCCCGGCGCCGATCAGCGGCGTTCCGTCCTCGGTCACCAGGAGGACCGGCTCACCGCGGGAGCTGAGGTGTGCGCAGATGCTTGCGGTCAGGCTGACGGCGAACTCGAGGCTCGACTCGGGGCCCCGGCCACGATGCGCGGCGTCGCGGCGGTCGAGCAGGACCGTGAGGTACCCGCGCCGAGGTGGTTCCTCGAGCCGGACCATGAGCTCGTCGTGGCGCGCGGTGCTGCGCCAGTGCACTCGGCGCAGCTCGTCGCCGGGGCGGTAGGGCCGGATCATCGCCTCTGGTGCGCCGCCGCCCTGGCGCGGGGCCACGGTGACGCCCGGGAGGTTCTCGCGGCCGCCGAGGGCGGGGGGCATGCCGCGCAGCCCGACGATCGCGGGCAACACGAGCAGCCGTTCGGCGGGGCACAGCTCCCGGGGGAACTCGGCCAGTCCGAGCGGGTCGCTGGCCCGGCCGACCAGCGGGCCGATCCGGTGCGACCCGCGCAGCACCGGCCGCAGCGGGTAGCTCAGCCGCACGCCGGCGCGGGCGGGCAGCCGGTGCACCGCGAACCGGGGCGGCGACTCGGGCTGCGGCCCCGCGGCGTCGGGCACCGCATCGGTCACGCGGAGGGTGCACAGCAGCGGCCCGCCGGTCAGCCGGACCGCCACCTCCACCGACCCGCCCACCGCGACCCGGTCCGGGGTGATGCCGCGCTCGCTGCGCACCGACCGCCGAACCCGGGTCGTGAGCAACAGCGACAGCAGCGGAAGGGCGGTGACGAAGATCCCGATGGTCAGCAGGTCCCGTTCGTCGAGGACGACGGCGCAGACCGCGGTGGCCACCCCGGCGGCGAGCGTCGAGCGGCCGGTGGTGGTGAGACCGCAGGATCGGCCGACGGCCACGGTCCTCAGCCGCCGAAGCGGGAGGGCGCGGGTACCGGCAGGCTGCCGACCAGCCCGTGGACCAGATCGGCGGTCGAGCGCCGGGCCGCGTGCGCCTCCGGGGTGAGCAGCAGCCGATGGGCGAGCACCGGAACCGCGACGGCCTGCACGTCATCGGGGATGACGAAGCCGCGCCCGGCCAGCGCGGCCTGGGCCCGCGCGGCGCGCACGAGATGCAGGGTCGCCCGCGGCGAGGCGCCGAGCCGCAGGTCCGGTTGACGACGGGTGCTCGAGACCAGGTCGACGCAGTACTGCTTCACCTCGGGCCCGACGTGGATCCGCCGGACGGCCTCGATCACCGAGCGCACGGCGCGGGCGTCGGCGACCGGGCGCAGGGTGTCGAGGGGCTCGGCGGCGGCGTGTTCATCGACCATGGCGAGCTCGGCGCTCGGGTCGGGGTAGCCGACGGAGACCCGCATGGTGAACCGGTCGCGCTGGGCCTCCGGCAGCGGATAGGTGCCGTCCATCTCGATCGGGTTCTGCGTTGCGACCACGAGGAACGGGCTGGCGAGCTGGTAGGTGCGGCCGTCGACGGTCACCTGGTGCTCGGCCATGCACTCCAGCAGCGCCGACTGGGTCTTCGGGGAGGCGCGGTTGATCTCGTCGGCGATGACGATGTTGGCGAACACCGGGCCGGGCCGGAACTCGAACTCGCCGGTCTGCCGGTTGAAGATCGACGTTCCGGTGATGTCGCCGGGCAGCAGGTCGGGCGTGAACTGCACGCGGCTGACCGAGCAGTCGATCGAGCGTGCGAGCGCCTTGGCCAGCGACGTCTTGCCGACGCCCGGAACGTCCTCGACGAGCAGATGGCCCTGCGCCAGCATCGTGACGAGCGCGATCCGCACTACCTCGGGCTTGCCGACGATGATGCGCTGCATGTTGGCGGCGATGCCGGCGGTCAGGTCTGCGACGGCGACCAGACCGGTCTCGGGGTCCGCGCCCGGATGCCCGGACCGGCTGCTCGTCGTCGTCACCCGACCTCCTCGTTCATCTGGTGCCCGGGACGTGCGTCGGGACCGTCGACCAGTGTGTCAAACGTTCGTGGGCGGCCCCTCGCGCGCGTTCCCCACACCGCCCCACCGCAGGCCCCCGGAGCGGGCGGAGGGGCCGGTTGCCCGCCCGTTCGGTGGATGTCCGGGCGTCGCGCGGCCGGGTGGCGCTGTCCGAGCCCCCACTGTGACCCACCCCTCCTGACCTGCAGTGACCCTCGCGTCGGGGCCCGAGAACGGGCTCGTCGCGGTTTGACGGTGGTGGAAAGTGGGGTAGTGTGGGGACCACTGGGGCGAACGGGGCCGCAGGTGGAGGTGGGGCCGATGTTCCTCGGCACCTACTCCCCCAGGCTGGACGACAAGGGGCGGCTCACGCTGCCCGCGAAGTTCCGCGATGAGCTGCGAGGCGGGTTGATGATCACGAAAGGACAGGATCACTGCCTGTACGTGTTCACCCGCGAGGCCTTCGTCGAGATGGCGCGCACGATCGCGGCGGCGCCGCTGACCAACGAGGCGGCCCGGGCCTTCCAGCGCAACCTCTTCTCCGGCACCGATGAACAGAACCCGGACGCCCAGGGCCGGATCACGATCACCCCCGAGCTGCGTCGCTATGCGGGCCTGAGCAAGGACTGCACCGTGATCGGCGCGTTCACCCGGGTCGAGATCTGGGACGCGCAGACCTGGCAGCGGTACCAGGAGGATCACGAGGACGACTACGCGAAGGCGCGGGAGGAGGTCCTTCCCGGACTGATCTGACGAACCCGGTGGACGGCGGGTGAGCAAGAGACCTGGCGGCGTCCCCACCCGGAGTCGGCAGTCCTGTTCGTTCCGATGGCCCTGGCGCACCTTCCCCGGCGCCAGGTTCGTCGGTACGAGGCGGGACACGGCGTCCGGGTGGGGCACCGCCGATACGGCTCGGCTGGGGAGCACGAGCCGGACTCGTGGCGGAAGGGGCTCGGCGGCCCTGCCGCTGCGGATGTGAGGCACGGCGCGCGGGTACGACGTTGGGGGGTGAGCCGTGGAGCAGCGCTTGGAGAGCGAGGACATGTCGGCTGGGGCCAGGCATGTCCCGGTGCTGCTGTCGCGGGTCACCGAGCTACTCGAACCCGCCCTGTCGGGGCGGCCGGCGGTGCTGGTGGATGCAACCCTCGGCCTCGGCGGGCATTCCGCCGCGATGCTGGCCGCCCACCCGCAGCTCACCCTGGTCGGCCTGGACCGGGACCCGCAGGCGCTGGAACTGGCCGGGCGGAGGCTCGTCGCGTACGCCGGCCGCAGCCGCCTCGTGCACGCGGTCTACGACCGCCTCGCCGAGGTGCTCGACGAGCTGGGGGTGCCGAGGGTCGACGGGGTGCTGTTCGACCTCGGCGTGTCCTCGCTCCAGCTCGATGCGGCCGAACGCGGCTTCTCCTACGCCCGCGACGCCGACCTGGACATGCGGATGGATCCCTCGAAGGGGCCGACCGCGGCCGATGTGCTCAACACCTACCCGCTCCCGGAGCTGACCCGGATCCTGCGGGAGTACGGCGAGGAACGGTTCGCGAGCCGGATCTCGGCGGCCGTCGGGCGACGGCGGTCCCGGCGTCCCTTCACCCGCAGCGCCGAGCTCGTCGAGCTGCTCTACGAGGCGGTGCCCGCGGCGGCCCGGCGAACCGGTGGACATCCGGCCAAGCGGACGTTCCAGGCACTGCGGATCGAGGTGAACGGAGAGCTGGACGCGCTGCGTGCGGCGCTGCCCGCGGCGATCGACGCCCTCGCCGTCGGTGGCCGGATCGTGGTGCTGTCCTATCACTCGCTGGAGGACCGCATCGTCAAGCGAGAGCTGGTGGCCCGCTCGTCCTCGCGGACGCCCGCGGGGCTCCCGGTCGAGCTGCCCGGGCACGGCCCGCAGCTGCGGCTGCTGACCCGCGGGGCCGAAGGCGCACCCGAGGAGGAGATCACCGACAACCCGCGGGCCGCCTCGGTGCGGCTGCGGGCGGCCGAACGCCTCCGGGAGGTCGCGGCGTGAGGACTCCCGTCCGTCGCCTGCCCGGGACGCACCGCATCGTCAGCCCACGGGTGTTCGGGGGTGGCTGGTGAGCGCACCCGTCGCGGACCGGCAGCGCTCCACCGCTCGCAGTCGAACGGCGGCCGTCCCGGTCCAACGCCGCACTGCCGGGAGCCGCACCACACCGGTCATCCCGGCCCAGCGCGGCGCGGGGCGCCCGACGGTGGCGCAGCGGGCCTACGCCCGCCGTGACGAGCGGATCCGCCGGATCCTCGGCGGGCGGCAGGCGAGAACATCCGCTCCCGCGGGGCGCCCCCAGTTCATCCTGCTGGTCATGGTGCTGCTCGGCGTCGGCCTGGTCGCGACGCTGTGGCTGTCGACGGCCGCCGCCGGGGACTCCTACCGGCTGCAGGAGGCGCGAACACAGGCTCGCGCGCTGACCGAGCAGAGCGAACGGTTGCGCCGCGAGGTCGCCACGATGTCGGCGGCCCCCGCGCTCGCCCAGCGGGCCGGTGAGCTCGGGCTCGTGCCGGTGCAGGACCCGGCCCGGCTCGTCGTCGGGCCCGACGGGGCGGTGGAGGTCGTGGGGACACCGAAGGCGGCGGTGGCTCCGGCACCGCCACCGCCGCCGGCGGCGCCGGAGCCCGTGCCCGCCCCCGAACCGGCTCCCGGGCCGGAGGAGGTCCTCACCTCCGAGGCTGCCACGCAGGCGGACCCGGTCGGTCCGGCCACCGGCCCGCATACGACCGGCGAGCCACCACCCGCCGCGGCCGGTGGCGAGCAGCCGCCCCCCGCGGCCGGTGGTGGGCCGCCGCCGGCGGGCGTGCCCGCCGCTGGAGCCGGCTGATGCCCGCGGCCCCACCCCGATCCCGTCCCGCAGTGGCGACCCGCTCCTTCTCTGCGCGCCGGCCCGCGCCCCCGCGCCGGCCCGCGGCGAAGGCGGGTGACCACGCACGCCGGATGAAGATCGCCCGGGTCGCGCTCGTGGTCGTGCTTGCGCTGGCCGGGCTCAAGCTCGTCTCGGTGCAGACCATCCAGGCCGGAGCGCTCAAGGAGAGTTCGGCGAAGCAGAGCATGACCAAGATCACGCTCACTGCGGAACGGGGCGCGATCCTGGACCGGGCGGGCAACCAGCTCGCGTTCAGCACCGAGGCCCGCGCCCTCATCACCAACCCGCGCCAGATCGACGCGGCCAAGGGTGACGCCGCGCCCGAGTACAAACAGCGGATGGCCGCGGCGATCGCCCAGCTGACCGGCGCCGACCCGCACGCGCTGCGCGAGCTGTTGGACAGCGACCGCGGCTACGTCGTGCTGGACCGGCTGGCCGATCCCGACGTGGCACGGGCCCTGCGCACGCAGTTCCCGGAGATCACCGTGGAACGGCGCGAGGCCCGCCACTATCCCGGCGGGACGCTCGCCGCGAACGTGGTGGGCGCCGCGTCATGGAACAGTGCCGAGCGCAAGCTCACCGGCCTCGTCGGGCTGGAGAACTCACAGGACAACCTGCTGGCCGGGGCCGACGGATTCCAGATCGTCGACACCGCCGAGGGCAGTGACACGATCATTCCGGGCAGTACCCGCGCGGAGCAGGCGGCCGTCCCCGGTTCGGACATCCAGCTCACCCTGGACTCCGACCTGCAGTACACCGTCCAGCGTCAGCTCGGCGACTACGTGGCCAAGACCGGAGCGCGGGGCGGCTCGGCGGTGGTACTGGACGCCAGGACCGCTGAGGTGCTCGCCCTGGCCAACGGCCGAACCTTCGATCCGCGCGATCTGGCTTCGGCCGACCCGAAGACCCTCGGTGATGCCGCGGTGACCACACCCTTCGAACCCGGCTCGGTCAACAAGATCGTGACGATGGCCGCGGCGCTCGAGTACGGGGTGGCCACCCCGGACACCGTGCTGTCGGTACCGGGCCGGATCAAGGTCGCCGACCGGACCGTCAGCGACGCGTGGATACACGGCACGGAGCAGTACACCCTCACCGGCGTGCTCGCCAAGTCCTCCAACGTCGGCACGATCATGACCGCCCAGCAGGTCGGGGAGGACCGCTTCGCCGACATGCTCGCCCGGTTCGGCCTCGGCAGCAAGACCGGGGTAGGACTGCCCGGGGAGAGCGCGGGCCGGGTGCCGGCGCGCGAGTCGTGGTCGGGCTCCACCTTCGGCAACCTGCCCATCGGCCAGGGTCTGTCGATGACCGTGCTGCAGATGGCCGCGATGTACCAGGCGGTGGCCAACGACGGGCTGCGGATACCGCCGCGCATCGTCGCCGCCACGATCGGCCCGGACGGGACACGCACTCCGACCCCGGCACCCGACGCGGTCAGGGTCGTCTCGCCGCAGACGGCGCAGCAGTTGCGGACCATGCTCACCGCCGTCACCCAGGACGCCCGCGGTCAGCGCGGCACCGGGCCTGCCGCCGCGGTGCCGGGTTACCAGGTTGCGGGCAAGACCGGCACCGCGCAGCAGGTCGATCCGGCATGTGGCTGCTACTCCAACTCGACGTACTGGATCACCTTCGCCGGGATGCTGCCCGCCCAGGAGCCCCGATTCGTGATCGGGATCATGCTCGACGCGCCCCGGGGCGGTGCCAGCTCGGCGCCGCTGTTCCACGACATCGCCAGTTACCTCGCTTCGCGCGACCACCTGCCGGTCAGTGGCGAGCCGGCCCCGGTCCAGACCCTCGTGGTGCCCTGAACCGGCGGGACGTCGCCGGGCCTGCCGACGACCGGTCCGCCGGCCGCGCCGATCGGCGTTCCGCCTGGGCGCGGCCGTGCGGCGCCGCCCGGCGCCGAGGCTGCAGCGGTGCCCCAGAGCAGTCGCCCGATCACCGACCGCAGCCGGTCGACCAGCGGTTGTCTCACCGGTCACCTCCGCCGCCGAGCGCGGTGACGGGCGGGTCGGCCGCGCCGGACGGAGCGACGCGAGGGGCGTCGAGGCCGGTGCATGGCAACCCGGCCCGGTGACGCCGGTAGCCTTCCGCGACGTGCCGACTGCCAGCTCTGCCGCGACCTCGGTGACCTCCCAGCCGCCGCGGCCGACCCGGGTGCGGCCGGTGGCGCCGGCCGAGCTGGCGGCCGCCGTGGCGGCCGAGCTGCGCCATCCGGCGGCGGCCCGGCCCGTCACCGGGGTCACCCTGCGCGCCGCCGAGGTCCGTCCCGGCGACCTGTTCGCCGCGGTCGCAGGCGCCCGCGCGCACGGTGCCGACTTCGCCGCCGCGGCGCTGGCCGCGGGCGCGGCCGCGGTGCTGACGGACCCGGCCGGGGCCGCCCGCCTTCGGCTCGACTCCGATGCGGTCGCGGTGCTCGTGCACCCCGATCCGCGCGGGGTGCTCGGGGAGCTCGCCGCCCGGATCTACGGCGATCCGACGACGCTGCTGCAGGTCATCGGTGTGACCGGGACCAGCGGCAAGACCACCGTCGCCCACCTGATCGAGGCCGGGCTGTCCGCCGCGGGACGCGCCAGCGGACTGCTCGGCACCGTGCAGACCCGCATCGGCGAGGCGAGCCTGCCCAGCACGTTCACCACCCCCGAGGCCCCCGACCTGCAGGCGGTGTTCGCGCTCATGGCCGAACGCGGGGTGACCGACGTGGCCATGGAGGTCTCCAGCCACGCCCTGGCGTTCGGGCGCGTCGCGGGAACCCGCTTCGCCGTCGGCGCGTTCACCAACCTGTCGCAGGACCACCTCGACTTCCACCGCGACATGACGGACTACTACGCGGCCAAGGCCCGGCTGTTCGACGGCCGGGCCCAGCGGCATGTCGTCTGCGTCGACGACGAATGGGGCCGCAGGCTGGCCGCGGCCACCCCCGGCGTGGTGACGGTGTCGGCCACAGGCCAGGTGGCCGACTGGCAGGCGGGCGACATCACCGCGGCCCCCGACGGCACCCAGCGCTTCGTCGCCGGCGCGCCCGACGGCGCCCGGCTGCCGGTGCGGTTGCGGCTCCCCGGCGCCTTCAACGTCGCCAACGCGCTGGTCGCGCTCGCCTGCCTGGACGCCGTCGGGGTGCCGGCCGCGATGGCCGCCGAACGGTTCGAGCGGCTGACCGTGCCCGGTCGCATGCAGCGCATCGAGGCAGGCCAGCCGTTCCTCGCCGTCGTCGACTACGCCCACAAACCCGCCGCCGTCGCCGCCTTGCTGGACGCGCTGCGCGGCCAGGTGCACAGCTCGGGTGGACGGCTGCTGGTCGTTCTCGGCTGCGGCGGCGACCGTGACCGCGGCAAACGCCCGCTGATGGGTGCGATCGCCGCGGGCCGGGCCGAGCTGCTGATCGTCAGTGACGACAACCCCCGCTCCGAGGACCCCGCCGAGATCCGCCGCGCCATCCTGGAGGGGGCGCGGGCCGAGCCGGCCCGCGGTGAGGTGCTCGAGATCGGCGACCGGCGCGCCGCGATCGCCGCCGCCGTGGCCAGGGCCCGGCCCGGCGACGCGGTCGTCGTCGCGGGCAAGGGCCACGAGAAGGGTCAGGAGATCGAGGGGGTCGTGCACCCCTTCGACGACGCCGACGAACTGCGCCGCGCGATCGGCGCCGGGGCAGGGTCCGAGCGATGATCGAGATGAGCCTGGCCGAGGTCGCCGCCGTGACCGGGGGCAGGTTGCACCGCGCCACCGGCGCCGAACGGGTCACGGCCGTCGAGTTCGACTCGCGCGCGATCCGTCCCGGCGGGCTGTTCCTCGCGCTTCCCGGCGAACGCGTCGACGGGCACGACTTCGCCGCCGCCGCGGTCGCCGCCGGGGCTGCCGGGGTGCTGGCGGCCCGCGAGGTCGACGCACCGGCGGTGGTCGTCCCGGCCGCCCCGCCCTCGGCGTCGACCCCGCTGGCCGGCAGCTACCTCGCCGCCGCCGACCCCGACGGCTCCGGCGCCGCGGTGCTGGCGGCGCTGGCCCGGCTGGCCCGGCACGTGGTGGCGGCGCTGCCCGGGCTGACGATCGTCGGGGTGACGGGCAGCTCCGGGAAGACCTCGACCAAGGACCTGCTCGCCGCGGTGCTGGCGCCGCTCGGCCCGACGGTCGCCCCGCCCGGATCGTTCAACAACGAGTTGGGCCTGCCCTACACGGCGCTGGCGGCGTCGCCGACGACCCGCCACCTGGTGCTGGAGTTCTCCGCCCGCGGGCCGGGGCATATCGCCGCGCTGTGCGCGGTCGCCTCGCCGCGGATCGGTGTGGTCCTCAACGTCGGTCGCGCGCACCTCGGGGAGTTCGGTTCGGCCGAGGCGATCGCCCGGGCCAAGGGCGAGCTCGTCGAGGCGCTTCCCACGGACGGGGTGGCGGTCCTCAACGCCGACGATCCGGTCGTCGCCGCGATGGCCGCCCGCACCGCGGCGCGGGTCGTCACCGTGGGTCGCTCACCGACGGCGACCGTGCGCGCGCAGGACGTGCGCCTCGACGCGGGCCGTGCCCGGTTCCGGCTGACGGCCCCGTCGGGTACCGCCGACGTCGCGTTGCGGCTGGTCGGCGAGCACCATGTCGGCAACGCGCTGGCCGCCGCGGCCGTCGCGCTCGAGTGCGGCGCGTCGCCGGCGGCGGTGGCGGCGGCGCTGTCCGCCAGCGAGGCGGTGTCGCGTTGGCGGATGGAGGTCGTCGATCGGCCCGACGGGGTGACCGTCGTCAACGACGCGTACAACGCCAACCCGGAGTCGATGCGGGCCGCGCTGCGCGCGCTGGCCGCGATCGCGGCGGGCCGCCGACGCACCTGGGCGGTGCTGGGCCGGATGGGCGAGCTCGGTGAGCGAAGCGCCGCCGCGCACGCCGAGATCGCCGCCGTGGCCGCCGAGCTGGGCATCGACCGGCTGGTCGCCGTCGGCGGGGCGGAGTACGGCGAGGGTGCCCGGCGGGTGGCCGATCCGGCGGCGGCGGTGTCCGTGCTGCGCGCCGAGCTGCGGCCCGGTGACGTGGTGCTGGTGAAGGCGTCCAGGGCGGTCGGCCTCGATCGGGTGGCCGCCACGTTGCTTGGGCCCGATGAGGAACAGGAGAACGAGCTGGTGTCCCGGTGAGAGGTGTCTTCGTCGCCGCCGGCGTCGCATTGGCGGTGTCCATCCTGCTGACGCCCTATCTGATCCGCTTCTTCGCCAGGCAGGGGTTCGGTCAGGAGATCCGCGCCGACGGCCCGGCCAGCCACCAGAGCAAGCGCGGTACCCCGACGATGGGTGGCGTGGCGATCCTGATCGCCATCTGGCTGGGCTATCTCGTCGCGCATCTGTTCACGAGCGAGCCGATCACGGCCTCGGCCCTGCTGGTGCTGTTCCTGACCACCGGGTTGGGGATCGTCGGCTTCGTCGACGACTTCATCAAGATCCGCCGGCACCGCAACCTCGGCCTCAACAAGACCTCCAAACTGGTCGGCCAGCTGGTCACCGCGGTGGTGTTCGCGGTGCTCGCGCTGCGTTTCGCCAACGCCCGCAACCTCACCCCGGCATCGGACAAGCTCTCGTTCGTCCGGGAGATCGCGGTGCTGAGCTTCGGCGCGCTCGGCTTCGTCCTGTTCTGCTACCTGCTGGTCTCGGCGTGGTCGAACGCGGTGAACCTCACCGATGGCCTCGACGGGCTTGCCGCGGGCACCTCGGCGATGGTGCTCGCCACCTACGTGATCATCGGCTTCTGGCAGTTTCGTAACAGCTGCGCGATCGCCGCGGCCGCCGGATGCTACGAGGTCCGCGACCCGCTGGACGTCGCGGTGGTCGCCGCCGCCGCGATGGGCGGCTGTGTCGGGTTCCTGTGGTGGAACGCCGCACCGGCGCGGATCTTCATGGGCGACACCGGCTCGCTGGCCCTGGGCGGGCTGATCGCGGGCCTGTCGATGGTGACGCACACCGAGCTGCTGCTCGTCGTCATCGGCGGGGTGTTCGTGGTCGAGGCGCTGTCGGTGGCGCTGCAGATCGTGGTCTTCCGGACCACGCGGCGGCGGCTGTTCCGGATGGCGCCGTTCCACCACCATTTCGAACTGGCCGGCTGGGCCGAGACCACCGTGATCATCCGGTTCTGGCTGCTGGCGGCGATCTGTGCGGCGCTGGGGCTCGGCTTGTTCTACAGCGAGTGGCTGACGGCCTCGGCGGGCTTCTAGATGAGTGGCAGAAACCCCCCCGCCGGTGAGCGTCCGGAAACCGGGACACGCCCGGGAGGCGGGGCGTGAGCGCGTTCACCGGCCGCAGGGTGCTGGTCGCGGGCGCCGGGATCTCGGGACGCGCCGCAGCCGAGGTGCTGCTCGCGCACGGGGCGCTGGTCACCGTGACCGATGACGACCCGAGCCGGCTCACCGGGCTGCCCGCCGGTGCCGAGGCCGGGACCGGCGGCATCCCCCCGGGCACCGCGCTGATCGTCACCAGCCCGGGCCGACGACCGGACCATCCGCTGGTGGCGCAGGCCGCGGAGCGGGGCGTCGAGCTGATCGGTGAGCCGGAGCTGGCCTGGCGGATCGGCGCGGCCGCCGCCGCGCCGCCCGCGTGGCTGGTCGTCACCGGTACCAACGGCAAGACCACGACTACCGGAATGCTCGCGGCCATCCTGCAGGCCGCCGGACACGACGCCGTGGCCTGCGGCAACATCGGTGATCCCGTGGTGAGCGCGGTGGCCAAGGGACACCGGGTGCTCGCTGTCGAGCTGTCGAGCTTCCAGCTGCACTGGTCGCCGTCGGTGCGCCCGGTCGCGGGCTGCGTGCTCAACGTCGCCGAGGACCACCTCGACTGGCACGGCGGAATGCCTGCCTACGCCGCGGCCAAAGCCGCGGCGCTCACCGGTGAGATCGCCGTCGCGGTGGTCGACGACGCCGTCGCCGCCGGCCTGCTCGCCGCGGCGCCCGCCCGCCGCCGGGTCGAGGTCACGATCGGCGAGCCGGGACCGGGTCAGGTCGGTATCGCCGACGGCACGCTGCTGGACCGCGCATTCGACGAGGTGCCCGTCCCGCTCGTCGACGCGGACAGGGTGACCCCCGGTGGAGTGCCGGGGCTCACCGACGCCCTCGCCGCGGCCGCGATGGCCCGCGCATACGGCGTCGAGCCCGAGGCCGTGGCGGCGGGCCTGGCCGGGTTCCGGCCCGGCCCGCACCGCGCCGAGACGGTCGCGACGGTGGCCGGCGTGCGCTATGTCGACGACTCGAAGGCCACCAACCCGCACGCCGCCGACGCCTCGCTGGCCGCCCAGGAGGGCTCCCGGGTCGTGTGGATCGTCGGCGGGCTGCTCAAGGGCGCCTCGGTGGCGGAGCTGATCGCGCGGCGGGCACCCGTGCTGGCCGGGGTCGTGGTGATCGGGACCGAGCGAGCGGAGATCGTCGGTGCCCTGGCGCGACACGCCCCGCATGTCCCCGTCGTCGAGGTCGTCACGGGTGACGATGAGCCCATGACGACCGCTGTGCGCCACGCCTCGGCGCTCGCCCGGCCGGGGGACGTCGTGCTTCTCGCCCCCGCCGCGGCGTCGATGGACCAGTTCCGTGACTACGCCCATCGCGGGGACGAGTTCCGGGCCGCGGCGGCCGCACTTGAGGCGCCGGGTCCGGCCGGGAGCGGCCGATGAGCGGGCGTGGCGCCGAGACGGCGCGCCGAACGGTGCCGGTGGGGCGCCGAGCCCGGCCGCCGGCGGCCCGCTGGCGCGCCGTGGTGGGCCGTGCCGCGGCCGCACTGGCGCAGTGGCTGCGTCGCCCGCTGACCTCGTTGCACCTCGTCCTCGGCGTCTTCGGGCTGCTGACGCTGTTCGGTCTGGTCATGGTCCTGTCGGCGTCGTCGGTCGAGGCGATCGCCGCGGGCGAGTCGTCGTACTCGGTGTTCGTCCGCCAGCTCATGTTCTGCGTGATCGGCCTCGTGCTGTTCTGGGCGGGGCTGCGGATCTCCCCGAAACGGCTGCGGGCGCTGAGTCCGGCGGCCCTGGTGGTGTGCGTCGGGTTGCTCATCGCGGTGCTGGTTCCCGGGATCGGTGAGGTCCGCGGCGGCGCCCGCCGGTGGATCGACTTCGGCGCGTTCACCGTCCAGCCCGCCGAGCTGGCCAAGGTGGCCCTGGTGATGTGGGGCGCGCACGTCCTCGTCCTCAAGCGGGCGGTGGTCCACCGGTGGAAGCACGCGTTGCTGCCCGTCGTGCCCGTCGCCCTGGTCGTCTGCACGCTCGTGGTGCTGCAGCCCGCCCTGAGCACGACGATCGCACTGGGCATCGTGCTGGTGGCGCTGCTGTTCTTCGCGGGAGCCCCGATCCGGCTGCTCGCGGTGCTCACGATCGGCGGTGCGATCGGCGCCCTCATCCTCGGGCTCACGGCCAGCTACCGGCAGAACCGGATCGCCGTGCTGTTCGCCGGCAGCGACGCCGACCCGCTCGGCTCGGCCTACCAGTCCACCCAGGCGCTGTACTCGCTGGCCGACGGCGGGCTGTTCGGGGTCGGGCTCGGGCAGGGCCGGGCGAAGTGGAGCTACCTGCCGAACGCGCACAACGACTTCATCTTCGCGATCATCGGCGAGGAGCTGGGGCTGGTCGGGGCGTTCGCGGTGCTCGCGCTGTTCGCGACGCTCGCCTACACGGGGCTGCGCATCGCCGCCCGTAACACCGACCCGTGGCTACGGCTGGTCTGCGCGACCGCGACGGTCTGGCTGGTCTCGCAGGCCTCGATCAACATCTCGTACGTCGTGGGACTGCTGCCCGTGACCGGGCAGCAGCTGCCCCTGATCTCATCCGGAGGAACCTCGATCTTGGTCACGATGTTCGTGTTCGGGATTCTCGCGAACGCCGCCCGGCACGAGCCGGAGGCCGTCGCGACGCTGCGGGCGGACGGTCAGGGGCGCATCGCCCGGCTGCTCGGGTTGCGCCTGCCGGAGCCCTACCTGGCTCCCACCGCCCGCCCGCAGCCGCAGCGGGTGCGCCGGTGACCCAGCCGCGCTCCCCGCTCTCGGTCGTCATCGCGGGTGGCGGCAGCGCCGGCCACATCGAGCCCGCGCTGGCCTTCGCCGATGCCCTCCGCCGGCTGCGGCCCAGCGCCGAGGTGACCGCGCTGGGTACCGAGCGCGGGTTGGACACCCAGCTCATCCCGGCCCGGGGATACCGGCTGGAGCTGATTCCGCCGGTACCGCTGCCACGCAAGCCCAGTGGGGATCTCCTGCGGCTGCCCGGGCGGGTGCGCACCGCGATCGGCCGGGTCCGCGAGGTACTGGCCGAGGTCGACGCCGACGTGGTCGTCGGGTTCGGCGGATACGTCGCCCTGCCCGCCTACCTCGGCGCCCGCGGCCGGGTCCCGATCGTGGTGCACGAGGCCAACGCGCGGGCCGGGCTGGCCAACCGGGTCGGTTCCCGGTTCGCGGCCGTCGTCGCGACGGCGGTGGCGGGCAGTGGGCTGCCCGGCGAGCGGGTCGTCGGTATGCCGCTGCGCCGCGCGATCACCGGCCTGGACCGGGCCGCGCTGCGCACGCGGGCCCGCGCCCACTTCGGGCTGCCCGCCACCGGGCCCGTGTTGCTCGTGTTCGGCGGCTCGCAAGGGGCCCGGACGCTCAACACGGCTCTCGCCGCGGCGCTGCCCGGCCTGCTCCATGCCGAGATCGGCGTGTTGCACGCCCACGGCCGCGACGGGACCCCGGCGCCCTCCGCACCCGGTTACGTGCCGTTGCCGTACATCGACCGGATGGACCTCGCCTACGCCGCGGCCGATGCCGTGCTCAGCCGCTGTGGGATGACCACGGTCGCCGAGGTCACCGCCGTCGGGCTGCCCGCGGTCTACGTGCCGCTGCCGCACGGCAACGGGGAACAGGCGCTCAACGCGCAGCCGGTCGTCGACGCGGGGGGTGGCACCCTGGTGCCCGATGCCGAGCTGACCGGCGAGCGGGTGCTCGCCGAACTGCTCCCGCTGCTGGCCGACCGCCGGCGGCTGGCCGCGATGGGGGCCGCGGCCCGCGCCTGCGGGCACGGCGACGCCGATGAGCGGCTGGCCGGCCTCGTCCTCGAGGTCGTCGAGCGATGAGGCGCGCGGATCCCGGCGGCGACGTGCGGGCCCGGCGCCGGGGCGTAGCCTGGCCGGTTGGCACCGGGCGTGGTGGGTGGTGGCAGCGGTGACGAGCCTCGGTGAACGAGTGCACCTGATCGGGATCGGGGGCGCCGGAATGAGCGGGATCGCGCGGATCCTGCTGGCCCGCGGTGTCGCGGTGTCCGGCTCCGACGCCCGCGACTCGCGCACCGTCCTGGCGTTGCGCGCGCTGGGCGCCCGGGTGGAGGTCGGGCACGACGCTGCGCACCTCGACCTGCTGGGTGGCCCGCCCACGGTCGTCGTCTCCACGGCGATCCGCCCGGCCAACCCCGAGCTGGCGGCGGCCCGCGAGCGAGGGCTCACCGTGGTCCACCGGGCCCAGGCGCTGGCCGCGCTGACCGTGGGATACCGGGTCGCCGCGGTGACCGGCACCCACGGCAAGACCTCGACGAGCTCGATGCTCACGGTCGCGCTGCAGCACTGCGGCAGGGACCCGTCGTTCGCGATCGGCGGTGACCTGACGGCCTCGGGGGCCGGGGCCCACCACGGGGCGGGCGACGTGTTCGTGGTCGAGGCCGACGAAAGCGACGGCTCGTTCACCGCGTTCGCCCCGCAGGTCGCGGTCGTCACGAACGTCGAGCTCGACCACCTCGACCAGCACGGCGACGAGGCCACCTACCGGCGCGTGTTCGAGGCGTTCGTCGACCGGATCACCCCGGGTGGGTCGCTGATCGGCTGCGCCGACGACCCCGGCGCCGAAGCGCTGTGCCGGTACGCCGAGCAGCGGGGCCTGCGGGTCCGCCGTTACGGCCGCGGCGCCGCCGGGGCCGACGACGCGGTGCTGCTCGATTATCGGCCCGAGGGGGCCGGTGCCCTGGTGAGGGCCCGGCATCGCGACGTCGAGCTTGCGGTGCACCTCGCCGTGCCCGGCGAGCACATGGCGTTCAACGCGTTCGGTGCGTTCCTCGCCGGTGTCGAGCTCGGCGCACCCGTCGACTGCCTGCTGGCCGGCCTCGCCGCGTTCGACGGCGTCCGCCGCCGCTTCGAGTACAAGGGGCGGGCGGCGGGGGTTGCGGTGTACGACGACTACGCCCATCACCCCACCGAGGTCGTGGCGACGCTGCGGGCGGCGCGCGAGGTGGCGGGCCCGGCGGGTGGACGGGTCGTGGTGGCGTTCCAGCCGCATCTGTACTCGCGTACCCGCGCGTTCGCCGCCGAGTTCGGCGCCGCGCTCGCGCTGGCCGACGAGGTCGTCGTCCTGGAGGTGTATGGGGCCAGGGAGGAACCCGAGCCCGGCGTCACCGGCGCGCTGGTCGCTGATGCGGTCCGGCTGCCCGCCGGGCAGGTGCATTTCGAGCCCAGTTGGTCGCGGGTGCCCGTGGTGCTCGCCGGGATGGTCCGCGCCGGCGACCTCGTGATCACCATGGGCGCCGGCGACGTCACGCTGCTGGGGCCCGAGGTTCTGCTGGAGGTGGAACGTCGGGCGGGGAGAGCGGGATGACCGATCCGCAGCCCGCGCGGTCCGCGGCCCCCCGCACGGCGCCGCGGGCGGGGAGCGGGCGCCCGGCCGGGTCCGGCGGGGCCCGCTCGCGCGGTGTCCCACGCGGTGCCCGCTCGCGCGGTGTCCCACGCGGTGCCCGCTCGCGTGGCCTCCCGCGCCGGGCCCGCCCACGGCCCGCCCCCCACCATCTGCGCCGCCGCAGGGTGGCGCTGGCCGTGTTTGCGCTGGTGCTGCTCGCCGGGCTGGTGGTCGGCGTGCGGGCGCTGATCTATGACAGCGGGCTCGCCGACGTCGAGCAGGTCGAGGTGGTCGGGACGCTCACCCTCGATCCGGCCACCGTGCTGGCCGCGGCGGCCGTCGAACGCGGCACGCCGCTGGCCGCGGTCGACACCCGCGCCGTGGCCGAACGCGTCGCGGCGATTCCGGAGGTGGCCAAGGTCGAGATCACCCGCGACTGGATCCACACCGTGACGATCACCGTCACCGAGCGGGTGGCGGTCGCGCTGGCCGAGACCCCGGAGGGTCTCACGCTCGTCGACGACACCGGAGTGCCGTTCCGGCCCGCGCCCGAGGTGCCACCCGCCCTACCGCGGCTGGTGTTCGGCGCCGTCGGCCCCGACGACCCGGTGACGCGGGCGGCGCTGCAGGTCCTCGACGCGCTGCCCGAGTCCGTGCGGGTCGAGACCCGGACGATCGACGTGGCCGCCCCGACCGTGACGAGCGTGGCGCCGTCGGTGCTGCTCGGCCTGAGCCACGACCGGCTGGTGCGCTGGGGGCCGCCCGATCGGTCGGTCTACAAGGCGGCCGTGCTCGTCCCACTGTTGACCCAGAAGGGCACCGTCTACGATGTAACCAGTCCAGAGTTGCCCACCGTGCGTCGCTGATCACTCACGTTCAGTGAGCAAGGCGACCCGAAGGCAGGGCTGCTGCCCGGCCGGGGGTTGGCCACGTGCGGCGCGCCTAGTGGACCGCCGCTGGAACCGCACCTAGCGTTCCCGCGGGAAGGCCCGGGCCGATCCGGAGCTGGACCGACACTGCTCGACGTGAATGGGCTGGACTGGAAGGTGCCGCGCATGACGCCCCCGCACAACTACCTGGCCGTGATCAAGGTCGTCGGCATCGGTGGCGGCGGCGTGAACGCCGTCAACCGCATGATCGAGGTCGGCCTGAAGGGGGTCGAGTTCATCGCGGTGAACACCGACGCCCAGGCCCTGCTGATGTCCGACGCGGATGTCAAGCTCGATATCGGGCGCGAGCTGACCCGCGGCCTCGGTGCGGGTGCCAACCCCGAGGTCGGGCGCAAGGCGGCCGAGGACCACCGGGAGGAGATCGAGGAGGTCCTCAAGGGGGCCGACATGGTCTTCGTCACCGCGGGCGAGGGCGGCGGCACCGGCACCGGTGGCGCCCCCGTCGTGGCCAGTATCGCCCGCAAGCTCGGCGCACTGACCATCGGCGTGGTCACCCGCCCGTTCACCTTCGAGGGCAAGCGCCGCGCCGGGCAGGCCGAGGACGGCATCCAGGCGCTGCGCAACGAGTGCGACACGTTGATAGTCATCCCCAACGACCGGCTGCTGCAGTTGGGCGACGTGGGCGTCTCGTTGATGGATGCCTTCCGCTCGGCCGACGAGGTGCTGCTGTCCGGCGTCCAGGGCATCACGAACCTGATCACCACCCCGGGCCTGATCAACCTGGACTTCGCCGACGTCAAGAGCGTGATGTCCGGCGCGGGTAGCGCGCTCATGGGCATCGGCTCCTCGCGCGGCGAGGGAAGGGCCGTGCAGGCGGCGGGCAAGGCGATCAACTCGCCGCTGCTCGAGGCCTCGATGGACGGCGCGCAGGGCGTCCTGCTCTCGATCGCCGGCGGATCGGACCTGGGCCTGTTCGAGATCAACGAGGCTGCGTCGCTGGTCCAGGAGGCCGCGCACCCCGAGGCCAACATCATCTTCGGCACCGTGATCGACGATTCGCTCGGCGATGAGGTGCGGGTCACCGTGATCGCGGCCGGTTTCGAGGGCGGCACCCCCGCGCCCAAGAAGCTCGATCCCTCCGCCTTCCGCTCCGGCGAGTCCGCTGCGCCGTCCAGCCCGCCCGCGTCCGCCGGGGGCGCCCCGCAGACCGGCTTCGGGGCGGCGCACAACGGCCTGGGTGCCCCGCCGGCCCCGCCGGCCCCTCCGGTCCCGCAGAACACGTTCACCGGGGGCCCGAACCAGACCGGGACGCTGCCGCCCGCGGCGCCGTACACGCCGCCGGTCCCGCGTCAGCCCGAGGAACCACGCCGCGACACGCCGATGGCGGAGCCGAGCCGCCCGGCGACCGAGCCGCCGGCGCCGCCGACGACCTCGGGGTCGTTGGGTTCGGGGCTCGCCTCGTCGCCGGGCGCCGCGTCGGCGTCGCCGGACGCCGATGACGACGTCGACGTGCCACCGTTCATGCGGCGCTGAGCGCAGGGTGCGGAGCGGACAGGAGGGCTGACCCGCGGTGCGTATCCGGCGGGTGGTGACCACCCGGGCCGGCGGCCGGTCCCGGGGTGCGTTCACCAGCTTCAACCTGTCCCTCGGGGTCGGTGACGAACCGGAGGCCGTGGCTGTGAACCGGCGGCGGCTGGTCGGCGAGCTCGGACTCGCCCGCGGCGGCGTGGTGTTCCTGCAGCAGGTCCACGGCACCGGGGTGGCGACCGTGCGGGGACCGGTCGACCCGGCTGACCCGGATCTTCCGGAGACCGACGCGGTCGTGACGGCTACCCCGGGAGTGGGGCTGGCCGTGCTGACCGCGGACTGCGTGCCGGTGCTCCTGGCCGACCCGGGGGCCCGCGTGGTGGGCGCGGCACACGCGGGGCGGGTCGGGGCCGCCGCCGGGGTGCTGCCCGCGACCGTGGCCGCGATGACGGCGCTGGGTGCCCGGCCTGCGGCGCTCGAGGTGCTGCTGGGTCCGGCGGTCTGCGGCGCTTGCTACGAGGTTCCCGCGGCGATGCGCGACGAGGTGGAACAGGCGTTGCCCGGCAGCGCCTCGCGCACCCGCCGCGGGACGCCCGGGCTCGACATCCGGGCGGGCCTGTATCGCCAGCTCGCCGCGCTCGGGGTGGCCCGGATCGGGGTCGATCCGCGCTGCACGCTGGAGGATCCGGACCTCTACAGCCATCGCCGCGGTGCACCGACGGGTCGGCAGGCGGCTGTGACCTGGCTGGACCCGACCCCCGGCTGAGCCCATCCGGCCGCCGAGCGCCGGCCCCTGGTAGCGGCCGCGGCTCGATCGAGGACAGGCAGGACTGAGACGGGAGCATGGTGCAGGTGAGCGAGCAACGACGCGCGGAGCTTCAGCGACGGCTGGCGGCGGTGCGCGGGCGGATCGAGGCGGCCTGTGCCGCGGCCGGCCGGGACCCACGGGAGGTCACGTTGCTGGCGGTCACGAAGACGGTTCCGGCCGCGGACGTCGCGATCCTGCTCGATCTCGGGCTCACCGCGTTCGGGGAGAACCGCGCCCAGGAGGCCGCGGCCAAGGTCGACGACGTCGGCCGCCTGCGTCCGCTGGCCGCCCCCGCATGGCACTTCGTCGGCGCCCTGCAGCGGAACAAGGCACGGACCGTGGTCCCGTGGGTGTGGCGGGTCGAGTCGGTCGACTCGGTCCGGCTGGCCGATACGCTGGCCGGCGCGGTGCGCCGGGCTCGCGACGAGGGCGTCCGATCCGATCCCCTGCGGGTGTTGCTGCAGTACAGTGTGGACGGTGACCCGGCACGCGGCGGGGTGCAGCTGGACGGACCCGGCGGGCTGCTGGCGCTCGCCGCGCACGTCGCGGACCGGACCGAGCTGCAGTTGGACGGGCTGATGGCCGTCGCGCCGCTGGACGCCGACCCGGACGCCGCGTTCGCCGAGGTCGCCAGGGCCGCGGCCCGGCTGCGCGCCGAGCATCCCGGGGCGACCGAGGTGTCGGCGGGGATGAGCGGTGATCTCGACGCGGCCATCCGTCACGGTTCGACGGGGGTGCGTGTCGGAACGGCTCTTGTGGGGGAACGGCGGATAGCCTCGCAGTGACCGTCGATCGCGGGGGCGAACGACGACCGGGGGCGTCGATGATGGGAGCGCGAATGAGCGCGTTGTACCGGCTCAAGGCCTACTTCGGAATGGTGCCCGCCGAGGAGATGGGGGAGTACATCGACGAGCAGGCACCTGGATACGGTGCCGCTCGCCGGGGCCCCGACGAGCGTTACGCCTCCGGCCGGTACGACTACGACGACCGGGCCGACGAGTCCTACGGTGGTCGTGCCGACGAGTGGGACCGCCGACCGGGGCGTCCCGGTGGGATGGAGCGAACCCCGCGCGACGTCCACGGCGATCTCCGGGTCGACCGCGAGCCGGTGCGTGGGTCGGGTGGAGTGAGCGGGCTCGGGGCGGGAGCGGTGCGCGGCGCACTCGCGGTCGACCCGGACGCTGCGCTGCGCGATCCGATGCGGGAGCCGACGCTGCGGGAGGTGACTTTGCGCGACGCTTCGATGAGAGAATCGACACGTCGCGACCCGATCCGACCCGGCGAACGGGCGTTGGGCGGGTCGCCGGTGCCCGAGCAGCGCGACCGCGGTGCCGCCGCACTGGCCCGGATCACCACGCTGCAGCCGCGCAGCTACAAGGAGGCGCGGACGATCGGCGAGCATTACCGCGATGGCCAGCCCGTCATCATGAACCTCACCGAGCTCGACGCGGCCGATGCCAAGCGCCTCGTCGACTTCGCGGCGGGCCTGGCGTTCGCGCTTCGCGGATCGATCGACAAGGTCACCAACCGTGTCTTCCTCCTCACACCGGCCGATGTGGAGGTCTCGGCGGACGACGCGCGGAAACTCGCCGAACGCGGGTTGTTCCGCCAGGATTGAGGGCGTGCCGCTCGTCGTTCAGTTCATCATCTACTACCTGCTGTTCTTCTTCTGGCTGCTGCTCATGGCCAGGATCGTGGTCGAGCTGGTGCGTTCCTTCGCGCATCAGTGGGTGCCCAGCGGGCACAGCGCGGTCGCGCTCGAAGTGATCTTCACGGTAACCGATCCACCGGTGAAGTTGTTGCGGAGAGTGATCCCTGTCGTCCGGATTGGGGGCGTGGGGCTGGACCTGTCGATTATGGTTCTGCTGCTGGTCGTGTTCATACTGATGAGCGTTGCCCAGCCGTAGCCGGCGTGAGCCCCAGTCACCCGGCTTCGCCGCCGAGGACTGCATGAGGTGATCCGATGCCGCTGACACCCGCCGACGTGCACAACGTCGCGTTCAGCAAACCGCCGATCGGCAAGAGGGGATACAACGAGGACGAGGTCGATGCGTTCCTCGACCTGGTCGAGGCCGAGTTGGCCCGGCTGATCGAGGAGAACGAGGACCTCCAGGAGCAGGTCGCGCAGCTCGAGCAGCGGCTCGGCAACGCCCAGGCCGACCTGGAGGAGGCGCGCTCGCGTCCGCAGGGTGCCGGGATGGGGGTGCCGCAGGCGCCGCCGACCCAGCAGATGCAACGCACCGTCGAGCCGATGCAGCGGCCCATGGAGCCGCAGCGCTCGCTCTCCGCCCCGCCGCCGCAGATGGCCGACGGCGGTGACCTCACAGGCGGCGACCACCACGTTCAGGCCGCGAAGGTGCTGGGCCTGGCGCAGGAGATGGCCGACCGGCTCACCGCCGAGGCCAAGAACGAGGCCGACACCATGCTGGCCGATGCCCGGACCAAGTCCGAGCAGCTGCTCTCCGAGGCTCGGACCAAGTCCGACGGGCTGGTCAACGATGCGCGCTCGCGCGCGGAGACGATGCTCAACGACGCCCGCACCCGGGCGGAGACCCTCGAACGGCAGTCCCGGGACAAGGCTGCGTCCCTGGTCAGCGAGGCGGAGCGGAAGCAGACCGAGATCATCGGCACGATCCAGCGCGACAAGTCCGTGCTGGAGAAGAAGATCGACGAGCTGCGGACGTTCGAGCGCGAGTATCGGACTCGTCTGAAGACCTACCTGGAGTCCCAGCTGCGAGACCTGGAGGGCCGTGGATCCGCGGCGCCGTCGGACGGCCGGGCCAACCCGAACAGTGGCTATGCCGCGAGCGGGTACGGTCAACGCGCCGACGCCGGCAGCTGACGGTTCCCGTCCGATCGACTGACCGACGGGCCGGCGGCCCGACGCTGCGCCGCCGCCCAGGGAGTGAATCGTGCTTCTGCTGGTCCTGATCCTTGTCATGATCGCCTTCGGCCTGCTGGTCGTTGCTCTGCTTTCGGGCAGCGTGCTGTGGGCATGGGTGTCCGTCGCGGTGAGTGTGGGGGCCGCCGGGGTGCTGCTCGTCGACTGGATGCAGCGCCGCGCGGCGGTCAAGGCCGGTGCCGAGATCGGCAGGCCCATCCCACCGCCGCTTCCCGCCGTCCCCCCCGTCGACTCCGAGCCGGCCACGGAGATCATCCCGATCGTCCCTGCGGTCGGGTCGGCGCCCGGGGTGCCGGATGGAGCCGGCGTCGGCGGCGTGGGCGGTGGTGACGGCCCGGAGATCGAGCCGTCGGCCTCCGACGCCACCACGGTGCTTCCGGTGGTTCAACCGTCCGGCTCAGCGGATGGACCGTCGGGCGCTGGTGAGAGCTCCACTCCATCGGGCGTTTTTTCCTCACCTAGCGTGACCGAATCTGCTGTGGATGATCAGCGACCGGGTGTGGATCGGATCGCCGAACCGGACCCCGCCGGCGGACCGGTCGACGCGCAGGACGGTGACCCGGCCGGCGCGGCCGATGAACCACGGGGACCGGCGCCCGCCGCTGCCGAGAGTTCCGGCGAGGCCGCCGACGGCCGTGCCGAGCACGGGGCACCGGCCTCAGCCGCCGTGAATGGCGTGCCGCAGGCCGAGCTGAGCGCCGACGAGATCGACGGACCGACCCTGGCGGTGGCGTCGGCAGGCACCGCGGGTTCGGTGGGGCAGCAGCCGTCCGACCCGTCGGACTCGGGCCAGGCCGAGTCCGCGGCCGGGGCGGCCCCGACGGACGGCGCCGGAGCCGCGACCGTGTTCACCCCCGCCGGCGCGCGCGAACCCTCGGCGGCCCAGCCGGAGCGGTGGCGCGGTGCCCAGGCCGGTCCGCCGCCGCTCGATCTTCCCCGTGGCGCCGCCGTGGACGTGCGTGGTGGCTCCCTGCCCCCGCTCGGGCCCGGTGGGGAGCCTCCCGAGGAGCCGCGCAACGCCGACGCCGCGGCGCTGATGGCCGAACTGGAGGACGAGGTCGTCGTTGTCGACGAGCTCCCGCGGTATCACCTGGCGGGCTGCCGCTCGCTGCCCGGCATGCCGATCATCCCGCTGCCGGTCCGCGAGGCGGTGGAGCTCGGTTTCACCCCGTGCGGCTGGTGCACCCCCGACCGCGTGCTGAGCGGCAGGCATCCGGCGAGGGTGCGCTGAGCGGAGCGAACCTCGGCGCCGGCTCGGCCGCGGAATACCGGGTGGCGCCCGCGCGCTACCCTTGTCGACAGAGCACGACACAGGCATCGATCCGGCCATCACCGGGGAGCCTCCGGAAGAAACGGGTGCCCAGAGGGTCTGGGTATCGGGAGTAGAACCGGACGGGAGCGGCCCGTCACAGCCGTCGAACGAGAGGCCGTCCACGCAGGCGGGCGGCAAGCGGGGTGGTACCGCGGCATTCGGGAACGGGTGTCGTCCCCGTGCAGGCAGATCGACATCGCCGCACGAGGAGTACCGCCGCAATGGCCGAGCCACAGCCCCCGTCCTACCCGAACGTCCCCGCGCACCCGTCGTTCCCCGTGCTGGAACGGGAGGTGCTCGACTTCTGGGCGGCCGACCAGACCTTCGTCGAGTCCGTCGAGGCGCGACCGGCCGGTGAGAACGGCAGCAACGAGTTCGTCTTCTACGACGGCCCGCCGTTCGCCAACGGCCTGCCGCACTACGGCCACCTGCTGACCGGCTATGTGAAGGACGTCGTCCCGCGCCACCGCACCATGCTCGGGCGACGGGTCGAGCGCCGTTTCGGCTGGGACACACACGGGCTGCCCGCCGAGGTCGAGGCCGAACGCCAGCTCGGGATCAAGCACAAGTCCGAGATCGAGGAGATGGGCGTCGGAGCCTTCAACGAGGCCTGCCGCACCTCGGTGCTGCGCTACACGGACGAATGGCGCGCGTATGTCACCCGGCAGGCCCGCTGGGTCGACTTCGACAACGACTACAAGACGCTCGACCTGGACTACATGGAATCGGTCATGTGGGCCTTCAAGACCCTGTGGGACAAGGGTCTGGTCTACTCCGGGTTCCGGGTGCTCTGGTACTGCTGGCGCTGCGAGACCCCGCTGTCGGCCACCGAGACCAAGATGGACGACGTCTACCTCGACCGGCAGGACCCCGCCGTCACCGTCGGGTTGCGGCTCGTCAGCGAGGACCCCGAACTCGACGGCGCGTTGGCCCTGGTGTGGACGACCACACCGTGGACGCTGCCGTCGAACCTCGCCGTCGCGGTGCATCCCGAGGTCGAGTACGTCGTGGCGGAGACCGCCTCGACGCACGGCCAGGCCGCGGAGCGCTACGTGCTGGCGGCCGCCCGGCTGGGCGCCTACGCCCGCGAGCTGGGCGAGGAGCCGGTCATCCGGCGCCGGCTCACCGGTGCCGACCTGCTCGGTACGGCGTACGTGCCGCCGTTCGACTTCTTCGTGGGCCGGGAGAACGCCCACCGGGTGCTGGCCGCGGACTACGTCACCACCGAGGACGGAACCGGGCTGGTGCACATCGCGCCGGCCTTCGGTGAGGAGGACAAGGCCGTGACCGACGCGGCCGGCATCGAGGCCGTCGTGCCGGTGGACGCCCGCGGCGAGTTCACCACCGAGGTGCCTCCGTACACCGGCATGCAGGTGTTCGAGGCCAACCCGCAGATCATCCGGGATCTCAAGGACCGGGCCCCGCACGCGCAGGGTGTGCTGCTGCGCCACGAGACCTACGACCACCCTTACCCGCACTGCTGGCGGTGCGGAAGCCCGTTGATCCAGCGCGCCGTCGACTCGTGGTTCGTCAAGGTCACCGAGTTCCGTGACCGGATGGTCGAGCTGAACAAGCAGATCACCTGGGTGCCCGAGCACGTGCGCGACGGGCAGTTCGGCAAGTGGCTGGAGGGTGCGCGGGACTGGTCGATCTCGCGCAACCGGTACTGGGGTTCGCCGATCCCGGTGTGGGTCTCCGACGACCCGCGCTTCCCTCGCGTCGACGTGTACGGCTCGCTGGACGAACTGGAGCGCGACTTCGGGGTGCGGCCCACCGACCTGCACCGTCCCCATGTCGACGAGCTGACCCGCCCGAACCCGGACGACCCGACCGGGCGCTCCACGATGCGGCGGGTGCCCGAGGTGCTCGACTGCTGGTTCGAGTCGGGCTCGATGCCGTTCGCCCAGGTGCACTACCCGTTCGAGAACACCGAGTGGTTCGAGCATCACTATCCGGGCGACTTCATCGTCGAGTACAACGGGCAGACCCGCGGCTGGTTCTACACGCTGCACGTGCTGGCGACGGCGTTGTTCGACCGGCCGTCGTTCGCCGCGTGCGTGGCGCACGGGATCGTGCTGGGCGACGACGGGCAGAAGATGTCCAAGTCGCGGCGCAACTATCCCGACGTCAACGAGGTCTTCTCCCGGGACGGCTCCGATGCCATGCGCTGGTTTCTCATGGCATCGCCGATCCTGCGCGGCGGGAACCTGATCGTCACCGAGCAGGGCATCCGGGAGGGCGTGCGCCAGGCGATCCTGCCGCTGTGGAACACCTGGTACTTCCTGTCGCTGTACGCGAACGCGGCGGGCCGCGCCGGGACGGTGCGCACCGACAGCGCGCATGTGCTCGATCGGTACGTGCTGGCCAAGACCGGGGAGTTGGTCGACCAGGTGAGCTCGGCGCTGGACGTCTACGACATCGCCGGCGCCTGCGAGCGGATCCGGGACCACGCCGAGGTCCTGACCAACTGGTACGTGCGGCGGTCGCGGGACCGGTTCTGGGACGGCGATGCCGACGCGATCGACACGCTGCACACGGTGCTCGAGGTGACCAGCAGGGTCGCGGCCCCGCTGCTGCCGCTGACCATGGAGAAGATCTGGCAGGGGCTGACCGGCGGCCGCTCGGTGCACCTGACCGACTGGCCGTCGCGCGAGGACCTTCCGCGTGACCCCGAGCTGGTCGCCGCGATGGATCGGGTCCGACAGGTGGCCTCGGCGGCGCTGTCGCTGCGCAAGGCCCGGGGCCTGCGGGTGCGGTTGCCGCTGGCAGCGCTGACGGTCGCCGCGGCCGACGCGGCGTCGCTGGAGCCCTTCACCGACATCCTGCGTGACGAGGTGAACGTCAAGGAGGTCGTGCTGACCACCGACGTCGCCGCGCACGGGCGGTTCGAGGTGGCGGTCAACGCCCGAGCCTGCGGACCCCGCCTGGGCGGGGACACCCAGAAGGTCATCCGCGCGGTCAAGGCCGGGCAATGGCGGTCCAACCCGGACGGCACCGTGGAGGCCGGTGGGATCACCCTGCTGCCCGGCGAGTTCACCGAGCGGTTGGTCGCCAGGGATCCGGAGGAAACCGCCGCGCTGCCCGGCAACACCGGCCTCGTGGTGCTCGACACGGCGGTGACGCCGGAGCTCGCGCGGGAGGGCCTGGCGCGGGACGCCGTTCGGGTCGTCCAGCAGGCCCGCCGCGATGCGGGGCTGGCTGTCTCGGACCGGATCGCGCTCACGGTCGACGCTCCCGAGCCCGTGCTGGACGCGGTTCGCGCGCACGAGGAGTTCCTGGCGGGGGAGGTGCTGGCGATGAGCGTGGCCTACGCGCCGATGGCCGAACCCACCCTCGTCGGGAAGGTCTCCGACGGCCACGAGATCCGGGTCGCGGTGAAGGCCCAGGCCGACCCCGCCCCGTAGCGACCTCCGCGAGTCGCGGTATTTCCGTGCGCGAGTCGCGGTATTTCCGTGCGCGAGTCGGGGGATTTCCGCGTTGCCGTGAGCGGCGGTGCTGGCATGATCGTCCTATGACCGGTACCGCCGCCCGGCGCTGGGCCGAACTTCAATCCGGCCGCGGCGTCCCGCCCGAGATCCTCGCGCAGGCCCCGGCCGACCCCTGGGTCCACAACCCGGTCGACTTCGCGGCACCCGTCGTTCCCGCCGACACGCCGTCGCGGGACGCGGCGTTGGCACTGCTCGGCGAGGGCGGCACCCTGATCGACGTCGGCTGCGGCGGCGGTGATGCCACCTTCGCGGTCGCCGACCGCGTCCGGCACGCAACCGGGGTGGACCGCCAGCGGGACATGCTCGAGCGCTACGCCACCGACGCCGCCGCCCGCGGGGTGGCGGTCCGCACGGTGCTCGGCGGCTGGCCGGACGTCGCGCCGGAGGCGGGCACCGCCGACGTGGTGGTCTGCCACCACGTCCTGCACAACGTCGTGGACCTGCCGCCGTTCCTCAGGGCGCTCACCGCGGCGGCGCGGCGCGGTGTCGTCGTCGAGATGCTCACGAGGCATCCGATGGCCTGGCTCGATCCGCTGTGGGTGCGCTTCCACGACCTGCACCGCCCGCCGTCCGCCACCGATGACGACGCGGTCGCGGTGCTGCGTGAGCTCGGGGTGACGCCCGAGGTCCGGCACTGGGAGCGCGAGCGCACGCCGCCGCACGATCCGGCGTGGGTGACCCGGCGGTTGTGCCTGCCTACCGACCGGGAGCCCGAGGTGGCCGCGGCTCTCGCGCAGGTGCCGCCCCGGTCGCGGTCAGCGGCGACGCTCATCTGGCGTACCTGAGGACCCGAATCGCGGAAATACCCCGACTCGCGCACGGAAATACCCCGACTCGCGCACGGAAATACCGCGACTCGCGGAGTGGGATCAGGAGGTGACGAGCCACCAGGCCAGGAGCACGCCCAGCGAGTTGGTCGCCACATGGGCGAGCATGGGGGTGACCAGATGTCCGCTCCAGCGCTGCCATGCGCACATCAGCAGCCCGGCCGCGAAGGTGAACAGCACCGCGAGCCCGACCTGAGCCACTGCGCCCCAGCCGCCGACGGCTGCCCCGACCGCGGCGTTGGCCTGGGCCACGCCGAGCGAGGGGAGCACGTGCCAGAGCCCGAACAGTCCCGAGGACACCAGCGCGCTGCGCCACCAGCCCCCGGCGACCAGCGCCGGCAACACCCCGCGAAACGCCGTCTCCTCCAGGACGACGGTGCCCAACGGGATCCGCACGAGCGCCGCGAACAGCGCGGCGCCCAGCGGCCCAGCGGCCCGGGAGTCGACGAACGCCGACCGGGTGGCCGGGACCGCGAGCGCGAGGAGATAGAGCACCCCGACGAGCCCGGCCGCGAGACCGCCGATGGTCAGCCCCCGCCGCAGCCTGGCGCTGGCGAGCCCGAGATCGTCCCAGCTCAGGCCGCTGCGTCGAGCCAAGATCAGTAGGATGGCCGCGATCGCGAGGTTCCATGGGACATAGGCCTCGGGCCAGATCCGATTGCTCACCACGTTGGAGGCGGCCAGGATGGTGATCGCTGAGAACAGCCCCAGCCGTCGCCGGAGCGCGCGCCGGGGGCCTGTCGGCGTCCCCGGGCGAGCCTCCAGGACCGCCGTCATACCGACCATCCTGCGGGACGCTACCGGAGCGTGCGGCGAGGGGGCGGCGCAATGAACGAGCCGGGGACCACCGGTCTGCCGGTGCCACCGGCCGACCCGGCGACGAGGCGGGGCAGGACCGCGGTGCAGCGTGAGCGCTACATCGACTTCCTGCGCGCCTTCTCCATCCTGGTGGTGGTCCTGTGGCACTGGGCGTTCACGATCCTGATCTGGGGGCCGACCGGGCCGAGGGCGACCAGCCCGCTGGGCTTCACCTCGGGGCTGTGGGTGCTGACCTGGCTGTTCCAGGTGCTCCCGCTGTTCTTCTTCGTCGGCGGCTACGTGCATCTCACGGCCTGGCAGCGCGCCCAGGTTCGCGGCGAGAGCCTCGGCCAGTTCGTCTGGCGCAACGTCCGCAAGCTGTCGCTGCCTGCGCTGGTGCTGGCGGCGGTGTGGACCGGGTTCGGGGTGGGCCTGAGCGCCGTCTTCGATGTGCGGTGGATCGGCCGCGCGGTGCTGCTGGTGATCAGCCCGCTGTGGTTCATCGGCATCTACCTGGTGCTGATCGCCCTGATCCCGGTGTGGTTCGCGCTGCAACGCCGGTTCGGCACCGTCGTGTTCGTGTGGATGGTCGGGCTCGTCGTGATCGTCGACATCGTGCGCTTCCGCGGCGGGTACGAGGGGATCGCCTACGTCAACATGGTGCTGGTCTGGGGCGTGGCGTTCCAGGCGGGCTTCTACTACGAGGCGCTCGTGCGGGCGCATCGCCAGATCGACGCGGCGCTGATGTGGGCGGGTCTGTTCGGGCTGGTCGGGCTCGTGTTCTCCGGGCTGTACCCGGGCTCGATGGTCGGAGTGCCGGGGGAGACCTCGAACATGGCGCCGCCGACCCTGTGCATCGCCGCGTTGCTGGCGTTCCAGGTCGGGGCGGCGGGGATGGCCCGGCCGCGAGTCGAGCGCTGGCTGGAGCGGCCCCGTCCGCGGCGGTTCGTCGAGGTGATCAACCGCATGGCGATGCCGGTGTTTCTGTTCCACACCACCGGCATGGCGATCGGGCGCGGGCTGATCTACGCCTGGAACGGTGAGCTCGCCGAGAAGCAGATACCCGACCTGGCCTGGTGGCTGCAACGCCCGCTGTACATCGCCGTCTCGCTGGCCTGCACGTTGCCGGTGATCTGGCTTTTCGGACGGTTCGGGCACCGCCGCCCCACCTCCGCCGCCCCGCGCGTCACGGCCACCTGAACCCCGATACCGTCCGGTCCCGCCGGGCTGTACCTGCGTCGATAGTGTGACCGGCGCGGAGGTGGCCATGGCGAGCCTGGAGATCCTGCTCGGCGCCATTGCCGCCGTCGTACTGCTCGGCGTCGTGGCGGTGCGCGTCTCGGTCCACCTCGGGCTGCCCTCGCTGCTGCTCTACCTGGGCATCGGGGTGCTGCTCGGGGAGTTCGTGCTGGACCGGGCGATCTTCGATGCGGCGTTCACCGAGAGCCTCGGTCTCGCCGCGCTGGTGCTCATCCTCGTCGAGGGCGGGCTGACCACCCGGTGGGAAGCCGTGCGGCCCTCGCTGGGGGTGGGCATCGCGCTCTCGACGGTGTCGGTGGCGGTGAGCATCGCCGTGGTCGGGACGCTGCTGCACGTCCTGCTGGACCTGGACTGGCGGGCCGCGTTCCTCTGGGGCGCGGTGCTCTCGTCCACCGACGCCGCGGCGGTGTTCAGCGTGCTGCGGGGGGCCGGGGTGTCGCGTCGGCTCGCCGGAGCGCTGGAGTTGGAGTCCGGGGTGAACGACGCGCCGGTGGTACTCGCCGTGGTCCTGCTCGCCTCCGGTGGCCCGATCACCCCGTGGACGCCGGTGATCGTCCTGTTCGAGCTGGTGGCGGGCGGGGTCATCGGGCTGGCGCTGGGGCTGGGCGGGGCGTGGGCGCTGCGCCGGGCGGCGCTGCCCGCCACCGGCCTGTACCCGCTGGCGGCGGTCGCGGTCTGCGTGCTGGCCTACGCCACGGGGCAGGCCGCCCACGCCTCCGGGCTGCTCGCGACGTTCGTCGCCGCGCTCGTGCTGGGAAACGCCAAGCTGCCGCACCGCGCCGGGGTGCTGTCCTTCGCCGAGGGCCTGGGTTGGCTTGCCCAGATCGGGTTGTTCGTCATGCTCGGGCTGTACGTCTCGCCGGCCAATCTCGGGCAGGCGTTGCTGCCTGCGCTCCTCGCGGGCGCCGTGCTGCTGTTCGCGGCCCGGCCGGCTTCGGTCGTCGCGGCGGCGACGCCGTTTCGCATGCCGTGGCGGGAGCAGATGTTCCTGTCCTGGTCGGGGCTGCGGGGTGCGGTGCCGATCGTGCTCGCGCTCGTCGCGGTCACCGAGGGTGCCCCGGACGGAAACCGTCTGGTCGACGTCGTGTTCGTGCTGGTCGTTCTGCTCACCCTGCTGCAGGGCACGACGCTGCCGTGGGTGGCGAAACTGCTGCGCGTGGCCCGCCCCGCGGAGCCGGTGGAGCTCGAGGTCGACGCCGCCCCGCTCGGTGAGCTCGGTGCCGACCTGCTGCAGGTCACGGTGCCCCTCGGTTCCCGGCTGCGCGGGGTCTACCTGCGGGAGCTGCGCCTTCCGAGGGGTGCGACGGTCAGCCTCGTGGTGCGCGACGAGGTCGCGTTCACCCCGGACGGGGAGACCCGGCTGCGCGAACGCGACCAGTTCCTGGTCGTCACCACCGCCGAGGCGCGAGAGGCCACCGAGGCCCGGATCCGCGCGGTCGACCGGGCCGGGCGGCTCGCGCGGTGGCGCGGCGAGGACGGCAGCGGCCGTACCCGCTGAGCGGGCAGTGATAATGGGGGCGTGACCCAGGCCGAGGACCCGCCGCGCAGCCTGTCCACCGCTGCCCCGCCCCGGCGGGTGCTGCTGCTCGGGGTGATCGCCGCCCTGGTCCTCGCGATCGATGTGGTGACCAAGGTCGTCAGCGTCGCGCTGCTCGAGGGGCACCCGCCGGTCCGGCTGCTCGGCGGTGCGGTGTATCTGGTGCTCGTCCGCAACTCGGGCGCGGCGTTCTCGCTGGCCACCGGCTACACCTGGGTGCTCACCCTGGTCGCGATCGGCGTCGTGGTGATGATCGTGCGGGTCTCTCGCCGGCTGCGCTCGCCCGGCTGGGCGGTGGCGCTGGGCCTGGTGCTCGGCGGCGCGCTGGGCAATCTCACGGATCGGCTGGCGCGCTCGCCCGGCCCGCTGACCGGCCACGTCGTCGACATGGTGTCGCTGTTCGCCCCGGACGGCAGCGTGTGGCCGGTGTTCAACGCGGCCGACTCCGCGATCGTCTGCGGTGGGGTGCTGCTGGTGCTGCTGGCGGTGACGGGCCGGGAGCTCGACGGCAGCCGTCCGGGGCGCTCGGATGGGTGAGCTGCGCAGGCTCCCGGTCCCGGACGGGCTCGACGGGATGCGGGTCGACGCCGGGCTGTCCCGGTTGCTCGGGCTCTCCCGCACCGTCGTCGCGGCGCTCGCCGAGGACGACCGGGTGGTCGTGGACGGCCGCGCCGCGGGCAAGTCCGACCGGCTGACGGCGGGAAGCTGGCTGGAGGTGGAGCTGCCCGAGCCGGACAACGGTTCGGCCGGGATCAGCGGGCCGCCCGAGATCGTGGCCGGGCTGGCGATCCTGCACTCCGACGAGGACATCGTCGTCGTGGACAAGCCGGTCGGGGTCGCGGCGCATCCCAGCCCGGGCTGGACCGGTCCGACCGTGCTCGGCGGGCTCGCCGCGCTGGGCGTGCGGGTGAGCACCTCCGGAGCCGCCGAACGGCAGGGCATCGTGCACCGGCTCGACGTCGGCACCACCGGACTGATGGTCGTCGCGAAGTCCGAGCGGGCGTACTCGGCGTTGAAGCGGGCGTTCCGGGAGCGTTCGGTCACCAAGCGGTATCACGCCGTCGTGCAGGGCCATCCGGATCCCAGCCGCGGCACGGTCGATGCACCCATCGACCGGCACCCCCGCCACGACTACAAGTTCGCGGTCGTCGCGGGCGGTAAGCCGAGCGTGACGCACTACGACACGATCGAGGCGTTCCGGGCGGCGTCCCTGCTGGACATCATCCTGGAGACCGGGCGGACCCATCAGATCCGGGTGCATTTCGCCGCGCTGCGTCACCCCTGTGTCGGGGACCTGACCTACGGCGCCGATCCCACGCTGGCGCGACGGCTGACGCTGGACCGGCAGTGGCTGCACGCGCGCGCGCTCGGGTTCGCGCACCCCGCCGACGGCCGCCCGGTGGAGTTCGTCAGCTCCTATCCGGCCGATCTGGCGCGGGCGCTGGAGCTGCTGCGGGACTGATCGCCGATGCCGGCCCGACGGGAAGGACAGCGGATGCGGCGGCTCGTGGCCTGGGCCGGCTGCGTCGTCGTCGCACTGCTCGTCGCCTGGTACGCAGGCGGCCAGTTCGCGCCCGCGCAGCCGCGGCCGCCCGCCGGGTCGGTGCGGCTCGGTCCCGACCCCGGTGAACCGGTCGCCGGTTACCTCGCGCGGCTGCCCGCCCTGCTGCCCGTCCCCGGGACGAGCGCACCCGCGCTCGTGCAGCTCGCCGCCGAGGTGCCGACGGCCGACGCGGCGCTGCTTGCCGGGGTGATGCGGGTCGACTCGGTGGTGCTGCGGGTGCCGCTGGCGCGGGTGCAGACCGCGCTGTACTTCGAGGCGCTCGACCCACGGATCGAGCTGCCGCGGGCGCTCGACACCGCCCGGCAGCGCGCCGCGCACGCCGCGGCGGCCGAGGCCGGGAGGCTCACCGGGCGACCAGGCGCCGTCGCCGCCGCGGAGCAGGCCGCGCTCGCCGACCCCGGCTGCGCCTGTGTCGTCGCGTTCGTGGTCGAGGGCGAGCGGGCGGCGCTGGAGACCCTGGCCGGACGGCCCGGGGTGCGGGCGGTGCACGCCGCACCGGCCGGCACGACACCGGTGGAGCTGGCGCTGGCGCCGCTGCTTCCCGAGCAGACCGATCGGGCCGACCCGCTGCCCGACGACGGGCCGGTCCCGACGGCCCGCTGACCCGGGAACCCGCACCCGGTGCTCCGGGACACCCCCGAACGGACTTGGGGGGAGTTCCTGATGATGTTCCGCCGCCCCCGCTGCCACGGTTGATCCATGACCGTGCGGGGGAGGGAGTCGGGGGTCCTCGGCTGCGTGATCATCGCCCTGTTTCCGGTCGGTTTCCTGCACCATGCGGGTTCCGCCGCGGTGGACCCGCTGGCCCGGACGATCAGCGACTACATCGTGGTTCCGGGCGGGTACGAGCTGCTGGGGATCAGCGCGCTGGCGCTGGCCGCGGCGGGAGGTCTGCTCGCCGCCGGGCTGCTGCAGCGGCGGCTGCCGGGTGCCGTGCCGCTCGCCGGCCTCCTGGTGAGCTGGAGTGTCGCGCTCGTGCTGGTGGCGGTGTTCCCGACGAACGCTCCCGGCGCACCCCCCGATATCGCCGCCGCGGTGCATCGCTGTGCGGGGGCCTGGGTCTTCGCCGGGTTGCCGATGGTCACCTGGCTGATCGCGCGGCACGGCCTGCGTGGCGCACCCGGGCTGGCCCGGCTGGCGCTGACCACCGGACTGCTCAGCACGGCGTTTCTGCTGAGTCATGTCCCGATCGTCGTCTTCGGTTCACCCGGATTTCCGCTGCTGGGGCTGGTCGAGCGTGTTCTGTACGGCGTGGTGATCGTGCTGCTGCTCGCGACGGCCAACGCCTGCGCACAGGCGAGGGTCGCCGCCGGGTCGGTCCCGGCGGTGGCGAGCGCGGGAGGCACCGGTGAGTGAGGTGCTCGGTCCCGGCCCGCCGGCCGTTCTCGCCGTCGTGCTCGCAGCGCTGGGTGCCGCATCGTTCGCGCTGGCCGCAGGCCTGCAGCACCGGGCCGTCGCGACCGCGATGGACGCCGGGTCCGCCACGTCGGCCGGGCTCGGTCTGCGTGCCGTCGGCGGGCTGGTGCGCAGGCCGGGCTGGCTCGCCGGCCTTGCGCTGGGCGCCACGGGCGCCGGACTGCACGCCGCCGCGCTGGTACTGGCCCCGGTGTCGGTCGTGCAGCCGATCGGAGTGCTCGCCGTCCCGTTCGCGGTGCTGCTGGCGGCCCGCGCCGGCGGCGTGCGACCCGCCCCCGGCGTGGTCGGCGGTGTCGCGCTGAGTCTCGCCGGGGTGGGTGGGTTCGTCGCGCTCGCCGCGGGAAGCGCGGCGAGCGCGCTCGCCGACCCCGCAGCGCTGCCGGTGGCGAGCGCGGTGATCGGCGGCATCGGACTCGCCCTGGCCGGGTTCGGCGCGCTGGCCGCGGGGCCGGTCCGATGCATCGCCTGCGCGACAGCGGGGGCTGTCGCGTTCGGGCTCGTCTCGGCGCTGCTGCGAGCCCTGGCGCAACAGATCATCGCCGGGGTCGGCGCCCTCGATGTGGCCGGTGTCCTCGCCGGGATCGCGGTCCTGCTGGCCGTCGGTGGCTGGCTCGTCCAGCAGGCGTTCGCCGCCGGTCCCCCGGAGCTGGTGATCAGCTGCCTGACCGTGATCGACCCGTTGGTGGCCGTCGGGCTGGGCGTGCTGGCGCTCGGCGAGGGCGCCGCCATCGGGGTGCTCACCGCCGTCGGGATGACCGGCTGCGCCGTCGCGGCGGCCCTCGGCGTGCTCGCCCTTGCCCGTTATCACCCGGACGCGGCGCGCCGCGCACCGCGCGGCCCCGGCCGCAACTCACCGGCCGTGCGAACAGCGGCCCTGACCTCCGACGAGACATGAGAGGACGACCGTGCCACCGCTGAGGATCGTGATCGGGGCCGACACCTACCCCCCCGACGTGAACGGGGCCGCTCGGTTCGCCGCGCGGCTGGCCGACGGGCTCGCCGGGCGCGGGCACGACGTCCACGTCGTCGCGCCGTCGCCGGACGGGCGCGCGGGCCGGCACCGGGAGGATCGCGTCACCGTGCACCGGATCCGCTCTCACCGCTACCCGCTGCACGAGAACTTCCGGATCTGTCTGCCGTGGCAGGCCGGGCCCGCGACGGCGGCGCTGCTCGATGCGGTCGACCCGGACGTCGTCCACGTGCAGGCGCATTTCGTGGTGGGGCGCGGGCTCGCGGTGGCCGCCTCCCGGGCGCGCCGCCCGCTGGTCGCGACCAACCACTTCATGCCCGAGAACCTGTTCGCCCACGCCCGGATACCCGGGTCGCTGCGGCAGGTCGCGGCGCGCTGGGCGTGGCGGGACCTCGCACGGGTGTTCGGTCGCGCCGCCGTCGTCACCGCACCGACCCCGCGCGCGGTGCAGCTGCTCGCCGACTCGGCCGGTCTCGCCGGAGCCCTGCCGGTGTCCTGCGGCATCGACGCCGACCGGTACGCGGGTGGGGTCGAGGCCGACGTTCCGACCGTGCTGTTCGTGGGCAGGCTCGACCAGGAGAAGCGGGTCGACGAGTTGCTGCGGGCGTTCGCCCGCCTACCGGCCGATCTGCCGGCCCGGCTGGAGATCGTGGGCGACGGGGCCCGGCGCGGGGCCTGGGCCGCGCTCGCCGGCGAGCTCGGGCTGAGCGGGCGGGTGTGCTGGCGCGGCTTCGTGAGCGAGGACGAGTTGCTCGGCGCCTACCGGCGCTGCGCGGTGTTCTGCATGCCCGGGATCGCGGAGCTGCAGAGCCTGGCGACGCTGGAGGCCATGTCGGCGGGCAAGCCCGTGGTGGCCGCCGACGCGATGGCGCTGCCGCATCTGGTCCGGCCGGGCCGCAACGGTTGGTTGTACGACCCGGGGGATGTCGGGTCGCTGGCCGCGAGGCTCGCGACACTCCTTGCGGACGCCGCGCTGCGCCGGCGGATGGGGACGGCGAGCCGGCAGATCGCGTCCCGGCACGCGCTGGGCGCGACCCTCGACCGGTTCGAGGAGCTCTACCGGGGCGTGCTCGGGCACACGACCGGCCCGATCGCCGCGGCCGCCTGAGGGACCGGCCGGGCCTGACACGCCGGTCGGCCAGGTGAGCAGCGCGTTCGGCGATGCCGCAGTGCGGGTGAGCGGAACCGTCGGTCACCGGGGTTAGGGTGGCTCGTCTCCAGCGGACGAGGCGCGGGTGGGTTTCTCGAGCCTCCGCGTCCGCCCCGGCTGCTCGTGGAAGGGTGTGCGCACGTCTCGATGACCAGATCGGTAGCGGCAGGAACCGCGGTGACGTCCTCAGGGGGCACCGACAGCTTCGTGCATCTGCACACGCACACCGAGTTCTCGATGCTCGACGGTGCGGCGCGGCTGGACGACCTGTTCGCCGAGGCGGCCGCGATGGGGATGCCGGCGCTGGCGATGACCGACCACGGGAACGTGTACGGCGCCTACGAGTTCTGGCGCAAGGCGCGGGCCGCGGGCATCAAGCCGATCATCGGGATGGAGGGCTATCTGGCCCCGGGCTCGCGGCACGAGCGCCGCAAGGCCACGCTCGGCGGGCAGGTTGTCGGCGAGGACAACCCCGACCTGATGTACACCCACATGACGCTGCTCGCCGAGACCACGGAGGGGATGCACAACCTCTTCCGGCTCTCGTCGCTGGCCTCGCTGGAAGGCTACTACTACAAGCCGCGGATGGACCGTGAGCTGCTGGAGGCCTACGGCTCGGGGATCATCGCCACCACCGGCTGCCCCTCGGGCGAGGTGGCCCGGCTGCTGCAGCAGGGTGACTTCGAGGCCGCCTGCCAGGCCGCGTCGGACTACCGGGACATCTTCGGCAAGGACAACTTCTTCTGCGAGTTGATGGACCACGGGATCGCCATCGAGAAGCGGGTTCAGGAGGACCTGTTCGCGCTGAAGAAGCGGCTCGACCTGCCCGGGCTGGCCACAAACGACCTGCACTACACGTACCCGGGTGACGCCAAGTCGCACGAGGTCCTGCTGTGCGTGCAGACCGGCAAGACGCTGGCCGACCCGAATCGGTTCAAGTTCGACGCGCAGGACTTCTACCTCAAATCCCCGGCCGAGATGCGCGCGCTGTGGGACCCGGTCCACCCCGAGGCCTGCGACAACACCCTGCTGATCGCCGAGCGGGTGAACGTCGAGTTCACCGAGGGCCAGAACCTCATGCCGCGCGCACCCGTGCCCGACGGCGAGACGGAGGAGAGCTGGCTGATCAAGGAGGTCGAGCGGGGGCTGCACCGGCGGTTCCCGAACGGCGTCACCGATCGCTACCGCAAGCAGGCCGACTACGAGGTCTCGATCATCATCCAGATGGGGTTCCCCGGCTACTTCCTCGTGGTGGCCGACCTCATCCAGTATGCGAAGTCCGTCGGCATCCGCTGCGGCCCCGGCCGCGGGTCGGCGGCCGGCTCGCTCGTGGCCTACGCCCTGGGGATCACCGACCTCGATCCGATCGAGCACAAGCTGATCTTCGAGCGGTTCCTCAACCCCGAGCGCGTCTCGATGCCCGACATCGACATGGACTTCGACGAACGCCGGCGCGGCGAGATGATCCGCTACACGACCGAGAAATACGGTGAGGACCGCATCGCGCAGATCATCACCTACTCCACGATCAAGGCGAAGGCGGCGATCAAGGACTCGGCGCGGGTGCTCTACGGCCAGCCCGGCTACGCGGTGGCCGACCGCATCTCCAAGGCCATGCCGCCCGCGGTCATGGGCAAGGACATCCCACTGGCGGGCATCTTCGATCCCTCCCACAAGCGCCACTCCGAGGCCGCCGAGGTCCGCGCCCTCTACGAGACCGACCCGCAGGTCAAGGAGATCATCGACACGGCGCGCGGGCTGGAGGGCCTGAAGCGGCAGTGGGGTGTGCACGCGGCCGGTGTGATCATGTCGTCGAAGCCGCTGCTCGACGTCATCCCGATTCAGCGCCGGGAGGCCGACGGCGCGATCATCACGCAGTTCGACATGGGCGCCTGCGAGACCCTCGGGCTGCTCAAGATGGACTTCCTCGGGCTGCGCAACCTCACGATCATCGACGACGCCCTGGAGAACATCGAGCTCAACGGCAAGCCCGCGCTCGAGATCGAGAAGGTCGGGCTCGACGACGAGAAGACCTACGAGCTGCTCGCCCGCGGCGACACGCTCGGGGTGTTCCAGCTCGATGGCGGCCCGATGCGCGACCTGCTGCGCCGGATGGCGCCCACCGAGTTCGACGACATCTCCGCGGTCGGCGCGCTGTACCGCCCGGGACCGATGGGCGCCAACGCGCACAACGACTACGCCGACCGCAAGAACGGTCGGCAGGAGGTGAAGCCGATCCACCCGGAGCTGGCTGAGCCGCTCAAGGACATTCTCGGCGAGACCTACGGCCTGATCGTCTACCAGGAACAGGTCATGGCGATCGCCCAGAAGCTCGCCGGCTACACCCTCGGCAAGGCCGATCTGCTCCGCCGCGCGATGGGCAAGAAGAAGAAGGAGATCCTCGACAAGGAGTACGACGCCTTCGCCCAGGGCATGCGCGACCACGGCTACTCGACTGATGCGGTCACCACGCTCTGGGACATTCTGCTTCCGTTCTCCGACTACGCGTTCAACCGCGCGCACTCGGCGGCCTACGGGGTCGTGTCGTACTGGACCGCCTACCTCAAGGCCAACTACCCGGCCGAGTACATGGCCGCGGTGCTCACCTCGGTCCGCGACGACAAGGACAAGGCCGCGGTCTACCTCGCGGAATGCCGGCGGATGGGCATCGTCGTGCTGCCGCCGGACGTCAACGACTCGGTGCGCAACTTCGCGCCGGTCGGGGACAGCATCCGGTTCGGGCTCGGCGGTATCCGCAATGTCGGCGCGAACGTCGTCGACGCGATCGTGGCGGCGCGCAAGGAGAAGGGGGCCTTCACCGACTTCTCCGACTTCCTGCGCAAGGTCGACGCGGTGGTCTGCAACAAGAAGGTCGTCGAATCGCTGATCAAGGCGGGGGCGTTCGACTCGCTCGGCCATTCCCGCAAGGGACTGTTGCTCGTGCACTCCGACGCGATCGACGCGGTGATGAGCACGAAGCGGGCCGCCTCGATGGGCCAGTTCGACCTGTTCGGGTCGATGGACGGCACCGGGGGGCAGGAGGCCGACCTCGGCGGGATCTTCGACGTCAAGGTGCCGGACGAGGAATGGGACGCCAAGCACCGGCTCGCCGTCGAGCGGGAGATGCTGGGCCTGTACGTGTCGGGGCATCCGCTGCACGGTGTGGAGCAGGTGCTCGCGGCGAAGTCCGACACCCCGATCCAGAACATCCTCGACGGCACGGTCGGCGACGGTGCACAGGTCACCGTGGGCGGGATCCTCGCGGGCGTCAACCGGCGGGTGAACAGGAACGGCGAGCCGTGGGCGTCGGCCCAGATCGAGGACCTGGCCGGTGGTATCGAAGTGCTGTTCTTCCCGCGCTGCTACCAGGTGGTCGGGGTCGATGTCGCCGAGGACGCGATCGTGCTGGTCAAGGCGCGGGTGAGCAAGCGGGAGGACCGGGTCTCGCTGATCGCCAACGACCTCGCGGTGCCCGATCTGTCGGCTGCGGGGGAGGAGAACAGCACCCCGCTGGCGGTGAGCCTCGCCGCGACCCGGTGCACCCCGCCGGTGGTCGCGAAGCTCAAGGACGTCCTCACCAGCCATCCCGGTCCGCGCCCGGTGCATCTGAGCCTGATCAACGGAACCCGGACCACCGTGCTGCGGCTCGACGACGGTCTGCGGGTCACGGCCAGTTCCGCCCTGATGGGCGACCTCAAGGCGCTGCTCGGGCCGGGCTGCCTGGGGTAGGTGCCAGTACCCGGCGGCCGCGGAGGCGGGTGCCCCGAGGACGGCAACACCGGCCTTCTCGGCCGAACCGCGGCCCGCGGCGGTTGCGGGCGGTCAGCTCGCCTCGGCCATCAGCTCCCGCCAGTGCTGCTGTGCCGGCCGGCCCCACCCGCGGTGCAGCGTGTCGAACAGCTCCGCCGCCCGCGCGCCCGCCCAGCCCGGCGGCAGGAGCTCGTCGGGCAGCTTCGGGTCGAGGAACGGGAAGCGCCGCCAGGCGTGGACCAGCTGGATCTGGTGGGCGAGGACATCGGCCGAGGTCTGCGGGGCGGCCCGGCCGAACTCGTCGATGAACTGCTCGTAGGCGGCCTCGACCTCGGCGAGGTCCCACGCCTGCGCGACGATCTGGCTCTCCTGTCCGATGGCGCCGAACGACCCGACGAACGAGCTGGTCACCGCCGTCAGGCCGAGATCCTCCACGACCGCGGCCACCTCGGTCTGTTTGCCCGGGTCGGGGGAGAGCCACACCCCGGGCGAGGGCGATCCGAGCCCGGCCCAGGCCAGCCGGGTGCGCAGCCGGTGCCGGAGCTGACGCCGCGACTCCGGCACGCTGACCAGCAGGACCAGCCACCGGCCGTCCCACGGCCCGGACGCGGCGCCGAAGCCGTAGATGCGCGCGGCTCCGTCGGCGAGCAGCCGTCGACCGGGCTCGGTGAGCGACCACCGCACCCGGCGCCCGGACCGGCCGGAGACCAGCAGGCCCTCCGCGGCGGTGCGGGCGAGCGCCTGGCGGGCCGACTTCTGCTCGACGCCGAGTCCGCCGAGCACGTCGAGGAGCACCTGGGTCCACACCGGCTCGTCGCGGGGCAGCACGAACTCGCCGAGCACGGTGAGCAGCAGCGAGCGGGCACTCGTCTGCCCGAGCTCGCGGCGCCGGGACCGCGCGGGGTGGGTGGTCCCGACGGCGGCATCGGAGGTGGCGGCGGACATGATCCGCCAGCCTATCGAGATGAGCTCGCCGGGGACGCGCCCGCCCGCCACGAGCCGGAACCGGTCGTCGTCGCCGATCGGCCGGGTCCACCCGACACCGAACGAGGCCGGTCGCGTCGGTCGCGGACCGGGCGCAGGACGTCGTCATCGGCCGGGGACGTCCTGGTAGGACGATGGGGGACAGCGTCCGGTCGCGGTTAGGCTCGGGTGTCGTGACCGAGGACGACCTGCTGGCCATCGACCGGCGGCACGTGTGGCACCCCTACGCTCCGCTCCCCGCGCGGCAGCCCTCGCTGCTCGTCGCGGAGGCTTCGGGCGTGCGGCTGCGGCTGGCCGACGGCCGCGAACTGGTCGACGGGATGTCGTCGTGGTGGGCGGCGATCCACGGCTACCGGCATCCGGTGCTGGACGCCGCGGTCCGCGACCAGCTCGGCGCGATGAGCCACGTCATGTTCGGTGGGCTGACCCACGGCCCGGCCGTCGAGCTCGCCCGCAGGCTGGTCGAGATCACCCCGGAGCCCGTGCAGCACGTGTTCCTCGCCGACTCCGGCTCGGTGTCGGTCGAGGTCGCGATCAAGATGTGCCTGCAGTACTGGCGGTCGCGGGGCCGGCCCGGCAAGCATCGGCTGATGACCTGGCGGGGCGGCTACCACGGCGACACGTTCGGCGCGATGAGCGTCTGCGACCCCGACGGGGGGATGCACTCGCTGTGGACCGACGTGCTGCCGCGACAGGTCTTCGCGAGCGCCCCGCCCCGGGAGTTCACGCCGGCCTATGTGGACGAGCTCGCCGGGCTGCTCGAGCGGCACGCCGACGAGCTGGCCGCGGTCATCGTCGAACCGGTCGTGCAGGGCGCGGGCGGCATGCGCTTCCACGACCCGCGCTACCTGCAGGTGCTGCGCGAGCTGTGTCTGGCCCACGACGTCCTGCTGGTCTTCGACGAGATCGCGACCGGCTTCGGACGCACCGGTGAGCTGTTCGCCGCGGAGCATGCCGGCATCAGCCCGGACGTCATGTGCGTCGGCAAGGCCCTCACCGGCGGCTACCTGACGATGGCGGCGGCGCTGTGCACCGCACAGGTCGCCCACGGGATCTGCGAGGGCGAGGCGGGCGTCCTCATGCACGGCCCGACGTTCATGGGCAACCCGCTGGCCGCGGCGGTCGCGAACGCGTCGGTGGACCTGCTGCTGTCCGAGGACTGGCGCGGGCGGGTCGCGGGGATCGAGGCGGCGCTGCGCGACGGGCTCGCACCGGCCCGGGACCTGCCGGGCGTCGTCGACGTTCGGGTGCTCGGCGCGATCGGGGTGGTGCAGCTCGACCACGAGGTGGACCTGGCCGCGGCGACGGCGGCCGCGACCGATGCGGGGGTGTGGCTGCGGCCGTTCCGGGACCTCGTCTACACGATGCCGCCCTATGTCTGCACCGCCGAGGAACTCGCGATGATCACCGCCGGGGTCCGGGCGGCCGCGGCCGCGAGCTCGACCCGATCGGACGTCCCCGGCGGACGATCCGGGCGACATCACGTACCGGCGCCGGACCCCGGCGCATAGGGTCGCTGGTCGTGGACCCCGAGCACCCGCTGGCCTGGATGGACCGCAACGCCGAGCGCCGCCGCGCCGCCGGGCTGCGCCGCGCGCTGCGGCCCCGCCCCGCCGACGAACCGCTGCTCGATCTCGCGGGCAACGACTACCTGGGGTTGTCCCGGGACAAGCGGGTGATCGACGGTGCGGCGGCCGCGCTGCGCACCTGGGGCGCGGGCTCGACGGGATCGCGACTGGTCACCGGCAGCACCGAGCTGCACGCCCAGCTCGAGGACACCCTCGCCGCGTTCACCGGCGCCGAGGCGGCGCTGGTGTTCTCCAGCGGCTACACGGCCAACCTCGGCGCGGTCACGGCGCTGTCCGGGCCCGGGTCGCTGATCGTCTCCGACGCGGCCAACCACGCCTCGCTCGTCGACGCCTGCCGGCTTTCGCGCGCCCGGGTCGCGGTCACCCCGCACAACGACCTCGCCGCCGTCGACGACGCACTCGCCCGGCGCGCGGAGGAGCGCGCGATCGTCGTCACCGACAGCGTGAACTCGGCGGAGGGCGACCTGGCCCCGCTGCGTGACCTGCACGCGGTGTGCCGGGACCGCCGGGCGGTGCTGGTCGTCGACGAGGCGCACGGGCTCGGGGTGTGCGGGCCGGGCGGGCGTGGGCTGGTGGCCGCCGAGGGCCTCGCCGGGGCGGACGACGTCGTGGTGACCATGACCTTGTCCAAGTCCCTGGGGAGCCAGGGCGGGGCGGTACTGGGCCCGCGGCGGGTGGTCGACCACCTGGTCGACACCGCCCGAACGATGATCTTCGATACCGGGTTGGCGCCCGCCTGCGCCGGGGCGGCGCTGGCGGCGCTGCAGATCCTGCGCGAGGACCCCGGGCTGCCGGCGGCGGTGCTGGCGGCCGCGGCGGCCCTGGCGGAGGCGGCCGGGGTCCCCGCACCGCCGTCCGCGGTGGTGTCGGTGGTGCTGGGCGAGCCCGAGGTCGCGTTCGCGGCGGCCGGGCGGTGCGCCGAGCTGGGGCTGCGGGTCGGGTGTTTCCGTCCGCCGTCGGTTCCCGAGGGGACCAGCAGGCTGCGGCTCACCGCACGGGCCGACCTCACCGACGCCGACCTGGACCGCGCACGGGAGGTGCTCGCGGCGGTCCTGGCACAGGTGCGGCCGTGATCCTCGTCGTCACCGGCACCGGGACCGGCGTGGGCAAGACGATCGTCACCGCGGCCGTGGCGGCGAACGCCGTCGGCCGCGGCGAGCGGGTGGCCGTGCTCAAGCCCGCGCAGACCGGGGTCGGGCCCGCCGAGGCGGGTGATCTCGCCGAGGTCCAGCGGTTGGTGCCGGGCGTGACCACCCGGGAGCTGGCGCGTTACCCCGACCCGCTCGCGCCGTTCACCGCGGCCGGCCGCATCGGGGCCGCCCCCCTCACCCCCGCCGAGGCCGCCGAGGCCGCCGCCGAGCTGGCCACCGATCACGACCTGGTGCTGGTGGAGGGCGCGGGCGGGCTGCTCGTGCGGTTCACCGGCGACGGCACCCTCGCCGAGGTCGCCGCGCTGCTCGACGCGCCCGTGCTGGTCGTCGCCGCCGCGGGACTCGGCACGCTCAACCACAGCGCGTTGACCGTCGAGGTGCTGCGGACTCGGGGGTTGACCTGCGCCGGCGTCGTCGTCGGGGCGTGGCCCGCCGAGCCGGACCTCGCCTCCCGGCACAACCTCACCGACCTGCCGCTCGTCACCGCGGTCCCGCTGCTCGGCGCGCTGCCGGACGGCGCCGCCGCGCTGCCGCCGGACGAGTTCGCGGAGGTTGCCCGTCACACCCTGGCCCCGGCGCTGGGGGGCGGATGGCACACTCCCCAGGCGTGACCACCGTGACCACAGAGCAGTCGGACATCCTCGCGCTGGCCCGGGCCCAGGTGCTGGAGCGGGGTGAGGGGTTGTCCGAGGCCCAGGTGCTTGAGGTGCTGCGGCTGCCGGATTCGGCGTTGGATGCGTTGTTGTCGCTGGCGCATGAGGTGCGGATGCGCTGGTGCGGGCCGGAGGTCGAGGTCGAGGGGATCATCTCGCTGAAGACCGGTGGCTGTCCGGAGGACTGCCATTTCTGTTCGCAGTCGGGGTTGTTCGACTCGCCGGTGCGGTCGGCGTGGCTGGATATCCCGATGTTGGTGGAGGCGGCCAAGCAGACCGCGAAGACCGGGGCGACCGAGTTCTGCATCGTGGCGGCGGTGCGTGGGCCCGATGAGCGGTTGATGGCCCAGGTGGCGGCCGGGATCGCGGCGATCAAGGACGAGTTGGACATCAATATCGCGTGTTCGCTGGGGATGCTCACCGCCGAGCAGGCGCAGGCGCTGGCCGCGATGGGGGTGCACCGCTACAACCACAATCTGGAGACCGCGCGGTCGCATTTCGACACCGTGGTCACCACGCATACCTGGCAGGAGCGCTGGGAGACGCTGCGGTTGGTGCGCGAGGCCGGGATGGAGGTGTGCTGCGGCGGGATCATCGGGATGGGTGAGTCGTTGGCGCAGCGGGCCGAGTTCGCCGGGCAGTTGGCGGCGTTGGCGCCGGACGAGGTGCCGTTGAACTTTCTGAATCCGCGGCCGGGGACCCCGTTCGGGGAGTTGGAGCCGATGTCGGGGACCGATGCGCTGCGGGCGGTGGCGGCGTTCCGGTTGGCGTTGCCGCGCACGATTTTGCGGTTCGCCGGCGGGCGGGAGATCACCCTGGGGGATCTGGGGGCGCGGCAGGGGCTGTTGGGTGGGATCAACGCGGTGATCGTGGGGAACTACCTGACCACCCTGGGTCGGCCCGCCGAGGCCGATATCGATCTGCTCGGGGAGCTGGCGATGCCGCTCAAGGCCCTCAACGACACGCTGTGAGCGCCCCGGTGAGCGCCCGGTTCTGCGCGCAGTGCGGGCGGGCGGCGGAGGCGGGTGAGCATCCGCGTTGCGCGTCCCGGCGGGAGTTGGAGCCCCCGCGGTACTGCCCGCAGTGCGCGCGGCGGATGGTGGTGCAGGTGACCCCGATGGGCTGGACCGCCCGCTGCAGCCGGCACGGCGAGCTCCTTTCACCCGATCGGGTGTGCTGAGGCCGCACCGCGGCATGACTCCGGCATCCTGTGGCGCATGGTGAACTGGAGGCGGTTGTTTCGCCGCACAGTGACGGCCGAGCAGGACCGGCTGTCCACAGAGCCGACAACGACGTCGAGCACGGTGGCCACGATCGAGCGGACCGGCGGCGCGCCCGCCGGCCCGGCCGAGCGGCGCGGTGCGAAGACCGTCCCGGCCGAGGAGCGGGCCCGTCGGATCAGCTATGCCCCCGATCTCGACGGCGCCGCCGACCCCGGCGAGATCGTGTGGGCGTGGGTGCCCTTCGAGGACGACCCGGCGCAGGGCAAGGATCGTCCACTGCTGGTTGTCGGCCGCAGCGGCGCGGAACTCCTCGGGCTGATGCTGTCCAGCCAGGCCGACCGCGCCGGCGACCCGGACTGGGTCGGGATCGGGTCCGGGATGTGGGACCGGCAGGGCCGCGCATCCTACGTTCGGCTGGATCGGGTGCTCGAGGTCGGCGAGCACGACATCCGCCGGGAGGGCGCGGTGCTCGATCGGATCCGGTTCGACCACGTCGCCAACGAGCTGCGCAGCCGGTACGGCTGGATCTGACGGCGGACCCCGACTCGGTCGCGGAAATCCCGCGACTCGCGCACGGAAATCCCGCGACTCGCGGGTCAGTTGGGGCTGTGCTCGACGGCGAAGGACCTGATCGAGGCCGGGACCGCGTGCAGCTGAGTCAGCAGTTCCGTTTCCCGCACCAGGATCGCGCGCACCATCCGCAGGCGCTCGGCCGGACAGGTCTGTTCGAGCAACTGCTGCCGGTCCTCGATCGACAACAGGCAGTCGGCGGCGAGCACATGCGCCAGCGTGTCCAGCGCGACGTCCGGCCCGGGCTCGGTCCGGACGTCGCCGCGCCACGCCGTCGCGCAGTAGCGCCGGTAGGCGGCGCGGGCGGCGGCGGCCAGGGCCGGCGCCGGGTCGTCGTGCTCCGGGGCCGCAGGATCGTCGGGCAGGTACTCGACCGTGCCCACGAGATAGGGCTTCGACTCGGCGTCGAGATCCAGCAACCGGAACCGGCGCCCGCCCCGGGTGACGATGTCGAACCGGCCGTCGGGCAGCCGCCGGGCATCGAGCAGCTCGGCGGCGCAGCCGACCTCGTGCAGCCCGGCCATGCCGTGCTGGTCCGGGGCCCATCCCTCGCGCATCGCGACGATGCCGAACCGCCTGTCCGGCACGACCCCGGTGACCAGGTCGAGGGTGAGCTGGCGATAGCGCGGCTCGAAGACGTGCAGCGGCAGCGTGGCGCCGGGCAGCAGGACCGTATCCAGCGGGAACAACGGAAGCGACGCGGCCACGGCGACTACGGTACGACGCTGCGTCCCGGGTCGCCCGGCGGCCGTAGCACGGCGAAGGCGTCGGTGACCCGCAGCGACCGGCCCGCGAACCGGAACAGGGCCGCGGGCCGCCCGCCGGCCGGTCCCGGGGGCGCCACCTCGCCGGTCGGCTCGAGCTGCCCGCGCCGGGTGAGAACCCGCTGCAGGTTGGTCGCCGACACGGGATGCCCGAGGGCGGCGGCATAGAGCTCGCGCAGTGCGGAGATCGTGAACGTTGCCGGGGCCAGCGCGAACCCGAGGTTCGTGTAGGACAGCTTGGCCCGCAGCCGGTCCCGGGCGGCCGCGATGATGTCGGTGTGGTCGAACGCCGTCGGCGGCAGCGCGGACACCCGGTGCCAGGCGGTGTCGGCGGGGACGGCCGGGTCGGCGTCGGAGGGCACCAGCCCCAGGAACGCCGTGGCCACCAGGCGCTCACCCGGCACCCGGTCCGGAGCGCTGAAGACCCCGAGCTGTTCGACGTGGGTGACCTCGCGGACGTCGACCTTCTCGGCGAGCTGGCGGCGCACCGACGCCTCGACGTCCTCGTCGTCCTGCAGCCGCCCGCCCGGCAGCGCCCAGCGCCCCGCGTCCGGCTCGAAGGCCCGCTGCCAGGCCAGGACCTGGAGCGCGCCGTCGCGGACCCGCAGCACGGCGGCGAGCACCTCGTGGCCCGTCGGACGGAGGGCGCGAACGGCGGGCATACCAGCAAGCCTAGGCCCGTGGGCCGGTGTCCCGGACCCGGCCTCGTTGATCACGTGGGTCGTCGCCGGGGGATGGCCGGTGCCCCAACCGCCGGTGTCGGAAAGGTGGCCCGCTGATGAGGGGAGGGTCACGGGGGCGATGTCCGGCGGCGTGGCCTGCTGCTACGATCAGCCCCGTTTTCGATTGATAGTCGAAAACAGGGATGGAGGTATCCGATGAGCCTGTCCGAGGTGCTCCCCCCGGTGTCGCCGGTCGTCGACACCGCGTGGGCAGACCAGGTCCGCGCTCTGGCCGAGCAACGCAACGCCGTCGTGCTGGCCCACAACTACCAGCTGCCCGAGATCCAGGACGTGGCACACCACGTCGGCGACTCGCTGGCGCTGTCGCGGATCGCTGCCGAGGCGCAGCAGGACACGATCGTCTTCTGCGGCGTGCATTTCATGGCCGAAACGGCCAAGATCCTCGCCCCGGACAAGAGGGTGCTCATCCCCGATGCGCGCGCGGGCTGTTCACTCGCCGACTCGATCACCGCCGACGACCTGCGCGCCTGGAAGGCCGAGCATCCCGGCGCGGTCGTCGTCTCCTATGTCAACACCACCGCGGCGGTGAAGGCCGAGACCGATATCTGCTGCACCTCGTCGAACGCGGTCGAGGTCGTGGAGTCGATCCCCGCCGACCGTGAGGTGCTGTTCCTGCCCGACCAGTTCCTCGGCGCGCACGTCCAGCGGATCACGGGCCGGGAGAACATGCACGTCTGGGCGGGCGAGTGCCATGTGCATGCGGGAATCAACGGCGCGGAGCTCGCCGCGCAGGTGCAGGCGGATCCCGAGGCCGAGCTGTTCGTGCACCCGGAGTGCGGCTGTGCCACCTCGGCGCTCTACCTCGCGGGCACCGGCGTGGTGCCGCAGGACCGGGTGAAGATCCTCTCGACCGGCGGGATGCTCGACGCCGCCCGCGCCGTCGGCGCCCGCTCGGTGCTGGTCGCGACGGAGGTCGGGATGCTGTACCAGCTGCGCAGGGCCGCCCCCGAGGTCGACTTCCGGGCGGTGAACGACCGCGCCTCCTGCCGGTTCATGAAGATGATCACCCCGGAGAAGCTGCTGCGTGCGCTGCGCGACGGTGTCGACGAGGTGCATGTCGACCCCGAGCTGGGGGCCCGGGCCCGCGCCGCGGTGCAGCGGATGATCGAGATCGGCCGCCCGGGGGGCGGTGAGTGAGCGGGCCGAAGGGCGCGCCCGCCCGCCGGGGCGAGGCCGCGGGCGGCGTCGCGGCCACCTGGGCGGCGAGCGCCGACGTCGTCGTCGTCGGGAGCGGCGTGGCCGGCTTGACCGCCGCACTCGATGCGGTCGAGGCGGGTCTGCGCGTCGTCGTCGTCACCAAGGACGCGCCGGACGCCGGATGCACCCGCTGGGCCCAGGGCGGGGTGGCCGTCGTCGTCGGTGACGTGCCGGCAGACACCGTCGCGGCGCACGTCGCCGACACGGTCGCTGCGGGCGCCGGACTCTGCGATCCCGCCGCCGTCGAGTCGATCATCGGCGCGGGCCCGGCCGCCGTCCGCGCGCTGCAGGCCCGCGGCGCGGTCTTCGACCGGCGCCCGGACGGCGGGCTGGCGCGCGCCCGCGAGGGCGGGCATTCGGCCTTCCGCGTCGTGCACGCGGGTGGGGACGCGACCGGGGCCGAGATCGAACGAGCGCTGGTCGCCTCGGCGAACGGGCTGCCGATGCTTGCCGGGCACGTGGCCCTCGACGCGCTGCTCGACGACGCGGGCCGCGTCGTCGGGCTCGTGGTCCTGGACGACCGGGGCGTTCCCGGGGTGCTGCACGCCCCCGCGGTACTGCTGGCCAGTGGCGGGTACGGGCATCTGTACGCGAGCACGACCAACCCGGAGACGGCCACCGGGGACGGGATCGCGCTCGCGCTGCGGGCCGGCGCCACCGTGGCCGACGTGGAGTTCGTGCAGTTCCACCCGACCGTGCTGTGGACTCCGGGGGCCAACGGCAGGCGCCCCCTGGTCACCGAGGCCGTGCGGGGCGAGGGCGCACCGCTGCTCGACCGGGCCGGCCGCCGGTTCATGACCGAGGTGCACCCGCTGGCCGAGCTCGCGCCGCGCGACGTCGTCGCCGCCGCGATCACCCGTCGGCTCGCCGAGACCGGCGCCGACTGCGTCTGGCTCGACGCGACCGGGATCGAGGACTTCACCACCCGGTTCCCGACGGTGTCCGCGGCATGCCGCGCGGCGGGAGTCGATCCGGTGCGGGAACCGATCCCGGTCGCCCCGGCGGCGCACTACGCCTGCGGCGGTGTCGTCACCGACGTGGCCGGACGCACCGCGGTGCCGGGCCTGTACGCAGCGGGCGAGATCGCCCGGACCGGGTTGCACGGGGCCAATCGGCTGGCCTCGAACAGCCTGCTCGAAGGGCTGGTCCTCGGTGGGCGGGCGGCCCGCGCGGTGGCCGCGGACCTGGCCGGCCCGCGCGGTGTGGCCGGTGCCGGCGCCGTCCGGACGCCCGCGATCGGGATCGCCGACCGCGCGAGAGTGCAGCGGGCGATGAGCGCGAGCGCGGCCATCGGACGCGACGCCGCCGGGTTGGCCGCGGCCTCGGACTCGGTGGAGGCCGCGACCCTGCTGCGGGCTCCGACCGACCGGTCCGGTGTGGAGGACGCGGCGCTGACCCTGCTGGCCCAGGCGGTTCTCGTCGCCGCGGGTACCCGGACCGAGACCCGCGGCTGTCACGTTCGTACCGACTTCCCGGAGCGGGACGACCGGTGGCAGCGCGCGAGCCTGGTCCTCGGCCTGGACCCGGCCGGGGCCCCGGTGGTGCGCACCGAGCTGGCGACGAGGGGTGCGGCATGACCGTCACCGCCGGACCCGACCTGCAGGATCTGCGTCGCGTCGTGGACACCGCGCTGGCCGAGGACCTGCGCTACGGCCCCGACGCGACGACCGCGGCCACCGTCGCGGCCGACGCGGTCGCGGTGGCGGAGTTCACCCCCCGCCGCGGGGGCGTGCTGGCCGGGCTGCCCGCCGCTCGCGCGGTGCTCGACACCGTGCTGGGCCCCGGCGGATACGAGGTGCTCGCCGAGCTGACCGACGGCGACCGGCTGGTCGCGGGCGAGCCCGCGCTCGTCCTCCGGGCGCCGGTGCGTGGCCTGCTCACCGCGGAGCGGACCGCGCTCAACCTGCTGTGCCATCTGTCCGGGGTCGCCTCCGCGACCCGGCTCTGGGTCGACGCCGTGGCCGGCACCGGCGCGGCGATCCGCGACACCCGCAAGACCCTGCCGGGGCTTCGGCTGCTGGAGAAGTACGCGGTGCGGTGCGGCGGCGGGGTCAACCACCGGCTCGGTCTCGGCGACGCCGTCCTGATCAAGGACAACCACGTGGCCGCGGCGGGTTCGGTGGGCGCGGCGCTGGCCGCGGTGCGCGCGCAGGTGCCCGGGCTGCCCTGCGAGGTGGAGGTCGACTCGCTGGCGCAGCTCGACGAGGTGCTGGCGCTGGACGCCGAACTCGTGCTGCTGGACAACTTCTCGGTGGACGACACCGCGGAGGCGGTCCGCCGCCGCGGGGAGCGGACGACGCGGCTGGAGTCCAGCGGCGGGCTCGCCCTGGACAACGCCCGCGCCTACGCCGAGACGGGCGTCGACTACCTCGCCGTCGGTGCGCTGACCCATTCGGTCACCGCGCTCGACATCGGCCTCGACCTCCGGTGAGGCTGTGAGTGCGGCACAGTGTTCGAACACTGTGCCGCACTCACGACCGGACGTGACCTGCGGCGAAAAGGTCTCTGCGAACCACCCATTACGCTGAGTGCCATGCTGCGCCGCATCGACCTGCGTTCGACGCCCCTGCCCGGTCCCGCCGCGCTCCGCACCGTGCTGCCGCGTGCGGACGTGGACGTCGATGCGGTGCTCGAGCAGGTCCGGCCGATCGTCGACGCCGTCCGCGAGCGCGGCGTGGCGGCCGCGCTGGAGTACACCGAACGTTTCGACCAGGTCCGGCCCGCCGCGGTGCGGGTTCCGCGACAGACGCTGCACAGCGCGCTCGACCGGCTCGACGCGGGCGTGCGCGCCGCGCTGGAGACCTCGATCGAGCGGGCCCGCCGGGTGCACGCCGACCAGCGCCGCCCCGACATCGTGACGGACGTGGTGCCGGGCGGCACGGTCACCGAGCGGTTCATCCCGGTCCGCCGCGTCGGGCTCTACGCCCCGGGTGGGCTGGCGGTCTACCCGTCCAGCGTCGTGATGAACGTCGTTCCCGCCCAGGAGGCGGGCGTCGAGTCGCTGGTGGTGGTGTCGCCGCCGCAGGCCGAGCACGGCGGGCTGCCGCATCCGACGATCCTGGCCGCCGCCGCGCTGCTGGGCGTCGAGGAGGTCTGGGCGGTCGGCGGTGCGCAGGCCGTCGCGCTGCTGGCGCACGGCGGCACCGACACGGACGGCGCCGAGCTGGAGCCGGTCGACATGATCACCGGTCCCGGCAACATCTACCTCACCGCCGCCAAGCGGCTGCTGCGCGGGCTGGTCGGCATCGACGCCGAGGCCGGGCCCACCGAGATCGCGGTGCTGGCCGACGGCGGCGCCGACGCGGCGCACGTCGCCGCCGACCTCATCTCCCAGGCCGAGCACGACCCGTCGGCGGCCTCGGTGCTCGTCACCACGAGCGATGTGCTGGCCGACGCCGTCGACGCCGAGCTGGAGCGTCAGCTGCGGGCGACCAAACACGTCGAGCGGATCCGCACCGCGCTCGGCGGCCCGCAGTCGGGCACGATCCTGGTCCGCGACCTCGACGACGGCGTCGCGGTCGTCGACGCCTACGCGGCGGAGCACCTGGAGATCCAGACCGCGGACGCCCGCGCGGTCGCGCTGCGGGTCCGTAATGCGGGGGCGATCTTCATCGGGCCGTTCGCGCCGGTCTCGCTGGGCGACTACTGCGCGGGCTCCAACCACGTGCTTCCCACCGGCGGCTGCGCGCGGCATTCCGCCGGGCTGTCGGTGCAGACGTTCCTGCGCGGGGTGCAGCTCGTCGAGTACTCCGAGGACGCGCTGCGCGCGGTGGCCGATCGGGTCGTCACCCTCGCGGCCGCGGAGGACCTGCCGGCCCACGGTGCCGCGGTGACCGCCCGGTTCGCCCGGTGACGGCCACCACGCCCGCGGTGGGCGCAGAGGTCACGCTCGAGCAGCTCCCGCTGCGCGCGGACCTGCGCGGCAAGAGCCCCTACGGCGCCCCACAGCTCGACGTCGCCGTGCGGCTGAACACCAACGAGAACCCCTATCCGCCACCCCCGGAACTGGTCGCCGACATCACGGCCGCCGCCGCAGAGGCAGCGGCCCAGCTGAACCGCTATCCGGACCGGGACGCCGTCGCCTTGCGAACCGACCTGGCGGCCTACCTCAGCACCGCCACCGGCGTGCCGCTGAGCGCCGCGAACCTCTGGGCGGCCAACGGCTCCAACGAGATCCTCCAGCAGATCCTGCAAGCCTTCGGGGGACCGGGCCGCACGGCGCTCGGTTTCGAGCCGTCGTACTCGATGCACCCGATCATCGCCGCGGGAACCCGCACCGAGTGGCTGCCCGCCCCGCGGCGGGCCGACTTCTCGATCGACGTCGACGCCGCCGCGGCGCTGCTGCGTGACCGGGCGCCGGACGTCACGTTCCTGACCAGCCCCAACAACCCCACCGGGCAGTCGCTGGAACCGGCGGAGCTGGCCGCCTTGATCGACGCGGCGCCCGGCCTCGTCGTCGTCGACGAGGCCTACGCCGAGTTCTCCGACCGGCCCAGCGCGATCACCCTGCTCGCCTCGCACGGCCACAAGCTGATCGTGTCCCGGACGATGAGCAAGGCGTTCGCGTTCGCCGGGGGGCGGCTGGGTTATCTGGCCGCGGCGCCCGCGGTCATCGACGCCCTGTTGCTGGTCCGGCTGCCCTACCACCTCTCGGCGCTGACGCAGGCCGCGGCGCGGGCGGCACTGCGGCACGCGCAGGCGACCCTGGGGTCGGTGGCGGCGCTGCGCGCCGAACGCGAGCGGGTGGTGGCCGCGCTGGCCGCGGCCGGCTACGACGTCGTGCCCAGTGACGCCAACTTCGTGCTCTTCGGTCGGTTCGCCGACGCCCCGTCGGCCTGGCGGGCCTTCCTGGAGCGCGGCGTGCTGATCCGGGACGTGGGCATCGCCGGGCGACTGCGGGTCACGATCGGAACACCCGCGGAGAACGACGCGTTCCTGCGGATCGCACGGGACGTGGCTACGGAGGAGTTGTCGTGAGTCGGATCGGTCGGGTCGAGCGGGTCACCAAGGAGTCGAAGGTCCTCGTCGAGATCGATCTCGACGGCACCGGCACCACCGAGATCTCCACGGGTGTCCCGTTCTTCGACCACATGCTCGACGCGCTGGGCAAACACGGGGCGTTCGACCTGACGGTGCGCGCGTCGGGCGACGTCGAGCTCGACGCGCACCACACCGTGGAGGACGTCGCGATCGTGCTCGGCCAGGCGCTGCGCCAGGCGCTCGGCGACAAGAAGGGGATCCGCCGCTTCGGTGACGCCTGGATCCCGATGGACGAGGCGCTGGTCCAGGCCGTCGTCGACGTCTCGGGGCGGCCCTACACGGTGCACACCGGCGAGCCGGAGTTCATGCAGGCCTTCGTCGTCGGTGGGCACTACCCGACGGTGCTCAACCGGCACGTGTTCGAGTCGCTGGCCTTTCACGGCCATCTCGCGCTGCACGTGCGGGTGGTGGACGGGCGCGATCCGCACCACATCACCGAGGCCGAGTTCAAGGCCCTGGCGCGCGCCCTTCGGGCGGCGGTCGCGCCCGATGAGAAGATCACCGGAATCGCCTCGACCAAGGGCACGCTCTGAGCTGAGCAGGTGTCGCGCGCGTATCCACGGGGTGGGTGAGTGAGTACCGCGGGCCGTTCGGCGATCGTCTCGGCTGTGCGGACTCGCACTCACCGCAGCGGGGGCAGGTTGGACAGCACGGCCTCGATCATCCGGCGGGACCGCGCGCAGGGATCGGGCAGCGGACGGCCGGCGAGGTTGCCGTCGGCGGAGAGCAGCTGGTACTCGGCGATCGCGACGTAGAGCGAGCACCGGCCGTCGGCGTTGCCGTCGGCCCGCACCGCGGGATGGCCGGCCACCTCGAGGGGTTCGAACACCGCGAACGTGTCCCGGATCCCGTAGAGGTAGTCCAGGCCGCGGACGTCGATCTCGGTGGCGATCGTGAGCCCGGCGGGCTCACCCACGGTCGTGGACCTCCAGCCGCAGAGCCGCCCGGTGCCGAGCACCTTCGGCTCCGCGGTCTCGGGCCGCAGGCCCAGGGCGGTGAGCTGCGCCGGGGTGAGCAGGTCGCAGACCGCGATGCCGCGCGCGTCCCGGGGATGCGCCACCCGCGGGGCCGCACCGGCGGGCTGGGCGGTCGCGGAGGCCGGGACCGGGGCGGCCACGGCTGGGGCGCCCTGAGCGGCGGGCTCCGGAGCCGCACAGCCGGCCAGCGCCGCGAGCAACGCCATCAGCGCGGCGCTGCGGGCGCGCCTCACCCGCGCCGTCCGGCGTTCGCCTCGTCCGCGTCCCGGTAGGCCGCCAGCTGCCGGGACAGCGCGTCGCGGGTCTGTTCCAGCTGCGCCGCCCAGGCCGCCACGTAGGTCTCCGCGCGCCGGGCCATGAGCGCGGCGTTGCGGGCGACGTTCCGGCTCACCCCGTCCTCGCTGGGCGCGACGTGCATCAACCGTTGCAGCGGTAGCAGCCCCAGCTGCAGGTCCTCGACGATCGTCCCCAGATCGTCGATGCACCGCTGCGCCCGTTCGGGATCCACCACGAACGCCCCCGCGGGCACCCCGTCGGGGACCGACGCGGCCGAGGCGAGCCAGATCGCGCGCGCGACCTCCCGGCCCGCCGCCCGCCCCGGCCCGAACACCCGGTCGATCGCGACACCCCGCGGCTCCGTCATGGCCGACATCCTGGCAGGGCCGATCCGGATCCCGGGCCGTTTCGCGAACAGCCACCCGTATTCTTGTCCGGTGACGCGGATCGTCGTGCTGGACTACGGATCGGGCAACCTGCGCTCCGCGGAACGAGCCCTGCGCCGGGTGGGCGCCGAGGTGACGGTGACCGCCGACGCCGACGCCGCGCTCGCGGCCGACGGGCTGGTCGTGCCGGGGGTCGGCGCGTTCGCCGCCTGCATGGCGGGTCTGGCGCGCGTGGACGGACCACGGATCATCGAGCGCAGGCTCGCCGGGGGCCGTCCCGTGCTCGGGATCTGCGTGGGCATGCAGGTGCTGTTCGACCACGGCGTCGAATGGGGCGAGCACACCGACGGCTGCGGGCAGTGGCCCGGAACCGTCGAGCGACTCAAGGCCGACGTGCTGCCACACATGGGCTGGAACACCGTGCGGGCGCCGAGCGGCTCCGTCCTGTTCGCCGGCCTGGACGCGGACACCCGCTTCTACTTCGTGCACTCCTTCGGGGTGCGGCGCTGGGAGCTTGCCGAGTCGAGGGTGCTCCGTCCGCCACTGGTCACCTGGGCCCACCACGGCGAGGACTTCGTCGCCGCCGTGGAGAACGGCGCGCTGGCGGCCACCCAGTTCCACCCCGAGAAGTCCGGCGACGCGGGCGCGGCGGTGCTGCGGAACTGGCTGCGCGACGTCGTCGGCTAGCTGCGGCCGCGCCGTCGGTAGGCTGCCGGCGTGAGCTTCACGTTGCTTCCCGCGGTCGATGTCGCCGACGGCCAGGCCGTTCGCCTGGTGCAGGGCGAGGCCGGCACCGAGACCGGCTATGGCGACCCGCTCGAGGCGGCCCTGACCTGGCAGCGCGACGGCGCCGAATGGATCCACCTCGTCGACCTCGACGCTGCGTTCGGCCGCGGTTCCAACGCCGAACTGCTGGCGGGCGTGGTCGGCAAGCTCGACGTGGCCGTCGAGCTGTCCGGCGGCATTCGCGACGACGAGTCGCTGGAGCGCGCCCTTGCCACCGGCTGCGCCAGGGTGAACCTCGGCACCGCCGCGCTGGAGAACCCCGACTGGTGCGCCCGGGCGATCGCCGCGCACGGGGAGCGCATCGCCGTCGGTCTCGATGTGCGGATCACCGAACGCGGCCACCGGCTGGCCGCCCGCGGCTGGACCGCCGACGGCGGCGACCTCTGGGAGGTCCTCGCCCGCCTCGACCGCGACGGCTGCGCCCGCTACGTCGTCACCGACGTCAGCAAGGACGGCACGCTGCGCGGCCCGAACGTCGAGCTGCTGCGCGACGTCGCCGCCGCAACCCCCGCGCCGATCATCGCCTCCGGTGGCGTCGCCGAGGTGTCCGACCTGGTGGCGCTGGCCGAGGCGGCCGCGGCCGGGGCCAACATCGAGGGTTCGATCGTCGGCAAGGCGCTCTACGCGGGCCGGTTCACGCTGCCCGAGGCGCTGGCCGCGGTGCGGGCGGTCGGCGGCGCGTCACGGGCGGCGGGCTGAGATGGGCGTCGCGGTCCGCGTCATCCCCTGCCTGGACGTGGACGCAGGCCGGGTGGTCAAGGGCGTCAACTTCCGGGAGCTGCGCGACGCCGGTGACCCGGTCGAGATGGCCGCGGTGTACGACGCGGAAGGAGCGGACGAGCTGACCTTCCTCGACGTCACCGCGTCCTCGGGGGAGCGGGAGACGATGTACGACGTCGTCCGGCGCACCGCCGAGCAGGTGTTCATCCCGCTCACGGTCGGCGGTGGCGTCCGCTCCTGCGACGACATCGACACTCTGCTGCGGTCCGGCGCCGACAAGGTCAGCATCAACACCGCCGCGATCGCCCGTCCCGAGCTGCTGGGGGAGGCCGCCCGCCGGTTCGGCTCGCAGTGCATCGTGCTGTCGGTGGACGCCCGCCGGATCTGCGACGGCCCGCCCACCCCGTCGGGTTTCGAGGTGACCACCCACGGCGGGCGGCGCGGCACCGGGATCGACGCCGTCGAATGGGCCGCCCGCGGCCAGGAGCTCGGGGTCGGGGAGATCCTGCTCAACTCGATGGACGCCGACGGCACCCGGGCCGGGTTCGACCTGGAGATGATCGAACGGGTGCGCACGGTCGTGGACGTCCCGGTGATCGCGAGCGGCGGCGCCGGGACGGTCGGCGACTTCGTGCCGGCCGTGCGGGCCGGGGCCGACGCCGTGCTGGCGGCCAGCGTGTTCCACTTCGGGGTGCTGCGCATCGGCGAGGTCAAGGACGCGCTGCGGGCCGGTGGCGTGGAGGTCCGGTGAGCGAGCCGACGGCGCCCAGCGCCAGGGTCGAGCGCTCGGGACTGGACCCGGCGATCGCCGCGCGGCTCAAACGCACTGCCGAGGGGCTGGTCTGCGCGGTCGCGCAGGACCGGGACACCGGCGAGGTGCTGATGGTCGCCTGGATGGACGACGAGGCGCTGCATCGCACGCTGACCACCGGCCGCGCCACGTACTGGTCGCGCAGCCGGGGCGAGTACTGGGTCAAGGGGGCGACCTCCGGGCATGTTCAGCACGTGCACGAGGTGCGGCTGGACTGCGACGGCGACGCGCTGCTCGTCCTCGTCGACCAGACCGGCCCCGCCTGCCACACCGGCGCCCGTTCCTGCTTCCGTACGGCCGCGCCGCTCCTGAGCGGCGAGTAACGTCCAGCGCTACTCGCCGCTCACGGGGCGCGCCAGCGCCAGGAGACCCGCCACGGCCAGGGCGAACCCGCCGAGCAGCCCGGCGAGCTGGGCCATGCCCATCAGCGGGGCCCCGGCCGCGGACAGCGCGGTCGCCCCCATCGTCGTCACCGCGGTCCACAGCTCCCAGGAGAACATCGCCGCGCTGCCGGTCCACGCGGCCAGCGTCGCGAGCCGGCGCCGTCGCGCCGGACCGCGCACCAGCGCCAGCACGCCGACGGCGCCGGCCACGGCGAGCCCGGCGAAGATCGTTTCCACGCCCATGCCGATCACCTCGCCGGAGCGTGCCCCGTTCAGCAGGTGCAGGCTCGCGCCGAGCCCCGCGAGCACCGCTCCGCCCCCGGCCAGGCTGCGCGCCAGCGGAGCCTGCGCCGCGGCCACCTCGCCGTGCTCAACCCCGGGCGACCAGCGGTCCCGCGCGTAGCGCACGAACGCGATCAACAGGAACACGCCCTGCCAGGCGAAGCCCCCGTAGACCATGGGCCGCACCCAGCCCTCCAGCAGGGCGTCCTGGGTCGCGGCGGGCGGTGAGGTCAGTGCCGACAGCAGGGTGGCCGGGAGAATCGCCACGACCATCGGCAGCAGGAACCCCGTCCCGACCCAGGCCGGGAGCAGGATCGCGACGGCCGGCAACCGGCGTCCCCACCGCATCGCCAGCGCCAGCGCCAGCGCGATCACCGCAAGGTCCATCGCGACGGTGACGACGTTGAGCACCACCATCGACGGGTCGTGCAGGAGCGCCGGGTCGCGGACGCCGACGGTGCTGCCGCTCAGCCACAGCGCCTTCAACGCCAGATAGGGGACGGTGCCCGCGATCGCGGCCCAGCCGAGCACCCGCCGCACCCCGTCGGGCGCCGTGTCCGCCTGGCCGGCCGTCGTGCCGGATGTCGTTTCGGAAGCCGTCATGCCCGCAACCCTCCTGCGCGCCGCGCCCGGGCGACTCCCGCCGCGGAAGGAGTCGGCTCCCTCCCGCGGGGGAGCGACCCCCGTCCCGGCTCTGTCACGATCGGGGACGTGCCCGTCCCGCGTCGCCTCGCCGCCCCGCTGGTCAGCGGGCGGACCTACCGGCGCTATGTGCACCTGCTGCTGGGCGCGGTCCTCGCTGTGCCCTACGCCGCGCTGACCTGGCTGTTCGTCACCTCGGCCAGCTCGGGTGGGCTGGACGCGGCGGCGCTCGGGCCGCTGCTGGCGTTGGCCGCGGCGGCCGCGGTGGCGGTGGTGCTGGTGCCCGGGGTCCGGGCGCTGGAGGTGACCGCGGCCCGCGCGCTGCTGGACGTCGAACTGCCCGACCCGGATCCCCGGTCGATCGCCTCGTGGTCGGGGCGGCGCCGTGCGGTGGCCTGGCTGCTGCTGAACATGCTGCTCGGCGTGGCGATCGCGGTGCTCACCCTGATCGTGGCGCCGAGCGTCGTGGGCTTTCTGCTGGCGCCGTGGCGGGACTTCCCCACGCTGCCCACGGGCCTCGCCGCGGCGTGGACCCCGGTCGTCGGGCTGCTCTTCGTCCCGGCGCTGCTCTACGCCGTCGCGGGGGCGGGGGAGGTGCTGGCCCGGCTCGCGCCCGGGCTGCTCGGCCCGACGACCGCCGAGCGGCTCGCGGCCGAGCTCGCCGACGCCCTGCGCACCGCGGACGCGCTGGCGCAGCGCAACCGGCTGGCCCGCGAGCTGCACGACTCGGTGGGGCACGCGCTCACCGTCACCACCCTGCAGGCCGGGGCGGCGGCCCGGCTGCTCGACTCCGATCCCGAGTTCGTCCGGCGCGCGCTGGAGGCCATCGCCGACGCCGGGCGCGCGGCCCTGGACGATCTCGACCACGTCCTCGGGCTGCTGCGGGAGGGCGGCGACGCGGCCGGCGCGCCGGGCCCGCAGCCCGATCTCACCGATCTCACCCGCCTGCTCGACGGGACCCGCTCGGCGGGTGTGGACCTCGACGTCGCGACGGAGGGGGACCTGGCCGCGATCCCCGCGGTCGTGTCCCGGGAGGCCTACCGGATCGTCCAGGAGGGCCTGACCAACGCGCTGCGCCACGCGGGCCCGGTCCCGGTCGCGGTGCGGATCCACGCCGCCGCCGACGTCCTGACGCTCACCGTGAGCAATCCCGTGCGGCGCAACGGATCCACCACCGGTGGGGGACGGGGGCTGCGCGGCATGGCCGAGCGGGTGCGGGTGCTGCGCGGCGAGCTGTCGGCCGGGCCCGACAACGGCTGCTGGCGTGTCACCGCGCGGCTGCCGCTCTCGGTGGGGTGATGATCGAGCCGTGACCTCCGGGGACCCGCCGATCGGTCTGTTGCTCGTCGACGACGAGGCCCTCGTCCGCGCCGGGCTGCGGGCGATCCTGGACGCCGAACCGGATCTCGACGTGCTCGGCGAGGCCGCCGACGGCGCGGAGGTGCCCGGCCTGGTGCGCAGGCTGCGCCCGGACGTCGTGCTGATGGACGTGCGGATGCCCGCGGTCGACGGCATCGCGGCGACGCGGGCGCTGCTGCGCGGCGGGAACCCGCCGCGGGTGCTCATCCTCACCACGTTCGGCAACGACGGCTACGTCTACGAGGCGCTGCGCGCCGGAGCGGCCGGCTTTCTGCTGAAACGGGCCCGGCCGGCGGAGATCGTGCAGGCGGTGCGGACGGTCGCGGCGGGGGAGTCGCTGCTGTTCCCGGCCGCGGTGCGCGAGCTGGTGGCGACCCGCGGCCCGGCGGGTGGGGACGCGCTGCGCGACGCGGGGCTCACCGACCGCGAGGCCGAGGTGCTGCGGTACATGGCCCGCGGGCTGTCGAACGCGGAGATCGCCGCCGGACTGGTCGTCGGGGTAGAGACGGTGAAGACCCACGTCGGGAACGTGCTGGCCAAGCTGGGCGTGCGGGACCGCACGCAGGCCGTGGTCCGGGCCTACGAGTCCGGGTTCATCGACCCGCGTCGCCCGGCCTGATCGTTTCGGAGGTTGACCCGGGCGACGCGGTCGATCATTATTCCACTAATCAGTTAGTGAAAGCAGGTGGCGGGGATTCTGGAGTACCGCATCGAGCGCCGCTGCGGCGTCGCGACCTACCAGCAGATCGTCCAGCAGACCAAGCACGCGCTGCGGCTGGGCGTGCTGCAGCCGGGCGATCGGTTGCCGACGGCCAAGGAGGTCGTCGCGCAGACGGCCGTCAACCCCAACACCGTGCTCAAGGCCTATCGCGAGCTGGAGCGGGAGGGGCTGGTGGAGCCGCGCCCGGGCCTGGGCACGTTCGTGCTGCGCTCGCTGGCCCACCCGGACACCGAATCGGACGCAGAGCTGCGCAGCGAGCTGGAGGCGTGGATGGATCGCGCGCACGCCGCCGGGCTGGATCCCGAACACGTCGACGCGTTGTTCGCCGACGTGCGCGACCGCCGCTACACAGGAAGGACGGCATGACCCAGTACGTGCTGAGGGCCGACGGGCTCGGGAAGCGGTTCGGCCGGGGGACATGGGGGCTGCGCGACTGCGACGTCGCTCTGCCGCCCGGCCGGATCGCCGCGCTCGTCGGCCCCAACGGCGCCGGGAAGACCACCCTGCTCAAGCTGGCCACCGGCCTGCTGGCCCCCACCGAGGGCCGTCTGGAGGTGCTCGGTGTCCGTCCGAGCTCCTCCGGGACCCCGGACGGGCTGAGCTTCCTGGCCCAGGACAAGCCCCTGTACCGCACGTTCCGGGTCGCGGAGATGGTGCGGGCCGGCGCTGCGCTCAACTCCGGCGGCCGGTGGGACGCCGGCTACGTGCGCCGACTGATCGACGAGGCGGGCATCGCGATGACCGCGCGGATCGGGACGCTGTCGGGAGGCCAGTGGTCGCGGGTGGCGCTGGCACTGGCCCTGGGGCGGCGTCCCGACCTGCTGCTGCTCGACGAGCCGCTGGCCGACCTCGACCCGCTGGCCCGCCGCCAGGTGATGCAGGCGCTGCTGGCCGAGGTGGCCGAGACCGGGCTGACGGTCCTGTTGTCCTCACACGTCGTCTCCGACCTGGAGGACGTGTGCGACCACCTCGTCCTGATCCGGGACGGCCGGGCCTGGCTGGCCGGTGATATCGAACCGCTGCTGGCCGGCCATCGGCTGGTCACCGGTCCGGCCGCCGAGTTCGACCGGGCCGGGCTCGACCCCGCCGCGGTCGTCCACCGATCCGGGACGGGGCGAGGGGTCAACGCCCTGCTGCGGGGTGAGGCGGAGCCCCCGGGTTGCGCCGCCGTCGCGCCGACGCTGGAGGACCTGGTGCTCGGCTACCTGCAGGCGCCGGCCGCCGCGGATGCCGCCGTCGCGGAGGTGGGCGCGTGATCTGGCTGGTGTGGCGCCGGCAGCGCGCGGCGTTGCTGGTGGGGCTGGCGCTGGTCGTCGGCGCCGCCGTCGTGCTCGTCTCCGGGCGGCTGCTGTTCGTGGCCGACGCGCAGGCGCTCGGCCTCGAGCATTGCCTGCGTCCCGAGCCGCGCTGCGCCGAGCCGGCGTGGTGGACGCTCGTGGAGGGCTACCGGTGGTATCTGGGGCTGGTCCACCTCGGGTTGATCGCGGTGCCGCTGTTGCTCGGGATGCTCGCCGGAGCCGGGCTGTTCGGCCGCGAGCTGGACCGGGGCACGCACGTCTTCGCGCTCACCCAGGCGGTCGGCCGGGTGCGCTGGTGGGCGGTCGGACTACTGGCCGCGGGCCTGCCCGCCGTCGCCGCGGTCGCGGCGCTGACCGCGGTGGCCGCGTGGGCGCTGGACCCGTTCGCCCGGCTGCGCAGCCCCACCCCGCTGAGCCCCCCGGCCTTCGAGATCGCCGGTCTCGCGCCGATCGGCTACCTCCTGCTGGCCTTCATCGTCGCCGCCTCGGCGGGCCTGCTGCTGCGCGGCATCCCGGCCGCGCTCGTGGTCGCCCTCGTCGTGCAGGTCGGCGTGCTGATCGGGCTGTCCAGGTCGGCGCGGGCGCACTACCTGCCGCCCGAGGTCGCCCGGATCTCGATCGAAGCCGGGGCGGCGGCATACTCGCTGCCGGACGGCGCCTGGCCGATGGAGCTCCGTTTCCTCGACGCGCGCGGCGAGACCGTCCCGCCCGCCTCGGCCTACCGCTTCTGCATGGCCGACACGGCTCAGGAGACCTGCCTGTCCCGGGGTGGGGTCGCAACCGTCGAGCAGGAGTTCCAGCCCGCCAGCCGCTTCTGGCCGTTCCAGCTCATCGAGGTCGCCATCCTCGTGGTGCTGTCGGCCGGCGCGCTCGCGCTGGGGCTCGTCGGGCTGCGCCGCCGGGCGCAGTGACCCGAGATGAACTTCACATTCATACAATTGAACAGTTCTTCATATGTACTCTCCCGTTCGAGTTCCGATCGAGTGTGGAGGAGTGCTGGTGAAGCGGTGGTGGCGGCGTGCCGCGGCGGCGATCGGGTTCGTCGCGGTGCTGGCGGTGCCGGCCTGCTCGGCGGCCGCGCCGGTGGCCGAACGGGCAGGCGCCGCGGCGGCCGGATGTATCAGTGACTTCGATCCGGCGGCGGACTACTTCCCGGTCAAGTCCCGCATCGAGCACGCGACGAACTTCTCGCTGCGCTACGAGCGCAGCTACCAGGTGCTGACGGTGAACCAGCCCTACCCGGGCGGCGCGTCGGAGTCGTATGTGCTGCTCAAGTGCGGGGCTCCGGCACCGCAGCTGCCGCCAGGGCTGGCCGGGGCGCCGGTGATCGAGACGCCGGTGCGCAGCCTGTACTCGGAGTCCACCACCCAGCTGCCGCTGATCGTGGATCTCGGCGTGCTCGACGTGCTGACCGGTGTCGGTAACCCGGACTACGTCTCCGGGGCCGAGGTCCGGGCCAGGATCGAGGCCGGCAGCGTGGTCGGGTTCGCGCAGAACCAGCAGCTCAACACCGAACAGGTGATCACCGAACAGCCCGACGTGCTGCTCAGCCAGGGCACCGAGAACCCGGCCTTCCCGACCCTGCGCAACGCCGGGATCCCGGTGATCGGCTGGGCCGAGTACCTGGACAGCGGCCCGCTCGCCAAGGCCGAGTGGATCAAGGCGATGGGCGCGCTGACCGGGCAGGAGGAACGGGCCGCCCAGGTGTTCGGCGAGATCGAGAGCCGCTACCGGGAGATCGCCGCCAAGGCTGCGGCCGCGCCGGCGGTGCCGGTCGTGGTCGGCAACCTCTACCAGGGCACCTGGTCGGTTCCGGCGGGCGGAAGCACCACGGGCACCCTGGTCCGGGACGCCGGTGGCATCTACTCCGAGGCCGACAACCCGGCGACCGGCAGCGTGCAGCGCGACTTCGAGTCGGTCTACGCGACCGACGGTGCCGCGGCGATCTGGCTGGTGACCCAGCAGTGGCAGACCATGGCCGACGCGACCGCGGCCGACCAGCGCTACGCCGAGCTGCCCGCGGTGAAGACCGGGCAGGTCTGGAACGCCAACAAGCGCATCGGCCCGACCGGCGGCAACGACTTCTGGGAGCGCGGCACGACGCACCCCGACGAGGTGCTGGCCGATCTGATCGCGATCCTGCATCCCGACCTGGTGCCCGGCCACGAGTTCGTCTACTTCCAGCAGCTCGGTTCCTGATGACGCTGCTGGCCGATCGCGACCCCGCCGCGCCGCGGACCGCGGAGCCGGACCGCGGACGCGGCCGGCTGCTGTGGCCGGTGCTGATCGCGGCCGGCCTGGCCGGGCTGGTCCTCGCGGTGGCGCTCGGGCCGGTCACCGTGCCACTGGCCGACACCGTGCGGGTCATGGCGGGCGTCGAACCGACCGATCCCCGCTGGGAGGTGGTCATCGGCACCGTCCGGTTCCCGCGGGCGCTGACCGCGGCGCTGGCCGGGGCCGCGCTCGGTGTCGCCGGACTGATGATGCAGACCCTGTTCCGCAACCCGCTGGCCGATCCCTACGTGCTGGGCGTGAGCTCGGGGGCCAGCCTCGGCGTGGCGATCTTCGTCGCGGCCACCACCGCGGCGGCGTTCGGCGGCTCGTTCGGCGCGGGTCTGGTGGGCCTCGGGCGGGTCGGCGCGGTGGGTGCGGCGGCGGCCGGCGCCGCCGGGGTACTGGTGCTGGTGCTGGTGCTGTCGCGGTGGGTGCGCTCCGCGGTGACCCTGCTGATCGTCGGGGTGATGGTCGGTTCGGTGACCACCGCGGTGGTCAGCCTGGTGCTGGTGTGGACCGATCCGCGGATCGCCCAGCAGTTCCTCATCTGGGGCCTTGGCAGCTTCGACGCGACCAGCTGGGCCGACCTGACGATTTTCGCCCCGTGCGTAGCGGCGGGGCTGGCGGTGGCGGTGACGCTGGTCAAGTCGCTCAACGCGATGCTGCTCGGCGACGGCTACGCGCGCAGCATGGGCGTGAACGTGCGGCGGGTTCGAATGCTGATCATGGTGAGCGCGGCGGCGCTGGCCGGAGCGGTCACCGCGTTCTGCGGCCCGATCGGGTTCATCGGTATCGCGATCCCGCACCTGGCCCGGATTCTGCTGGGCACCTCGGACCACCGCGTCCTGCTGCCCGCCACCCTGCTCGTCGGCGCGGTGACCGCGTTGGCCTGCACGATCGTGAGCCACCCGGTGGGGACCGAGACGGTGATCCCGCTCAACGTGGTGACCTCGCTGGTCGGGGCGCCGGTCGTGATCGCGGTGTTGCTGCGGGCCCGGCGGCTGGCGGCGGGGGTGGTGACGTGAGCGGGTTGCGCCTGCACGAGCTGACGGCCGGGTACCGTACCGGCCGCCGCGTCACGCCGGTCCTCGGCGGGCTCACGGCGGGCGCGGCCCGCGGCGAGCTGACCGTGCTGCTCGGGCCGAACGGCGCGGGCAAGTCCACCCTGCTGCGCACGGCCGCCGGGTTGCAGCCCCCGCTGGCCGGAACCGTCACCCTCGACGGGGCGGACCTGCCGCGAATGTCCGCGACGTACCGCGCGCGGCGGCTCGCGGTGGTGCTCACCGATCGGATCGACGCCGGGCTGCTCTCGGCGCGGGAGCTGGTCGAGTTCGGACGGCACCCGCACACCGGCTCGGGCGGGACACTGCGCCGTGGCGACCATGCCGCGGTGGACGCGGCGATCGTTGCGGTGGGAGCCGGGCATCTGGCCGGGCGGCGGGTCGCCGAGCTGTCCGACGGCGAACGCCAGCGGGTGCTCACCGCTCGCGCGCTGGCCCAGCAGCCCTCGGCGCTGCTGCTCGACGAGCCCGGTGCGTTCCTCGATGCCACCTCGCGGGTGGAGCTGCTCGGACTGCTGCGCCGGCTGGCCCGGGAGCAGAACCTGTGCGTGCTGGTCTCCACGCACGACCTGGAGCTCGCGCTGCGCCTGGCCGACCACGTCTGGCTGGTCGACCGGGACCGGCGACTGCGCGCCGGTACGCCCGAACAGCTCGTCGCCGAGGGGATGGTGGCGGCGGTGTTCGACACCCCCGAGCTGACGTTCGACCCCCACTCCGGTGGCTTCATCCTCACCGGGCCCACGACCGGCACCGCCCATGTGCACGGACCGGCGCAGCACGTCCCGCTGCTGACGCGGGCCCTGAGCCGCCAGGGCTGGACGGTCGTGGCCGACGAGCCCGCCGACATCGCCGTCACCGCGACCGAAACCGGGTTCCTGGCTCGCGCCGACGGTCGTTCCATCCGCCTGCCGGGCTGGGCCGAGCTGGCGGGCTGGGCCCGCGACCAGCACGACCGGCGCCCGCCGCAGGGGTGGGCGCTTCGCCGGGCCACGCCTGCGCAGCTGGCGGACTGTCTGCGCGCCGCGGCGTCGATCGGGGCCTATTTCGCGGTGGAGAGCGGCTGGGTCGACGCCGATCCGGCCGACTGGTGGCCGCTGGCCCAGCTCTACCGCGACGGTGACGAGGCGCTGGCCGAGCTGGTCGAGACCGTCCGACGGCGGCTGGGCACCGATGAGCCGCGGGTCGCGGTGTCAGTGCTCCAGCTGGGCCTCGCGGCCCGGTTGGCCTCCCCGCTGCTGGCCGGGTTGGCCCGCGGGATCGTGCTCGATCTCGACCCGGCCGACGTCGCGGTCCAGAGCCGGTTCGGCGAGGCGCCCGGGCTGCGCTGCGGACGGCCCGGCGGCTGGGCCGGAACCGATGGGCAGTCGGGTCCGGAGCAGGCCGACCTGCTCGCCGCGCGGCTGGTCGATGCCCACCTCGCGCCGATGGTCGCGGCGCTGCGCCGGATCAGCCCGGTCGCGCCGCGGCTGCTGTGGGGCAACGCGGCCTCAGCGCTGGCCGGGGCGCTGCGGATGCTCGAAACCCACCTCGGTGCGACCGCCGCGCGGCGGGTGCGCACCGTGGTCGAGCAGCTGCTGGACCGGCCACCCCTGGCCGGCGCCGGAACTCTCGCCGGTCCCGGGGCGAGCCCGGCGTTCCGGCGCCGGTCCTGCTGCCTGTACTACCGCACCGCCGCCGGTGGACACTGCGCCGACTGTGCCCTTCGTCCCGAGGCCCGGCACCCCGAGGCCCGGCACCCCGAGGCGCCGCGCCCGTCCCGGGTCACCGAGCCACGCCCGTAGTCCCCGACCGGAACCGGAGAAACGGAGGAACCATGACCGCCTCGCCCATCACGGAACCGCAGATCGTCGACGAACCGGGAAACGGCCTGCTGCACGTCTGGCCGCTGCCCACCGACGAGAAGACCCTGCTCGCGCTGCTCACCGACGTGTTCACCGAGCACTGGGCACACATCTTCTTCGGGGTCCTGATCCCGGGCTCGGCGTTGGAGGTGGCCGCCCCCAACGCGCCGAAGCGGATCAGCATGTACGACGGCTACGTGACCGTCGACTTCGGACGCTGGCACTTCCATCTGTGCATCGGTGAGCACACCGCGAGCGGACCCGAGCTGGGTAGGCAGCGCCGCTGTGCGCGCGCCGAGTTCTACCGCCGGATCTCGGGGCAGGCGCCGACGTCCTGGGGGATCCGGCTGTTCAACGGCGTCGGCGACCAGCAGATGACCGTCATGCTGCCCAACCCGTTCCTTGACGACCTGCAGCAGATCCTGCCCGAACCCGACTTCGGCAGGCTCGCGGCCTGGGACGCGCTGCGCCAGAAGTTCCTCGGGATCGGGCCCGACCCGCTGGACCGCACCGGCACGGGCTTCGCCCACGGCTGACCGCGACCCGCCGCCGACTCTCCCGCGTCATGGCTCCATGACGCGCGCAAGGGCGGGCTCCGGATCGCGTCATGGCTCCATGACGCGCGGGCCGGCGGCGTCCAGGGGGCCGGTGAGGTAGCGCTGCAGGTTGGGGGCGACCGCCGCGATGACGGTCGGGTGGTCGGCGGAGGCGAGGGGTTCCAGCTCCAGGACGTAGCGGACCATGCCGAGTCCGATCACCTGACTGCCCACGAGCGCCGCGCGCAGCTCCACCTGGTCGGGGGCGACCCTGGCCACGATCCGGCCGATGATCAGCTTGCCGACGAACTCCCGCATCATCCGCGCCGCCGCCTCGTGCCCGGCGACGCTGCGGATCAGCGCGGCGAGCGGGCCGCCACCGGTGCGGTCCCAGATCCGCAGGAACATCGTCACGATCCGGGTGCCGAGCTCGTCGCGGTCACCGGACAGCAGCTCGCGCTGGATCGTCTCCACGTCGACCGGGATCTCCAGCGAGGAGACGAACAGCTGCTCCTTACCGCCGAACCAGTGGTTGACCATGGCGGGGTCCACCCCGGCGCGTTCGGCGATCCGGCGGACCGTGGCGCCGTCGAAGCCGCGCTCGACGAACTCCACGCGGGCGGCGGCGAGCAGCGCCGCCCGGGTGTCCTCGCCCGCTCGACGACGGCCGCGGCGGCGGGCGGCGGTTTCGGTTCCGGGTTCAGCCACCCGGCCATCATCCCCGTTCGGGCGGCAGCCGGGTGGTCGCGGTGCGACGCACGGTCTCCCGGCCGCCTGCGAGAATGGGCCGATGTCCGTCCGCACGACTGCGCCCGGCCCCGCGGCCGGGGCGCTCGGTTCGGTCACCCCGAGCCGTGAGGAGTTCCGTGAGCTCGCCGCCGCGCACCGGGTGATCCCGGTCGCGCGCAGGTTGCTCGCCGACGACGAGACTCCGGTGGGGGTGTACCGCAAGCTCGCGGGCTCGCGCCCCGGCACCTTCCTGTTCGAGTCGGCGGAGAACGGGCGGTCCTGGTCGCGATGGTCGTTCATCGGTGCCCGCAGCGCCGCGGCGCTCACCGCGGTGGACGGTGTGCTGCGCTGGACCGGCGAGGTGCCGGTCGGCATGCCGACCGAGGGTGATCCGCTGTCGGCGTTGCGGGTCGTCGTGGAGGAGTTGCGCAGCGAACCGCTGCCCGGGCTGCCGCCGCTGACCGGGGGGATGGTCGGCTACCTCGGCTACGACGTGGTGCGCAGGCTGGAACGGATCGGCGAACGCGCGGCCGACGACCTGGGGCTGCCCGAGCTGGTCATGTTGCTGGCGACGGACCTGGCCGCGCTCGACCATCACGAGGGCACGGTCACGCTCATCGCCAACGCGATCAACTGGGACGCCTCGGACGAGCGGGTCGAGGAGGCCTACGACGACGCGGTGGCGCGGCTGGACCGGATGACGGCCGAGCTGGCCGCACCCGCCTCGTCGACGGTGGCGGTCTACCGACCCGCGGAGCCGCAGTTCGTGCGCAGGCGCAGCCACGCCGAGCACCACGCGGCCGTCGAGGTGGCCAAGGAGCAGATTCGGGCCGGCGAGGCGTTCCAGGTCGTCGTCTCGCAGCGGTTCGAGATGGAGTGCGCGGCCGACCCGCTCGATGTCTACCGGGTGCTTCGGGCGACGAACCCCAGCCCGTACATGTACCTGCTGCATCTGGAGGACGCCGGCGGCGGGCCGCCGTTCGCGATCGTCGGATCGAGCCCGGAGGCGCTGGTCACGGTGCGTGACGGGCAGGCCACGACGCACCCGATCGCCGGCACCCGCTGGCGGGGTGCGACCGAGGAGGAGGACGTCCTGCTGGAGAAGGACCTGCGCACCGACGCCAAGGAGCGCGCCGAGCACGTCATGCTCGTCGACCTGGGGCGCAACGACCTGGGCCGGGTCTGCGAGCCGGGGACGGTGCGGGTGCACAACTTCTTCTCCGTCGAGCGGTACAGCCATGTGATGCATCTGGTCTCGACGGTGACCGGCGCCCTGCGCGCCGAGTGCAACGCCTACGACGCGGTGCTGGCGTGCTTCCCGGCCGGGACGTTGTCCGGGGCGCCGAAGGTGCGGGCGATGCAGCTGATCGACGAGCTGGAGCCGACGCGGCGCGGGCTCTACGGCGGCATCGTGGGTTACCTGGACTTCGCGGGCAACGCCGACACCGCCATCGCGATCCGCACCGCGCTGATCCGCGGCGGGACCGCGTATGTGCAGGCGGGTGGGGGGATCGTCGCCGACTCCGATCCGGTCGCCGAGGACACCGAGTGCCTGAACAAGGCGCGCGCCGTGCTGTCGGCGGTGGCGACCGCGGCGACGCTTGCGGAGCCGCGCCTCGGTACCGCGGCGACGCTTGCGGAGCCGCGCCTCGGTACCGCGGCGACGCTCGCGGAGCCGTGACCGCGCCGGGGTCGACCACCACGGCGCGGGGGCGCCGCCTGCTGCTCGTGGTGTGTGCTCAGCTCGCGGGTGGCGCGCTCGCGCTGTGGGGATCCGGGCAGCTGACGTGGTTCACCGGCGTGGCCTTCGTCCCGGCCCGCGCGGGCGTCACGGTGTCGGCGACCGGCGAGCAGCTGCAGCCTGCGCTGACCGGGGTTGCCGTGCTGGCGCTGGCGGCGGTCGCCGCGGCGGTGGCGGTGTCCGGCGCGGCGCGCCGGGTGCTCGGGCTGGTCGTCGCGCTCGGCGGGCTGGCCGCGGGGGCCGCGGTGCTCACCACCGTCGCGGCGGCGCCGTCGATCGAGCGACTAGCCGCGCTCTCCGGGGTGACGGTGCCGGTGGCCGCGACCCATCCGCCCGCCGAGGCGACCGCGGCGCCGTGGCTGGGGCTGTTGGGTGCGATCGTGGTGCTGGTCGCGGGGGTCGTCCTGGTCCTTCGGGCGGGACGCCTTCCGCGGCTCGGGAGCCGGTACTCCGCGCCCGGCGCCCGCGGGTCCGAGGTCGCCCCGGAGCGGGCGGCGTGGCAGGAGCTGGACGCGGGCCGCGACCCGACGGTGGATCCCGGCGAGGAGGCCGGGGCCGACGGTCCCCCGGGCCGGGCCGGGCCTGGCGACGAGCCGCCGACCCGCGCTGTCTAGCATTGAGAACAACGCCTTAAAGGCCTGAACCCGAAGGGGGACCCAGCCCCGTGGGCGAAACCATGAAGCAGACCGCCGGACCGAGCGTCCTCGAGTCCATCGTGGACGGGGTCCGGGAGGATCTCGCCGTCCGCGAGGCCGCGATCGACTTCGCCGAGATCAAGCGGCGGGCGGCCCAGGCCCCGCCGGCCCGTGATGTCATGGCCGTGCTGCGCAGGCCCGGAATCGGCGTGATCGCCGAGGTCAAGCGCCGCAGCCCGTCCAAGGGCAAGCTGGCCACGATCAGCGACCCGGCCGAGCTCGCGGCGACGTACGCCGAGGGTGGGGCCAGGGTGATCAGCGTCCTCACCGAGCAGCGCCGCTTCGGCGGCTCGCTCGCCGACCTGGACCTGGTGCGCGCCGTCGTGGACGTGCCGGTCCTGCGCAAGGACTTCATCGTCAGCCCGTACCAGGTACACGAGGCGCGGGCGCACGGGGCGGACCTGGTGCTGCTGATCGTGGCCGCACTGGAGCAGAACGTGTTGGTCGCGCTGCTGGACCGGGTCGAGTCCCTCGGGATGACCGCGCTGGTCGAGGTGCACACCGAGGAGGAGGCCGACCGGGCGCTGGAGGCGGGTGCGAGCCTGATCGGGGTGAACGCCCGCAACCTGCACACGCTCGAGGTCAATCGGTCGATCTTCGGGCAGATCGCGCCCGGGCTGCCCAACGACGTGCTGCGGGTGGCCGAGTCCGGCGTGCGTGGCCCGGGGGATCTGCTCACCTACGCCGGCTGGGGCGCCGACGCGGTGCTGGTCGGGGAGGGGCTCGTGACCAGCGGGGACCCGCTGGCGGCGGTGCGTAACCTGGTGGCTGCGGGCTTCCACCCGTCATGCTCCAGGATGGTGCGGTGACCAACCCCGTGACGACCAGAGCACAGGCCAGCGACGGGATCGCCCGGCCGTCCGGGCACGAGCCCGACGAACGTGGCCATTTCGGCCGCTACGGTGGGCGGTTCGTCCCGGAGGCGCTGGTCGCCGCGCTCGACGAGCTGACGGCGGCGTACGACAAGGCCCGGCACGATCCGGAGTTCCTCGCCGAGCTCGACCGGCTGCACCGCGACTACACCGGCCGCCCCTCCCCGTTGACCGAGGCGCCGAGGCTGGCCGAGCATGCGGGCGGGGCACGGGTCCTGCTCAAGCGCGAGGACCTCAACCACACCGGCTCGCACAAGATCAATAATGTGCTGGGTCAGGCGCTGCTCACCAAGCGGATGGGCAAGTCCCGGGTGATCGCCGAGACCGGGGCGGGACAGCACGGCGTCGCGACGGCCACCGCCTGCGCGCTGCTCGGTCTGGACTGCGTCGTCTACATGGGCGAGGTCGATACCCGGCGGCAGGCCCTGAACGTCGCCCGGATGCGGCTGCTCGGCGCCGAGGTCGTGCCCGTCACGCTCGGTTCCCGCACGCTCAAGGATGCGATCAACGAGGCGTTGCGGGACTGGGTGACCAACGTCGAGACCACGCATTACCTGCTCGGCACGGTCGCCGGGCCGCACCCGTTTCCGGTGATGGTCCGCGACTTCCACCGGGTGATCGGGCTGGAGGCGCGCGAACAGGTGCTCGAGCGCACCGGGCGGCTGCCCGACGCCGTCGCCGCCTGCGTCGGCGGCGGATCGAACGCGATCGGCATCTTCCACGCGTTCCTCGACGACCCGGGCGTGCGGCTGGTCGGATTCGAACCCGGTGGCGACGGCATCGAGACCGGGCGGCACGGGGCGACCCTGTCGGAGGGCGCGCCGGGCGCGCTGCACGGGGCGATGTCGTACCTGTTGCAGGACGACGACGGTCAGACCAGCGAGTCGCATTCGATCTCGGCCGGGCTGGACTACCCGGGTGTCGGCCCGGAGCACGCACTGCTCAAGGACCTCGGCCGCGCCCGGTACGAGCCGGTGACCGACGCCGAGGCGATGGCGGCGTTCGCGTTGCTGTCGCGCACCGAGGGGATCATCCCGGCGATCGAGTCGGCGCACGCGGTCGCCGGCGCGCTGCGACTGGGCCGCGAGCTCGGGCCGGACGCGATCGTGCTGGTCAACCTGTCCGGTCGCGGGGACAAGGACGTCGACACCGCGGCCCGCTGGTTCGGCATGCTCCACGACGGGCCGTCGGCGGGTCCGGGTATCGACACCGAGGAGGGCACCCAGTGACCGTCGCCGACGTCTTCGCCCGCTGCGCCGCCGCGGGCCGCGGTGCGCTGATCGGTTACTTCCCCGCGGGGTACCCCACCGTCGACGGGTCGGTGGAGCTGATGAACGCCATGGTCGAGGGCGGCTGCGACCTGCTGGAGGTCGGTATCCCGTACTCCGACCCCGTGCTGGACGGCCCGACGATCCAGGCCGCCGCCGAGACCGCACTGCGCGGCGGTACCCGGATCCGCGATGTGCTGTCGGTGGTCGAGCGGGTTTCGGCGGCGGGCGGCTCGGCGGTCGTCATGACCTACTACAACCCGATGCTGCGCTACGGCGTCGAAGCCTTCGCTCGGGACCTGGCCGCCGCGGGCGGGCTCGGCGTGATCACCCCGGACCTGATCCCCGACGAGGCGGACGAATGGCTGGCCGCGTCCACCGCGCACGGGCTGGACCGGATCTTCCTGGTCGCGCCCTCGTCCACGCCGGAACGCATCGCCAGCACCGTCGCGGCGAGCAGCGGGTTCGTCTACGCGGCCTCGATCATGGGCGTGACCGGGGCGCGGGACAGCGTGGCCGCGGCCGCTCCACAGCTCGTCGCCCGGACCCGGCCGCACACCTCGTTGCCGATCTGTGTCGGGCTGGGTGTGCGGTCGGGCGAGCAGGCCGCCGAGGTGGCGGGGTTCGCCGACGGGGTCATCGTCGGGTCGGCGTTCGTCGCCGAGGCCCAGCGGGACGGCCCGGACGGCGTGCGGGCACTGGCTGCCGAGCTGGCCGCCGGGGTCGGTCGCGGCTCGCGGCACGCCGACGTCCTGGCTCCATAAACGCCCTCGGAAGGGCCGTGCCCAGCGCGTTGTGGGTCCATGACGCGCTCGGGTGGCCCCGCGGTGCGACGGTGCGGCGCCATGACTCGATGGGGGACGCGGCGGGCCGCCGTGCCATCGGCACCGGGCGCTAACGTGGCGTCGTGAGCACCGGCGTTTCCACGACCCTGCTGGCATATCTGCCGAGCCCCGACCGCGGGGTCTGGTACCTCGGCCCGATCCCGCTGCGGGCGTACGCCCTGTGCATCATCGCGGGCATCATCGTCGCGGTGTACTGGGGCGAGCGGCGGTTCGTCGCCCGGGGCGGGGAGCCGGGCACGGTCCTCGACATCGCCGTGTTCGCGGTGCCGTTCGGGCTGGTGGGCGGGCGGCTCTACCACGTGGCCACCGACTGGCCGACCTACTTCGGTCCCGGCGGGAACCCGGTCGACGCGGTGAAGATCTGGCAGGGCGGCCTCGGGATCTGGGGGGCGATCGCGCTCGGGGCGGTCGGGGCCTGGATCGGGTGCCGCCGCCGCGGGGTGCCGCTGCCGTTCTTCGCCGACGCCGTTGCGCCCGGCATTGTCGTCGCGCAGGCGATCGGCAGGCTCGGCAACTACTTCAACCAGGAGCTCTACGGCGGGCCGACCACCCTGCCGTGGGGTCTGGAGATCTACAACCGGGTCGATCCGGCCACCGGGGCGCCCGATCCGCTGGGCGGGGTCGCCCTCGACCCCACACCGATCGCGATCGTGCACCCCACCTTCGCCTACGAGCTGATCTGGAACCTGCTCGTCGCGGCGACCATCGTGTGGGCGGACCGACGGTTCCGGCTCGGGCACGGCCGGGCGTTCGCGCTCTACGTCGCCGGCTACACACTGGGTCGTTTCTTCATCGAGCTCATGCGCACCGACCCGGCCACCAGGGTCTTCGGCGACATCCGGATCAATGTGGTCGTCGCCGCCGCGGTGTTCGTCGGTGCTCTCGCCTACCTGGTGATCGTGCGCAAGCCCCGCGAGATCCTCGCCGCGCCGGCCCCGGCAACGTCGGGTGAGCAGGCGAGCGCCGACGCCGGGACGACGGACGACGATCAGCCTGTCTCGGGCGGCGCGAGAGACCGCGCGCCGTGACGACGGACCCGGTGTTCGACGGGTTCGGGGAGGGCGCGGTCGAGTTCTACGACGGGCTTCTGGCGGACAACTCCAAGGCTTATTGGGCCGACCACAGACAGGTCTACGAACGCGACGTGCGCCACCCGATGCTGGCCCTGCTCGCGGCGCTGGAGCACGAGTTCGGGGCGGGCAAGGTCTTCCGCCCGTACCGGGACGTTCGGTTCTCCCACGACAAGACGCCCTACAAGACGCAGTGCGGGGGGTTCGCGGCGCCGTACTACGTCGAGGTGTCCGCCGAGGGGCTGCTCGCCGCGGCGGGCTACTACCGGATGACGTCCGACCAGCTGGCGCGTTTTCGCGCCGCCGTCGCCGACGAGCGCCGCGGTGCGGACCTCGCGAACCGGCTGGCCGCCGTCGAGTCGGCCGGGCTGACGGTGGCGGGAGAGCTGCTCAAGCGCAGGCCTCGCGGTGTCGATCCGGCGCATCCACGGCTGGACCTGTTGCGGCACAAGAGCCTGTACGTGTCACGGCGGTGGCCGCCCGACGATGTGCTGCACGAGCGCGGCTGCCTGGACCGGGTGGCGGCGACGTGGCGGGCGGGGCGCCCGGTCGCGGAGTGGCTGGCCGACCACGTGGGCCCCGGTGAACAGCCGCAACGGTGAGCTTCCGGACGGACACGCGGTCGATCCTTATCGTTCAAGCGGGGGCGCTACCCTACTGTTGTGAGCCGCCGCACCAAGATCGTATGCACCATAGGACCGGCGACCGCGACGCCGGAGCGAATCCGGGAACTCGTCGCGACCGGAATGGACGTCGCGCGGCTGAACTTCAGCCACGGCAACCGCGACGACCACAAGGCCGTCTACGAGATGGTGCGCGAGGCGGCCGACGCCGAAGGTCGCGCCGTGGGTCTCCTCGCCGACCTGCAGGGTCCCAAGATCCGCCTCGGCCGGTTCGCCGGTGGTCCCACCGAGTGGCACACCGGCGAGGAGGTGCGCATCACGGTTGAGGACGTGCCGGGCACCCACGACCGGGTCTCCACCACCTACGTCGGTCTCGCCGACGACGCCCGCCCCGGCGACCGGCTGCTCATCGACGATGGCAAGGTCGCGCTGACCGTCGTCGCCGTCGAGGGTCTCGACGTCGTCTGCCGGGTCACCGAGGGCGGTCCGGTGAGCGACAACAAGGGGCTGTCGCTGCCCGGGATGAACGTCTCGGTGCCTGCCGTCAGCGAGAAGGACGCCGCCGACCTGCGGTTCGCGCTCGACCTGCGGGTCGATGTGGTGGCCCTGTCGTTCGTGCGCAGCCCGGCCGATATCGACCATGTGCACAAGATCATGGACGAGAAGCACGCCCGGCTCCCCGTGATCGCCAAGTTGGAGAAGCCCGAGGCCGTCGACAACCTCGAGGCCATCGTGCTCGCCTTCGACGGAATCATGGTCGCCCGCGGCGACCTCGGCGTCGAGCTGCCCCTGGAGAACGTGCCGCTCGTGCAGAAGCGGGCCATCCAGATCGCCCGGGAGAACGCCAAGCCGGTCATCGTCGCGACTCAGATGCTCGACTCGATGATCACCAACTCGCGTCCGACCAGGGCCGAGGCCTCCGACGTGGCCAACGCGGTGCTCGACGGGGCGGATGCGGTGATGCTCTCGGGTGAGACCAGCGTCGGCCGCTACCCGATCCGGGCGGTCCGCACGATGTCGCAGATCGTCGAGGCGGTGGAGGCGGGCCCGGCCACCGTGCCGCCGCTGAACCACGTGCCCCGCACCAAGCGCGGTGTGCTGTCGTACGCGGCCCGCGACATCGGGGAGCGGCTGTCGGCCCGGGCGCTGGTGGCGTTCACCCAGTCCGGCGAGACCGTGCGCAGGCTCGCCCGGCTGCACACCCGGCTGCCGCTGCTGGCGTTCACCCCGACCCCCGCGGTCCGCAGCCAGCTCGCCATGACGTGGGGCGTGGAGACCTTCCTGGTCGACCCCGTGGACAGCACCGATGCCATGGTCCGCCAGGTCGACCAGGCGATGCTGTCGATCGAACGGTTCCAGCCGGGCGACCTCGTGGTGATCGTCGCGGGCTCCCCGCCGGGGACCGTGGGCTCGACGAACCTGATCCGGGTACACCGCCTCGGCGAGGAGGATCACGCGTGATCCCGGCCGTCTGACAGTATCCCTGCGTGACGACAACCGATCCGGAGTTCGCGGCCGACGGCGTCCCTCGTGGACAGGCCGTCCTCGACGAGCTGGTTGAGCTGCTCACACTCGAACAGCTCGAGGTGAACCTGTTCCGCGGGATCAGTCCGCCGCTCTCGCCGACCCGGGTGTTCGGCGGTCAGGTCGCCGGCCAGGCGCTGGTGGCCGCGGGCCGGACCGTGCCCGAGGACCGTCCGGTGCATTCGCTGCACGGGTACTTCATCCGGCCGGGCGATCCGCGAGTGCCGATCATCTACGAGACCGAGCGGGTCCGTGACGGCCGTTCGTTCACCACCCGGCGGGTGCTCGCCATCCAGCACGGCGAGGCGATCTTCTCGTTGGCGGCGTCGTTCCAGCTCGCGCAGGACGGGCTGGAGCACAGCGAGCCGATGCCGCCCGGGATTCCCGATCCGGAGTCGTTGCCGGACCTCGGCGGCCGCGCGGTGGCCGGTAAGGGCGGCGGTTGGCTGGTCAACCTCCCGCGGCCGCTCGACGTGCGGTTCGTCGACGAGCCGGTCTGGGCGGCCGAACGGGTCGCGTCGCACGAGCCGCTGCGGGCGTGGATGCGCGCCGACGGCCGGCTGCCCGACGACCAGCTGCTGCACGTCTGCCTGCTCACCTACGCCAGCGATCTCACCCTGCTCGGGGCGGTCGTGGCCCGCCACGACATGAACTCCACGCAGGTGCAGATGGCCAGCCTCGACCACGCCATGTGGTTCCACCAGCCGTTCCGGGCCGACGAGTGGTTCCTCTACGAGTGCTACTCGCCCGCGGCCTCCGGCGGGCGTGGCCTGGCCGAGGGCCGGTTCTACGCGGCCGACGGGCGGCTGATCGCGAGCACGATGCAGGAGGGCCTCGTGCGGTTGCCCAGGACGAGCTCGTGAGCGCGCGGGCGCCGGTCGCGATGCCGAAACGATCGCGATGACGGGTTGGGCCAACCCGCCGCCGGTGCGCCGGCGACAGATCCTGCACGCGACGCGGACCGTCGCGCTCGTCGGTGCGTCCGCAAAGCCGGACCGGGCCAGCTTGTCGGTGGCGACCTACCTGCTGTCGCACACCGACTACGAGGTCTACTTCATCAACCCGAACGCCGAGGAGATCCTCGGCAGGCCGGTGCACCGCAGCCTCGCCGACCTTCCGGTCGTCCCGGACCTCGTCGATGTGTTCCGCCGCCCCGCGGACCTGCCGGCGCTGCTGGAGGAGGTCCTGGCCCTGCCGCCGCGGGTGCGCACGCTCTGGTTGCAGGTCGGACTGTTCGACGAGGGGGTGGCCCGGCGCGCCGAGACCGCGGGTCTGCAGGTGGTGATGGACCACTGCCTGAAGGTCGAGCACACCCGCCTCCACGGTGGGCCGACCCCCGCGGGTGTCGACCACGGTGTGCTCAGCAGCCGGGGACCGGCCCGGTGACGGCGGTCCTGCGGGTCAGCGGGGCATGGCGCGAGGGTGATCCGCCCGGGGAACGGCGGTTCCTGCACGTGCCCGGGCCGCTGGCGCTCGAGCTGGGGGGCACGCTGCCGGGCTACCGGCTGGCCTACGAGACCTGGGGGCGGCTCTCGCCGGCCCGCGACAACGCTGTTCTGGTCCTGCACGCGCTGACCGGGGACAGCCACGTCGTGGGCGAGGCCGGGCCGGGCCATCCCACCGCGGGCTGGTGGAACGACGTGGTCGGGCCCGGGCTCGGGATCGATACCGACCGGTTCTTCGTGGTGTGCGCCAACGTGATCGGCGGCTGCCAGGGCACGACGGGGCCGTCCTCGGTGGCGCCGGACGGGCGGCCGTGGGGCAGCCGCTGGCCCCGCACCACGATTCGGGACCAGGTCGCGGCCGAGATCCCGCTGGCCGACGCGCTCGGCATCGAGGCGTGGCACGGAGTCGTCGGCGGGTCGATGGGTGGGATGCGGGCGCTGGAATGGGCGATCATGCAGCCGCATCGGGTGCGCAACGTCGTCGTCCTCGCCGCCGCGGCGGCGGCCAGCGCCGACCAGGTGGGCCTGTGCCGCATCCAGATCGACGCCATCCGCGCCGACCCCTACTGGTGCGAGGGCGACTACCACGACCAGTTCCGCGGCCCCGACACCGGACTCGGGATCGCCCGGCGCATCGCCCACCTGAGCTACCGCACCGCGGGCGAGATGGACACCCGCTTCGGCCGGGCCGCCCAGCACGGGACCGATCCGCTGCGGGGCGGACAGTTCGCCGTCGAGTCCTATCTGGACCACGCGGCGGAGGGGCTGCGCGCTCGGTTCGACGCCGGCAGCTACGTCGCGCTGAACCTGGCCATGAACAGCCACGAGATCGGCCGCGACCGGGGCGGCGTCGCCGCCGCGCTCACCGCCATCACCGCGCGCCCCACGGTGGTGGGCGTCGACACCGACCGGCTCTACCCCCTGCATCAGCAGGTCGAGCTGGCCGCGCGGCTCGGGATCGAGCTGGACATCGTGACCTCCCGGCGTGGGCACGACGGGTTCCTGGTGGAGACCGACCAGGTCGCCGCGGTGCTGTCCCGCGCACTGGGCTGACCGGCCGCGGCGGGTGATCCCCGTCGCGGCGCGGCGCGGCGGCGAGGGCTAGCCTTCCCGACGTGTCTACCCCACCTGTCACCGTCACTGTCACCGGAGCCGCTGGCCAGATCGGTTACGCACTGCTCTTCCGGATCGCCTCCGGGCAGCTGCTGGGGCCGGACACCCCGGTCCGGCTCCGCCTGCTGGAGATTCCGCAGGCCGTGAAGGCCGCCGAGGGCACCGCGATGGAGCTCGACGACTGCGCCTTCCCGCTGCTGACGGGCATCGACATCACCGACGACACCACCGCCGCCTTCGACGGGGCCAACGTCGCGCTGCTGGTCGGCGCCCGCCCGCGCACCAAGGGCATGGAGCGGGGTGACCTGCTCGAGGCCAACGGCGGCATCTTCGCGCCGCAGGGCCGCGCGATCAACGCGGGTGCGGCGGACGACATCCGCGTCCTCGTCGTCGGCAACCCGGCCAACACCAACGCCCTCATCGCGCAGGCCGCGGCCCCGGACGTGCCGGCCGAGCGGTTCACCGCCATGACCCGGCTCGACCACAACCGGGCCGTCGCTCAGCTGGCCAAGAAGCTGTCGGTGCCGCTGGTCGAGGTCAGGAAGATGACGATCTGGGGTAACCACTCGGCCACCCAGTACCCGGACCTCCACCACGCCGAGGTGTCGGGCAAGCTCGCCGCGGCACAGGTCGAGCAGGCCTGGCTGCGCGAGGAGTTCATCCCGACCGTCGCCAAGCGGGGCGCGGCCATCATCGAGGCGCGCGGTGCGTCCTCGGCGGCGTCGGCGGCCAACGCGGCGATCGACCACGTCTTCGACTGGGTCAACGGCACCCCCGAAGGGGACTGGACCTCGGCCGCCATTCCGTCGGACGGTTCCTACGGCGTTCCCGAGGGTCTCATCTCCTCGTTCCCGGTGACCTCGGTGAACGGCCGGTGGGAGATCGTCCAGGGCCTGGAGATCGACGCGTTCTCCCGGGAGCGGATCGACGCCTCGGTCGCCGAGCTCGCCGAGGAGCGCGAGGCCGTCACGGCGCTGGGCCTGCTCGCGGGCTAGCTCGGGAAGCGCGGACCGGCGGAACCGTTCGTCCCGGCGAGATCGCCGCGGACGGTTCCGCCGTCCGGCCGGCTACCCGAGGTGCGCGACGTAGAGCACGTCGAGCGGGTCGTCCGGCACGTCGTGCACCACGACGTCGCCGAACCCGGCGTCGGCGAGCATCCGCAGCGCGAGCTGTTCGCCCCACACCGTGCCCAACCCGGCGCCACCCTGGGCGAGCGAGACCGTCATGCAGTGCAGGGTGCTCACGCCGTAGAGCATCGGTGCGAGCGGGTTGCCGACGTTGTCCTCCAGCGCGCTCGCGGCCTTGACGTCCATCATCACGAACACCCCGCCGGGGCCGAGCGCGGCGCGCACCCGGGCCAGCACCCCGGCCGGGTCGACCTGGTCGTGGATCGCGTCGAAGGCGAACACGGCGGCGAACGGCGGCTCGACGGGCAGCCGGGTGACGTCGAGGACCTCGAACGCGGCGTTGCGCAGCCCCCACGCCGTGGTCTCGGCGCGGGCGGCCTCGATCGCGTCGGATGCGATGTCGTAGCCGACGAACGTCGAGCGCGGGAACTCGCGGGCCATCAGGTTGATCGCGTGCCCGGTACCGCAGCCGATGTCGGCCACCCGCACCCCCTCGGCCAGCCGGGTGGGCAGCTCGCCGGTCAGCGGCAGGATCCCGTCGATCAGCTGCCCGTCCAGCAGACCCCGGGACAGCCCGTCCATCACGGTGGTGAACTCGGGCCGGAACGCGTCGTAGGGCACCCCGCCGCCCTCCCGGAACGCGCGGGCCACGGCGTCGAGGTGCCCGGCCAGCAGGGTGCCGGCCCGCGCGAACGGCGCCAGGTTCAGCGAGCCCGGCCCGCTGAGGCAGACCGCACGCTCGGGCGGGAGCATGTAGCGGCGCCCGGCGGGGGCGTAGTCGACGATCCCCGCGGTGACCAGGGCGCCGAGGCACTCCCGGACGTAGCGCTCGACCAGCCCGGCCCGCTCGGCGAGCTCCTGGCTGGTGCCGGGTCCCGCGGCCAGCGTCTCCAGCAGCCCGGTGCGATGGGCCAGGTCGAGCATCAGGCCGACGAAGCCGTCGGTGTAGATGCTGAAGATCTTCTGGGCGAACCGCCCGACCTCCTGCTCGTCGATGCCGGTCGTGGCGGTCGTCGCAGCGGTGTCCATGGGAGCCTCCTCCGCTCGACTGTCGGGTCGTTCCGGACGCTCGGCCCGCAGCAGCTCCGGCACGTCGTCGGGTGTCGCTTCGTCGCTCACGGCCGACCTTCGGCGCCGCGCGGCCGCGCGGCGGACCCGGCACAGCAGTATGCCCGAGCGGCGCCCGGCAGGTGAGGACTTGTCGGGCAACCGGAGCCCTCGGGTCGACCACTGCCGACGCACGTGCTCGGTGGCGGGTCAGGAGGAGTCCCGCCGGTGGACAATCCGCCCACCTGCGACGAGCATGACGGAATGGATCACGGCATCTTCCCGAAGGCGACCCCGCAGATGAGCGCCCGGCGCAAGGAGCTGGCGCCGGACATCCACGACGCGTTCACCGAGTTCAGCCGCAAGGTCTTCGCCGAAGGGACGTTGCCGGAGGTGACCAAGCAGCTGATCGCCGTGGCGGTCGCGCACACCACCCAGTGTCCCTACTGCATCCGCGGGCACACCCGGCTGGCGCATCGGAAGGGCGCCACGGACGAGCAGATCATGGAGGCGATCTGGGTCGCGGCCGAGATGCGGGCCGGGGGCGCGTACGCGCACGCCGCGCTCGCCCTCGACGCGCTGGACGGGGGGCACGACCATCCCTGATCGGGCGTCCCGGGCCTCCTCCTGCGCGGCCACGATCACCGTCCGGGCATCGCCGTCCACCACTGCGTCATGGAGCCATGACGTGCCGTGGGCGCGGCCACCCGCGCATCATGGCTCTATCACGCGCCCGGGACGCGGATCGCGCAGTGCGGGCCGGCGCCGGGTCAGACGACGACGGCGACCGCGAACGCCTCCGGCGGCAGGATGAGCGCGTTCTGCTCGGCCGCCGCCGGTTCCGAGGCGAGCAGGATCCGCGACACCGTCCGGTCCAGGGCGAAGGTCGTCTCATCGGCGCCGAGGTTGACCACGACCCGCAGCGATCCGCGGTGCACCACCACGGTGCGTGCCTGTTCGTCGACCTCGACCTCGACCTCCTCCAGCCACGGGGCCGACAGCTGCGGCCAGGCCTTGCGCAACGCGATCAACTCCCGGTGCAGCTCCAGCAGCGTCGCGTGCGGTTCCTGGGCGAGCTCGTCCCAGTCCAGCTTGGAGTCGAGGAAGGTGGACTCGGCGTTGGGGTCGGGGACGTCCGCCTCGCCCCAGCCGTGGTCGGCGAACTCCGCGAGTCGTCCCTGCCGCACCGTGTCGCGCAGCGCCTCGTCGGGGAAGCTGGAGAAGAACTGCCACGGTGTGCGGGCCCCCCACTCCTCGCCCATGAACAGCATCGGGGTGAACGGCGAGGTGAACAGCAGCGCCGCGCCGCAGGCCAGCAGGCCGGGGGAGAGGGTCTGGGTGAGCCGGTCACCGGCCGCCCGGTTGCCGATCTGGTCGTGGTTCTGCAGGTAGGCCAGGAACCGGTGGCCGGGGATGCGCCGGGTGTCCACGGGGGCGCCGTGGTTACGCCGGCGAAAGCTCGACCAGGTGCCCTCGTGCAGGAACGCCCGGCACAGGACGTGGCCCAGCCCGGTGAGGCCCGCGGCCGCGAAGTCGGCGTAGTAGCCCTGCGATTCGCCGGTGAGCACGGTGTGCAGGCTGTGGTGGATGTCGTCGGCCCATTGGGCGTGCAGGCCGTAACCGCCGCCCTCGCGGGCCGTGATCAGCCGCGGGTCGTTGAGGTCGGACTCGGCGATGAGCGAGAGCGGCCGGCCCACGTGGGCCGAGAGCGCCTCCACCTCGACGGCCAGCTGCTCCAGCAGGGGGGTGGCCCGGCTGTCCGGCAGGGCGTGCACCGCGTCGAGGCGCAGCCCGTCGACGTGGAAGTCGCGCAGCCACATCAGCGCGTTGTCGATCACGAACCGGCGAACTCCGTCCGACCACGGCCCGTCGAGGTTGAGCGACGGACCCCAGATGTTGCGGCCCGCGAAGTAGGGACCGAACCGGTCGAGGTAGGCGCCCGAGGGGCCGATGTGGTTGTAGACGACGTCGAGCACCACGCCCAGCCCCCGCGCGTGCGCGGCATCGACGAAGCGTTTGAACCCGTCCGGGCCGCCGTAGTTCTCCGTGACCGCGTACCAGCCGACGCCGTCGTAGCCCCAGTTGTGGGGGCCGTCGACCGCGTTGACCGGCATCACCTCGACCAGGTCGACCCCGAGCGCGACGAGATGGTCGAGCTTGTCGATCGCGGCGTCGAAGGTGCCCGCTTCGGTGAACGTGCCGATGTGCAGCTCGTAGAGCACGCTGCCGGGCAGCTGGCGGCCGGTCCAGGCCTGGTCGGTCCACCAGAACGCGTCGTGGTCGTAGCGCCGCGACGCCGCGTGGACCCCGTTGGGCTGCCACAGTGAGCGCGGATCAGGAAGCGGCGTCTCGTCGTCGCCGAGCAGGAACGCATACGCCGTGCCCGGGCCGTTGTCGTCGATCTCGGAACGCCACCAGCCTCCCGTGGCTCGCGTCAGGGGAAAGGTGGTGCCGTCGGCCAGCACCCGGACCCGGTCATGAAGCGGCGCCCACACCGCGTACTCACTCACGCCGGAGATCTTCCCCCGCCCCCGCGAGTCGCGGTATTTCCGAGCGCGAGTCGCGGTATTTCCGAGCGCGAGTCGCGGTATTTCCGCGACCGGCGTCCGGCGCGGTCAGGCCGGGCGGACGAGCAGTGCCACCGGATAGCGAGCCAGCAACCGCGACAGCTGCGGGGTCGAACCTTCGACCGGGGTGTCGGTGATGATCTCGTGCCAGTCGGTCGCCGCGCCGGGCAGTGCCAGGACCGTGTCGCCCCAGCCGCCACGCGCCGCGAGCCCGACCGGCAACCGGGTGGCCACGGCCACCAGCTTCGAGACCCGGTCGCTCGATCCGGACCCGCGCGCGAAGGCCACCGCGTGGTGGGCGGCGACACCCTGGGCGACCACCGGGCGATAACCGACGAACAGCTCGGGACGGTAGCGGCGCAGCCGGGCCACGCTCGCGGTGACCAGCAGCTTGGCCGCGCCCTCGGCATCGACCGGGGGTAGCCATCCTTCGTCGAGCCTGCGCAGCAGCGTGCGCCGGGCGGCGAAGTCGACTGGCCGGCGGTTGTCCGGGTCGACCAGCGAGTACTCGAACAGCTCGGTTCCTTGATAGATGTCCGGCACTCCCGGCCCGGCGAGCTGCAGGATCTTCTGCCCGAGGGAGTTCGACCAGCCGGGCCCGGCGATTCGGTCGACGAACGCGCTGATCTCGGCGACGAGGTCGGCGTCGCCGAGTACCTGCCCCGGCCACGCCGCGATCGCGTTGTCGACCTCGGCGACCGGTTCGACGTGGCTGGTCACGAGCTTGGCTTCCTTCGAAGCCTTGGTCAGGTAGGCGGCCATTCGCTCGGCGCTGATCGGCCAGGCCCCGACCAGGTTCTGCCAGGCCAGCAGCTCGAGGGACCGTTCGGGCAGCGGGTGGCGTGCCGCCCAGCGACGCATCCGGTCGACCCATTCGCCGGGAACCTCCGACAGCACGGCCAGCCGCGCCCGCACGTCCTCGGAGCGCTTGGTGTCGTGGGTGGACAGGGTGGTCATCGTGGCGGGCCGGGCGGCCTCGCGGGCGAGCGCGGTGACATGGAACTCGGCGGGGGGGACCCCGAACCGGGTTGGGTCGCCGCCGACCTCGTTCAGCGCGACGAACCGGTTCCAGCGGTAGAACGCGGTGTCCTCGACGCCCTTCGCCATGACCATGCCCGAGGTCTGTTGCAGCCGGGTGGCCAGCGCGCCGTGTGGGTCGGCGAGCAGCGCGGCTCGCGTGGCCGCGAGGATCTCCGCGAGGTCGGGCCGATGCGCCCGGGCGACAGTGACGGCGGTGTCCAGGGCGTCGCGACCCTCGGGCAGGTAGCTGCGGTACACCGGAAACCCGCAGAGCAGTTCGGTGACGGCCGAAACAGCCTGGTCAATGGGGACCGTGAGTGCGTAACAGTGTTCTAACACTGTTACGCACTCACGGGCGGCGCGGAGCACCTCGGAGGAGAGGATCGTCGAGGCGACCTCACGCCGGGCGCGGTGCCCGACGGCCGACGCCGACTCCTTGACCCCGGTGAGCTCCGCGGCGAACTGGGTGAGCAGCCCGGCGCCGTTGGGGTCGATGAACACACCGCCGACCTGACGCAGGGCGTCGTAGCCGGTGGTCCCGTCGACCGGCCAGGAGGCGGGCAGCTCCTCGCCGACGCCGAGGATCTTCTCCACCAGCAGCCAGCGGCGCGGCCCGAGGGCCGCACGCAGCCGGTGCAGGTAGGCGCCGGGATCGGAGAGGCCGTCGGGATGGTCGACGCGCACGCCGATGACGACGTCGTCCTCGTCGACCCAGCGAAGCACCTCGCGGTGTGTCGCCTCGAACACCTCGGGATCCTCGACCCGGACCGCGGCGAGCGTGGAGACGTCGAAGAAGCGCCGGTAGGTCAGCTCCGCAGCGCCGCGCTTCCACGACACCAGGCGGTAGTGCTGGCGCTCGTGCACCTCCTGCGGCGTGCCTCCACCGGTGCCCTCGGCGACCGGATACACGTGCTCGTGGTAGCGCAGCTCGGTGCCCTCCGCCGAGAACGTCAGCTCGGCGAGCGCCTGCTGCTCGTCGGCGTCGAGCACGGGAACGAGCAGCGGGCCCGCGGCCCAGTCGATGTCGAAGTAGCGGGCGTAGCGCGACGCGCGGCCGTTGGCCAGAACGTCCCACCACCACGGGTTGACCTTGGCGTTCTCGACGCCGACATGGTTGGGCACGATGTCGATCAGCATCCCCAGCCGGTGCGAGCGCAGCGCCGCGGTCAGGGCCCGGCGGCCTTCCTCGCCACCGCGTTCGGCCGAGACCCGGGCCGGGTCGACCACGTCGTAGCCGTGGTTGGAGCCGCTACCGGACTCCAGCAGCGGCGAGGCGTAGAGCGCCCCGACCCCGAGTGCGTCGAGATAGCCGACCAGCTCGACGGCGTCGCCGAACGTCAGATCCTTGGAGAACTGCAGCCGGTAGGTCGAGCTCGGAACGGAACTGGTCGGGTCCACGGCCACGGTGGGAGCTCTCCTGTTCTGCGGGTGCGTCGCCCCAGGTCGGGCCAACGCTAGCCGAGGAGGCCGCGGGTTGCCCGGCACCCGTCCCCGCCCGGCGGGGACGCGGCGCTTGCGGTGCAGCGGCATCGGTCGTCGTGATCGGTGTTCGGGCAGCGACGGCCGCGACCACCGCGGCGCCGGGCTCCCAATCGTCGATCATGACGCTCGCCCGGGGCGCGGCTGATCACCCCGTCCGCTGCAGCACCACCAGCGAGCGGGCGGCCACCCGATGGGGGGCACCGGCCGGGACCGTCGGCGGCGCTGCCGCCACCGCTCCGGGCGCGGCGGACAACGAGGTCACCGTCCCCGTCGCGGTGTCCGCGACGACCGCCCACTCGGCGCCGTACTCGGCCGCGGGCACGGTCACGTCGATGTCCTCCCAGTGCGCGTTGAAGCACACCAGGAACGAGTCGTCGGTGACCCGATCACCGCGCGGGTCGGGCTCGGTGATGCCCTCGCCGTTGAAGAACACGGTGACGCATTTACCGAAGCCCGAGTCCCAGTCCTGTTCGGTCATCTCCTCGCCCGACGGTGTGAACCAGGCGATGTCCGGTAGCGCCGCCCGGGTCGCCGACCGGCGCCGCGGCTTGATCGGGCGACCGGCGAAGAACCGGCGGCGGCGGAACACCGGATGCGCCCGGCGCAGGGCGGTCATGGCCGCGGTGAAGCCGAGCAGGTCGGCGTTCGGCTCGGCGAGCGACCAGTCCACCCACGCGATCTCGTTGTTCTGGCAGTAGGCGTTGTTGTTGCCCCCCTGGGTCCGGCCGAGCTCGTCGCCGTGCAGCAACATCGGCACACCCTGGGACAGCAGAAGTGTGGCGATCAGGTTGCGCTGCTGGCGGGCGCGCAGCGCGAGCACCTCCGGGGCGTCGGTCGGCCCCTCCACCCCGCAGTTCCACGACCGGTTGTGGCTCTCGCCGTCGGCGTTGTCCTCGCCGTTGTCCTCGTTGTGCTTCTCGTTGTAGGAGACGAGGTCGGCGAGGGTGAAACCGTCGTGCGCGGTCACGAAGTTGATCGACGCGTACGGCCTGCGACCGTCGTCCTGGTAGAGATCGGAGCTGCCGGTCAGCCGGGACGCCAGCTCGCCGAGGGTGCCGGGCTCGCCGCGCCAGAAGTCGCGCACGGTGTCGCGGAACTTGCCGTTCCACTCGGTCCACAGCGACGGGAAGTTGCCGACCTGGTAGCCGCCGGGGCCGACGTCCCACGGTTCGGCGATGAGCTTGACCTGGCTGATCACCGGGTCCTGCTGGACCAGGTCGAAGAACACCGACAGCCGGTCGACGTCGTAGAACTCGCGGGCCAGGGTGGATGCGAGGTCGAAGCGGAAACCGTCGACGCGCATCTCCAGCACCCAGTAGCGCAGGGAGTCCATGATCAGCTGAAGGGTGTGCGGGTTGCGCACGTTCAGCGAGTTGCCGGTCCCGGTGTAGTCCATGTAGTAGCGGGGATCGCCCTCGACCAGCCGGTAGTAGGCGTGGTTGTCGATGCCGCGCATCGACAGCGTCGGGCCCATGTCCGAGCCCTCGGCGGTGTGGTTGTAGACGACGTCGAGGATGACCTCGATCCCCGCCGCGTGCAGGTCACGCACCATCGCCTTGAACTCCTGCACCTGCCCGCCGGGACGGCTGGCGCGCATGGTGTACGCGTGGTGCGGGGCCAGGAAGGCGACCGTGTTGTAGCCCCAGTAGTTCGAAAGGCCCCGCTCGTGCAGGTGGTGGTCGGTGATGAACTCGTGGACCGGCATCAGTTCGACCGCGGTGACGCCGAGCCGCTGCAGGTGTTCGATCATCACCGGGTGCGCGAGCCCCGCGTAGCTGCCACGCAGCTGCTCAGGAATCCCCGGATGCCGGATCGTCAGGCCCCTGACGTGGGCCTCGTAGATGACCGACTCGTGGTAGGGGGTTCGCGGCGGCCGGTCGGCGCCCCAGTCGAAGTAGGGGTTGATCACCACCGACTTCGGCACGAACGGCGCCGAGTCGGCGTCGTTGCGGCTGCCCGGGTCGCCGAAGTTGTATCCGAACACCGCCTCGTCCCATCGGACGGGACCGTCGACGGCCTTGGCATAGGGGTCGATGAGCAGCTTGCTCGGGTTGCAGCGCAGCCCCTTGTCCGGCTCGTAGGGGCCGTGGACGCGGTATCCGTAGTGCTGGCCCGGCTCGATCCCGGGCAGGTAGCAGTGCCAGACGAAGCCGTCGACCTCGGTCAGCTGGATCCGCGTCTCCTCGTCGTCGGCGGAGAACAGGCACAGGTCCACCCGCTCGGCGACCTCGGAGAAGATCGCGAAGTTGGTGCCGGCGCCGTCGTAGGTGGCTCCGAGGGGATAGGCGTTTCCCGGCCACGGCCGCATCAGAGATCCCCACTTCCCGGCCGCGCCGTCCCGAGCGGCTCTCTCGCCAGCGGCAGCGTGCCTCGCCGCGGGAGTCAACGCTACCGGGCGACGCTGCGGGCCGCCGGATAACGACGGTTTCCCGGCTCCGGCAGGATGACCGTCGCAGCGAGAGGGGGACGACATGGTTTTCGGCTGGTTCCGCCGGCGGGATCCCGCCGTGACGATCGAGGTCACCACCGACCGCCCGACGTACCGGCCGGGCGACACGGTGTCCGCGCGGGTGCGGGTGACATCGTCGAAGGACATGGACGACGCGGTCGTCGAGCTGTCGCTGGAACGCATCGTCGAGGTGCCGGGCAACGGGGCGTGCGACCGCGCCGCGGTCGCCGGGCGGTACCTGCTGGACGGTGAGACCCTCGCCGCGGGCGAGCGGGAGTGGACCGTCGAGCTGCCGGTTCCCCGGCGCACGACCCCGCCCGCGGAGCCGGACGACTGCGCCGACGAGCGCTACCCGCCGTCGGGGGACGCCGCGGCCGAGGGCAGCTACGACGCCTGGATCGAGCCGCAGGAACGGTGGGGCCCGCCGACCAGCCTCGGCCGTGGTGTGCATGTCCGCTGGGCCGTGCGGTGCGAGGTGGGCGAAGGCAAGGACCGCCAGCAGCAGGAGCAGCCGGTCGTCGTGCTTGCGCCGCCCCTGGCGGTGGCCCCACCGCCCGCACGGCATCGCGGCGAGGGCGAACCCGCCTGCACGATCACCTTCTCCGGCCTGCCCGCGGGCAGCGTGCGGGTGGGTTCGAGCGTGGGCGGGCGCCTGCGGCTGGTCGCCCACCAGGAGATCGACGCGCGCGGGGTGCGGGTCGACCTGGTCCGAGTCGCCCGTTCCGATCCCGCCGACGACGTGCTGACCTGGGACGTCATCGCCACCGCGACCGCGTCCGACGCTCTCGGGCTACGGCCGCGACAGCCGCGCGACTTCGCGTTCTCGCTCGTGGTCCCGGCCGACGCATCGCCCTCGGTGGATACCGAGGGGTACGTCGTCGAGTACCTGCTGCGAGCCGTGATCGACCGGCCCCGGCGGTCGGACACGGTGTGGGACCACGTGATCGCCGTCCACAACAGCGACTGAGCCGGCGTCACCGCTGGGGGGGCGGTCGGTAGCGTCGCCTGCCGAGCAGCGTGGCGCCCACGACGAGCGCGAGATAGACCCCGAGCACGACCCAGAGCGCCGGCGGCAGCCGCGCCGGCTGCGTGCCGATCGCCCGCACGGTGATCACGACGAGCGCGGTGAGCAGCAGCATCGTGGCGCCCCCGAGGACGGCGATGTCGCCGGCGAGCAGCCGGCGCAGCCGCGCCCGGTTCTCCGGGGCGCTCCAGTAGTCCTTGTGCGGGATGTTCAGCCACTCCGTCCGGCCGTGAGCCCCCGCAGCAAGGGTTCCCCCGAACAGCGCGAGCACCAGCGCGCCGACCCCGCCGAAAACCCCCAGCAGCTCGCCGCGGGAGCCGAGCCGGTCGGCCCGGCCGTCGGCGCCGAAGTGCACCGGTATCTCGCCCGGGGGAAGCGCAGCCGCGGCCCAGACCAGCGTCGCCGCATAGACCAGCCCGGACAGGGCCAGCATCAGCCAGGCTCGCCGCACCCAGTCCTCCTCTGTCCGCAATGCCCGGTCCCATTCTCCCGGTATGGTCTGGTCTCGATGAGCACCCTCTTCACGAAGATCATTGATGGTGAGCTGCCCGGGCGTTTCGTCTGGTCCGACGACCGCGCCGTCGGCTTCCTGTCGATCAACCCGCTCGGCCCGGGGCACACGCTGGTGGTGCCGCGCGCCGAGATCGACCACTGGATCGACGCGGACGCCGGGCTCCTCGCCCACTTGACCTCGGTCGCGCACATCATCGGGCAGGCCGTGCGCGCGGTCTGGCAACCGCCGCGGATCGGCCTGATGGTGGCCGGGTTCGAGGTGCCGCACCTGCATGTCCACGTGTTCCCGGCGTGGGACCTGAGAGCCTTCAACTTCGCCAATGCGGCCAAGTCCGTCGAGGCGGACGAGCAGGAGGCACACGCCGAGGCCCTGCGCGGCGCGCTGCGCGCGGCCGGGCACGCGGACCGCGTACCCGCGGGCGCGACCGGCCGTCCCTGAGGCCGTGCAGCTCATCTTCGTGCGGCACGCGCTGCCGCACCGAGTGAGTGCCGCCGAGCTCGCCGCGACCGCGGCGGCCGACCCGGGGCTGACCGAGCTGGGGGAACGCCAGGCGGCCCGCCTGGTCGGCGCGCTGGCCGGGGAGGAGGTCACCGCGCTGTACAGCAGCACGATGGCACGCGCGGTCGGCACCGCCGCGCCGCTGGCCACCGCGCTGGACCAACGGCTGCATCGGGTCGCCGAGTTGGCCGAGTACGACGTCAACGACCGGCACTACATCCCCGTGCACAAGATGGAGCGCTTGGCGCCGGAGGCCTGGCAGCGGTTGACGTCGGGGCTGCTGCCCTCGCATATCGACGCCGAGGCCTTCCGGTCGCGCGTTGTCGGCGCGGTCGAGTCGATCGTGGTGAGGCACGCCGGCCGGGAGACGGCCGTGCTCGTGGCACACGCCGGAGTGATCAACGTCTACCTCGCCCACCTGCTCGGCATCCCGCGACCGCTGGTCTTCCCGCTGGACTATGCCGGGATCACTCGGGTGCTGGCCGGTCGCGACGGTCGCCGTACGGTGCGCAGCGTGAACGAGACCGCGCACGTCTGCGACCTTCTTGCCCCCGAGCTCGCCCCCGAGTGATGTACCCCTGAGTGACTCGTCCCCGGGTGCGCAGTACGCGCCGCTGCGCGCCCGGTGCGGCCCGGTGGCCCTGCCCGCCGAAGCGGCGTCCCTGCTCACGTGCTGCACCGATCCGTCGTTCGGGGGAGATCCGGGCCCCCTTCGTGACCAGGCGCGCACGTCTGCCTACGCTCGGTCTCAGTGTCCGATCTCAGGGGGGCGACGGCGGCATCGGTCCGCCGAACGGAGGGATCGCGACGGTCATGGGTGGCCGGTGGAGGCAGACGAGCAGGCTTTCCGAGGTGTTCCGGAGGGGCGAGTTCCGGGCGCTCTGGGGTGCCGAGCTGATCTCGCTCGCGGGCGACCAGCTCGCCCGCGTCGCGCTGGCCGTCCTCGTCTACGGGCGCACCGGCTCGGCCGGCTGGGCGGCTGCGGTCTACGCGCTCACCTTCCTCCCGGCGATGCTCGGCGGCGTGTTGCTCGGCGGCCTCGCCGACCGGCATCGCAGGCGGGAGGTCATGGTCGTCGCGGACCTCGTCCGCGCGGTGCTCGTCGCGCTGATGGCCCTGCCCGGGCTCTCGCTCTGGCTGCTGTGTGCGCTGCTCGTCGTGGTGGTGCTGCTCTCGGCCGTGCACAGCGCGGCGCAGGCGGCGCTGCTTCCGGCGGTGCTGCCCGATGACCTGTTCGAGCGCGGGCTGGCCGTCCGGCAGATCACCAGCCAAGCCGTCCAGCTGGTGGCCTTCGCGGGCGGCGGCCTGCTGCTGGTGGCCGTCACCCCGAACGTCGCCCTCGCGCTCGATGCGGCGACGTTCGTGGTGTCGGCGGTGGTACTGCGCCTCGGGGTCGGTCACCGTCCGGTGCCGGGTGGCGAGGAACGATCGCGATCCGTCGCGCACGACGGCGTCGAGGCCATCCGGGAGATCCTCGCCGACCCTCCGCGCCGAGCGCTGTTGTGTCTGGTCTGGCTGGTCAGCTGCTATGTCGTGCCGGAGGCGCTGGCGGCCCCCTACGCGGCCCACCTCGGCCAGGGCTCGCTCGCGGTCGGACTGCTGATGGCGGCCGATCCGGCGGGAAGCGTGGTCGGTGCCTTCCTGTTCCACCGCCTCGTCCCCGCCGGGCAGCGCACGCGGCTCATCGGGGTGGTCGCCGTTCTCGCTGGGCTGCCGCTGGCGCTGTGTCTGGTCGAACCTGGCCTGGTCGGATCGATTCTGTTGTGGGGTCTGTCGGGGGCGCTGTCGACGGCGTACCTGATTCAGGCGCAGGCCGTTTTCGTGCGCCTCACCCCCGACGCCCAGCGAGGCCGCGTCGTCGGCGTCGCTGCGGCCGGTCTCGTGGCCACCCAGGGGGCGGCCGTGTTCCTCGGCGGTCTGCTCGCCGACCGACTCGGACCGGCGATGGCGGTCGCCATCGCCGGCGCCGCGGGCATGGTGGTCGCCACCGCTTCCGGCCTCGCGTGGCGGGCTGCCCGCCGTTCGGGGGACGGGGCCGCCGCGGATTCTCCCGCTGCCGACGCGAGCTGACTCTCCGTAGTCACCTTCTCACCAGTTCTTGTTACGCACCGTGAATGTCCTTCCTGTCCGTCGGGATCGACCTCGGGTCACCAGTTCTTGTTGCGCACGGAAGCTCCTTCCTTCTCGTGTCCCGTCGCGGGCGAGTTGCTCACCAGTTCTTGTTGTGCACCGTGAATGTCCTTCCTGTCCGTCGGGATCGGTCTCGTGCTCACCAGTTCTTGTTGCGCACGGAAGCTCCTTCCTTCTCGCGTCATGTCGCGGACGAGTTGATCACCAGTTCTTGTTGCGCACCGTGAATGTCCTTCCTGTCCGTCGGGATCGGTCTCGTGCTCACCAGTTCTTGTTGCGCACGAAAGCTCCTTCCTTCTCGTGTCATGTCGCGGACGAGTCGATCACCAGTTCTTGTTGCGCATGGCTGCTCCTCTCAGGTGATCTGCGTGGGGGGTCGGACGGCGGTCACCAGTTCTTGTTGCGCATGCTGCCTCCCATTTCGGACGTGGTGATCAATTGTGGCCGGTGGGCCGCCATGCGGTCACCAGTTCTTGTTGCGCACGGATCTCACCTCCTCGCTCCGGGCCTGTGTGGCACTCGTGCCGGCATACGTGAATTCTGCAATCCGTGGTTCATCGAGCGCGGCCCGGTCTGCGGAAGTTCGTCCCGAGTGGGTGACACTGCGGGGCGGTTCGACTAGGCTTCACAGCAGGTGACGCTCGAATGACTGAGAGTATGGATGTCTTCGGAACAAGGTGAACACAGCGAAGCCAGACGTTCACCGATTCGGCTGTGTCCTGTCACCCGTTGGGCGGTTTGGGCGCTTCCCCCGCGGGTGCGTAACCCTGTGCTGCTCGTCGAGGTCACCGCCCTGGCGTTGGTCGTGCTGCACGTTGCCCGGACCCCGTCGTGGGCCGAGGGCAGCCTCGGGCTGGCGGTGCTGTGCCTGCTCGGCGTGGCACATACCGAGATCGCTGTCGGGGTGGAACGGATGCGGCGCCGGGTCACCGAGGCGCCGCACGTCGACCTCAGCTCCGTGTGGACCTTCGCCGGTGCGCTGCTGCTGCCGACCGGATACGCCGTACTCACGGCAATCGTCGTGCACGGCCACCTGTGGTGGCGGGCCTGGCGGCCGCGGGTGCCGGCCTACCGCCAGCTGTTCAGCACGGCGACGGTCGTCCTCGCCTGTATCGCGGCGTCCACCGTCGTCGGCGCCATCGGGTCGGGCGACCTCCGCGGGACCCTCATGGACGGGCCGATGGGGCTGGTCGCGGTCGGGGTGGCGCTGCTGGTCTACACCACCGTCAACGGCGGTCTGATCGCCGGCGCGATCGCGGTCAGTACCCCGCAGGCCACCACCGCGCAGGTGCTCGGCCACTGGGACGAGAACATGCTCGAGATCGCGACGCTGTGCCTCGGGGGGCTCGCCGCCGTCGCGCTCGCGACCAACCCGTGGCTGATCGTGCTGGCGCTGCCCGCGCTGCTCGTCCTGCACCGCGCGGTGCTCGTGCGTCACCTGGAGGAGGCGGCCAGCACCGACGGCAAGACCGGCCTGCTCAACGCGGCGGCCTGGCATTCGGCGGCCGAGCGGGAGCTGCGCCGTGCGAGGCGGGCCGGCGGAAGCGCGGCGGTGCTGATCCTGGACCTCGACCATTTCAAGGCGGTCAACGATCACCACGGCCACCTCGCGGGCGACGAGGTGCTCACGGAACTGGCTTCGGTGCTGCGCGGCGAGGTCCGCGACAACGATCTGGTCGGCCGGTTCGGTGGTGAGGAGTTCGTCATCCTGCTGCCGGGTCTCGACGGCCGCGACGGTGAGCATTCGGAGCTGCGGGCGGTCGCCGAGCGGATCCGCCGCCGCGTCGCCGATCTCACCGTGATGATCGATACCGCCGACGGGCCGCTGACGGTGCGCGACCTCAGCGTCTCGATCGGCGGAGCCACGTACCCGCACGACGGGGCCGACCTGCGGCAGGTGCTCTCGGTCGCCGACGCCGCGCTCTACGCGGCCAAGCGCGCGGGCCGCAATGTCGTGCGGATGAGTCTGCATCTCCCGCGGCATCGACCGAGCGCCCATGCCGACGAACCCCCGGCGGCGTCGAACGGCGTGCCCTGAGCCTGGCTGCACCGCGACGGCGACCGGTCGGGACGGCCGTGCGTCCTGGGCGTCGATCACCGGGCCGAGGATCGGCGGGGTCCCGCTCAGCCATCCGGCAGGGTGGTGGCCCAGCAGCGCCGCGACCATCCCGAGAACCCACCAGCGGCACCGCGCGGACCGGCATCACCCGGCACCGGCGCCGAAACCGGCCGACATGCTCGGGTCGACGCCGCGGAGCTATTCCTGGACGTTGATCGTGGCCATCATGCCGAGGTCCTCGTGGTCGAGGTTGTGGCAGTGGTAGACGGTGCGTCCGGGATGGGCGTCGAACGGTATGCGTATCCGCACCCAGCCGCCCGCGGGGACCGGCACCACGTCCTGGGTGGTGCCGGTGGGGGCGGCATCGTCGCTGCTGGCCAGCACGGTGAACGGCCAGATGTGCAGGTGGAACGGATGGTCCAGCGGGCCGGGATTGGTGATGGTCCAGTCCTCGGTGGCGCCGAGGCGCACGATCTGGTCGTCGCGGTCGGGGTCGAAGCCGCGGCCGTCGATGGTGAAGCGCATGCCGCCCGCGCCCATGCCCATCTGAAACCCGGTCCGGCGGCTGCGGGTCACCGGCCCGGCGGGCGGGATGTCCGCGGGCAGCGCGGCGGGCAGCGGCGGCGCGCTGACCGGCGTTCCGGCGCTGGTCATCGTGGCCAGGGTGGTCGGCTCGCTGATCGCCTCGCCGCCCCGGCGTCCCCTCAGGCCGCCGCGGTCGACCGCGTCCGTGAGCAGCCGGTAGTCGCCGGGGCCGGTGGGGCGCACGATGACGTCGACCCGGTTGCCGGGGGCCAACTGCACCCGGTCCCGGGGGAGGGGGGCGGGCAGGAACGCACCGTCCAGGGCGACCTGGGTGAGTGAATGGCCGTCGAGCCGGATCGCCAGCACCCGGGAGACACAACCGTTGATCAGCCGCCAGCGCTGCGTGGCGCCGGGGGTAGCCGGGATGACGGGCTGGTGCTGGCCGTTGACCAGCACCAGCGTGCCCTGGCGGCCCATCATCCGCTCCATCGGGCCGGGCGCAACGACCCGGCCGTCGGCGTCGAGGGTGGTGTCGGTGATCAGCAGCACCCGATCGTCGGTGACGGGTAGGTCGGGGCCGTGGTCCACCAGCAGTGCCCCGGCCAGCCCACCGAACAGCTGATCGGCCACCGTCCCGTGATGGTGCGGGTGATACCAGAACGTCCCGGCCGGATGCTCGGGCGGAATGCGGTAGCGGTAGTCGAACCAGGCGCCGGGGTCGATGCGGCGGAACGGATTGTCGCCGTCATCCTGCGGGGAGACCCGCAGCCCGTGGGTGTGCAGGTTGGTCGGCTGATCCAGCCGGTTGGTCAGCCGCACGGCCAGCTCGTCACCGGGCCGCACCCGCAGCGTGGGCCCGGGCGAGGTCCCGTTGAAGCCCAGGGCGGCGGAGGCGCGCCCGGCCAGGCGCACCCCGGACGCGGCGGTGAGCTCGACCTGCAGGCGTCCGCCGTGGCTGTCGAGGATCGAGGGTTGCCGCAGCGGCGCCCCGCTGGCATCGGGTGCGAACCCGCCGCCGGTCTGCGCGATGCTCAGCCACCCGGCGGCCCCGGCCGCGAGGCCGGCCACCCCGAGGCCGCCCAGGACCAGCGCCCGGCGGCGGCTGATCGGCTTCGGGCTCATCGCAGCTCGTCGCGGCGGCGGCGGTACCCCGGCTCGGGCCAGACCCAGAACCGGCTACCCGTGTCCGGACCCACGTGTCGTCGGCATGGGCCGGCGGCGGCACGACGACGGTGCGCGGCGCCGCGGCCGGGGTCTTCGGCGCGACCGGACGAGGTCATGGCTTCAGCAGCGGCCGGGACCGGTCGTGCAGCACCGCGAGGCGCCGGTGGTACTCCTGCTCGTCGATCTCACCGCGGGCGAACCGCTCGGCCAGTACCTGCTCCGGGGTGGCCTGCGGGGCCGCCGCCTGCTCACCGCTCCGGTCGCCGCGGGCCAGGTAGCGCACCAGGGCGATCACCCCGAGGATGATCAGCGCCCAGAACAGCACCATGCTGACGGTCATGAGCGCATAACCCCAACCGCTCATACCGGGGCCGTACCACCACATCATGTTCCAGACCTCCTCGTCAGAACGTCGCACCGGGCCGTCCGGGAGCGGACATGCTCCCGGGCGTGGGGCTCGGCTCGCGGAGCGGCGCCGCTACGCCGACCGGCGCCGGCGGTGCGGCCTCGGACGAGTTTCTCCGCCCGACCACACCGATCGTCCCGGGGGCACCGGGGCCGGGGCAGCGGCCGATGGGCATTTCCCGACCCGCCGTAGGTCCCGGGCGTGGCGGGACCGACGTCCGTCACGAACCCTGCGGGGGGCGGCCGAGCGGAACGAAGGTGCGCCCGCCGTCGCGGGAGTCGAACAGGCCCCCCGTGGTGGCGGCGAGCACCCGCCCGTCGGCCAGGCCGGTGACGGCCTGCGCGTGGCCGCCGGGAACGACACCGACCCGCCGCCAGTTCGCACCGGCGTCGACGCTGGTGTGGAGCGCCCCGTCCGGGGCGAGCCCGTAGAGCGTGGCGTCGGGCGCCCAGGACAGGAACGCCAGCTGTGGGCCGGTCGGCGCGCCGAAACTGGCCCCGCCGTCACGGCTGGCCACCACGCCGTCGGCGGTGGTGGCCAGCACGGTCGCGGGATCGGTGGGGTCGACCGCGATGTCCAGGGCGGCCACGGTGGCCCGAAGCTGCCAGGTGGTGCCGCCGTCGCTGCTGACCCGCAGCGTCCGGCGCCCGGCATCCAGGCCGTAGAGGGTGCCGGAGCTGAGCTGCAGGGCGTGGAAGTCGACCTCGCCGGCGAGGCTCACCGGCTGCCAGGTGGCGCCGGCATCGGTGCTGCGCACCAGCCCGAGCGGGTCGGGCGCATTCTCGGTGGGTCCGGGGTGACCGCTGGACAGGAACGTGTCCGGGGCGGCGATGGCGAACCCCATCAGATCCCGCCCTGTCGCGCCGACCCGTTCGAGCCCACCGGCGGCGCCGACGCGGTAGAGGCCCTCGTGGGCGGCGACGTAGATCATGCCGTCGGCCGGGTTGAGATCCACGGCGTGGACGTGGCTCACTCGCGGACTCGGGTCGGCTCCGGTCGCGGACGGCGGTGGTTCTGGTGCGGCGGAGCCGCAGGCGGTGGCTGGGAGGCCGGTGAGCAGGACGGCGGTCAGGATCGCGAGCCGCAGCGGCTGGCGCACGGGAGATGCTCCTTGACGACGGGGTGAGCCCCGGCCGGGAGGAGGGTGCTCCTCCCGGCCGGGAACGAGCAGCGGTGGGCCGCGGGGCCCGGCGCGGTCAGGGCGCCGCGAGCAGGTCGCGCATCGTGGCGATCTCGGCCTGCTGCGCGTCGATGATCTTCTGGGCCAGCGCTCTGGCCTCGGCGTTCTGACCGTCGGCGAGCTCCGTGCGGGCCATCGCGACGGCGCCGTCGTGGTGTTCGATCATCATCTGCAGGAACATTCGATCGAACCCGGGGCCCCGGGCCTGTCCGAGCTGCCGCATCTGGTCCTGGGTCATCATCCCCGACATCCCGCCGTGGCCGGCGCCGCCGGGCATGCCGCCGTGGTCCATCCCGGCCATCTCGCCCGCGGCGGTGGTCGGGACGGCCGACAGACCCCAGGCGCGCAGCAGGTCCTGCAGCTGCGCGATCTCCGGGTCCTGTGCCGCCTCGATCGTCGAGGCGAGCTCGGTGACCTGGGGGGACGAGGCGTGGTCGGCAGCCAGCCGGGACATCTGAACGGCCTGGGCGTGATGCGGGATCATGCCCTGCACGAACGCGGCGTCGGCGTCGTTGTACGAGGCCGAGACCTCGGTGGAGCCGGCCGCGCCGGGCGGTGGCGCGGTGTTCGCGGGGTCCGAGACGGCGGTACCGCCGCAACCGGCGACGACGGCCGCGGCCGCGAGCAGGCCGATGAAACGCATGGTCTTCACGTGTGGGTAGTCCTCTGCATGGCAAACGGTGATCGGGATCGGTGGGAGCCGAATCCGATCACTGCCGCAGCACACAGAGCTGGACCAGCCGGATGACCAGGGGCGGAGGTGGACGCGGCGCATACGGAAGCGCCGTGGCCTGCGGTGGCGCCCCGGCCGCGGCGGCTCGCCGCCGCGCCCGTACCAGCGCGGCCGCGGCCGCCAGCACGACGGCCGCGCCGAGCACCGCCAGACACACGTCCAGCACGTGATGGGTGGCCGGATCCGGCCCGTGACCCGAGTGTCCCGGATGATCGGCCGGGGCGGCGACGGGCAGCGTCGGGGTGGACCCCGCGCCGGGTGCAGCCGCCGCCATCACATGCGGGGCCGCATCCTCGACCGGGGCCGGGGTGGAGTGCATGATCAGCACCCCCAGGGCGAGCGCGGCCACCACGAGCAACCGCTCGAGGCGCCACCGGCCCGCATCGTCCACGCCGCCACGATAGCCGCCCCGCCGACCACGGCCGCCCTCGGTTCACCGGCTCTCAGCGGGCCCACAGTGACCCGCTGTCATGGTGAACCGGCCGTCATGGTGGCGCGCTGCATCGAGTGTCGACCGAGTGGAGGGGAGGCCGGTGGCACACCGCATGGCTCACCCGCCGGGCCTGCTCTCGCTCGCCGCCGTGGCCACGGTCCTCGCCGCGGTGGCGATGGACGTGTTCGCCGGCGAGCACCCCTCGCACACCGTCGCACTCGGAACGGTCGCCGTCGTCGTGGCCGTACTGCGGGTCGGGCTCGCCGCCCGCGGTGCGGGCCGCCTCCCCGCCGTGAGCGGCGCCCTGGCCGCGCAGCCCGCGCTGCACGCGACCTCGGCACTGGCCGGCCCGGCCGTCCCGGCCGGCCCCCACGACCACGGCGCCCTGCTGCACGTGATCACGAGCGACGGCCCCGTCACCGCGATGCAGGTCCTCGCGCCCGCGCTCATCGTGCTCGCGGTCGCGCTCGGCGCGCGCGTCGGGGCCACCGCGCTCGGCGCCCTGCGCCGACCGCTGCGGCTGCTCGCCGGCCCGCCCCCCGAGGCGCCGTGCCGCCTCCTCGCGGCGGTCGGCTCGCTTGACCGTGGCGCGATGCTGCGCCGGTGTGGTTGGGCGATCCGCGCCGCACGGCGCGGACCGCCGCTCGGACCGGCGCCCGCCGCCTGATCCCCGATTTCGCGCGCTCCGACCCCCGGGGCCGAGGCGGGCCGGGTGGCGAGGGCTTCATGCCCATCCAGCACACCTGCCGCACCCGCACCGCGCCCCTGCAGGCGAGCGGGCTGCGCCCTCACCAGCGGAGCACCCCATGACGTCGAATCCCCTGCCCACCCGGCTGCGCACGCACGCGAAGGCCGCCGTGCACCGGCTGCTGGCCACCCTGGGAGCCGGACACTCCGAGAAGAAGATCATCGCCGACTCCCGGCGGTACTGGAACGACACCGAGCAGGCCCTCTGGCAGGGCGATTCGCACTGGCGCGATGCGGACATCTTCGACGGGAACGATCTGTGGGCCGAGCT
>NZ_JBHSQW010000009.1:0-73763 GCF_042658695.1 Pseudonocardia hispaniensis | reverse complement strand
GTGGGGCTGCGGGGGTGGGGCGAACGCCGTGGCGTTCGCCCCACAGGCACGGGAGTTCATCGGCGTCGACGTCTCCCCAGAGAGCCTGCGCGAATGCGAACGCCAGGTCGCGCGCGTCTGCGACACCCCGTTCCGCCCGGTCTTGATCGACGTCGCCGCGCCGGAAGCGGCCCTCGAGGCGATCCCCGGTCCGTGCGAGGCATTCCTGAGCTTCTACGTCTTCGAGCTCCTCCCGACCCCGGCCTACGGCGAGCGGATCCTGCGCATCGCCCACCGCCTGCTCGCCCCCGGCGGACTCGCGCTGATCCAGATCAAGTACGACACCGGGAGCTGGCGGACGAAGCCACGCGGGCGGTCCTACCGATTCGGACCGGCGGGCATGACCAGCTACCCCATCCCGGCGTTCTGGCAGCTCGCCCAGCGCTGCGGCCTGCGACCGGAGTACGTGCACCTCGTGCCCCGCGACGAGCTGGACGAACGCTACGCCTACTTCCTGCTGGTCAACACCGCGGAACCCGACGCGGGTCAGGCGCGGGGCCGTTCCGCATGACATCGACCGGCCACGGCTGCACCGCGGGGCCGCTGATCGTCGGGTACCCGCCGGCATCGCCGCCGACCGGTCCGGCCGCTCACCCGGCGGCGGGCCCTTCATCCGATGGCGCATCCGGTACGCGCCGTACTCCATCGAGGCTTGTCCATGTCTGATTCCCCCCTCCATGTCACCCCCTCCGAGCGGCCGCCCGGGCGGGAGTCTCCCGGGTCGCTGCGCTACCTGGTCACCGGCGGCGGCGGGTTCATCGGCCGTCATCTCATCGGTCGACTCGAGGCCATCGGCGCGCAGGTGCACGCCACCACCCGCGCGCAGCCACCGTCGACGCCGAGTGTGGGGTGGTGGCGGGTGGACCTGGCCGACCCGGCCGCGACGCAGCGGCTGGTCCACCAGGTGCGGCCTGACGTCCTCGTCCACCTGGCCAGCCGCGCCGAAGGCACCCGCGCCCTCGATGTCGTGGTGCCGATGCTCTACGACAACCTCCTCAGCACTGTCAACATCATGACCGCCGCCACCGCCGTGGCGGGCTGTCGTGTCGTGCTCGCCGGATCCGTGGAGGAGGCCGGCGCTGCGCCCGACGGGGTCGGCCCCCATTCCCCGTACGCCGCATCGAAGGTGGCCGCGACGACCTACGCCGCGCTGTTTCGGGACCTGTGGCGGCTCCCGGTGGTGGTCCTGCGCCTCGCGCACGTCTACGGCCCGGCGGAACCGAACACCCATCGGTTGCTGCCGTATGTCATCAACAGCCTGCTCGACGAGGTGGCCCCGGCGCTGAGCGGCGGTACCCGGCGGATCGACTGGGTCTACATCGACGACGTCGTCGACGCCCTGGTCGCCGCCGCGGTCGAGCCCGGTGCGCTGGGCAAGGTCATCGACATCGGCTCTGGGACGCTGGTGTCCATCCGGGAGATCGTCTCGATGGTCGCGGCCGCGATCGGCGCCGACGTCGAGCCCGGGTTCGGCCGCCAACCCGACCGCGCCCGGGAACGCGACCTGGTCGCTGACCCCGGTCTCGCCCATCGAGCCCTGGGCTGGCGGCCTCGGATCGGTCTGCGCACCGGGATCGAGCGCACCGTCGCCTGGCACCTCGCCCTCCGCGCGGCCGAGAGTGGCCCACGTTCCCCGTTCCCCGAACGCGGAGCAACCCCGCACGCGCCGTTTCCCCTCGCTCGCTCCCACTCTTCGGGGTAGGGCAATCACGATCCGTAATGCAGCGGTCGGTGAGTCCACTCACTCGGGCGATCGCTGTCGCGCTGACACCCGGGTCGGGTCTCTCTAGGCTCAGGTCCAATTGGAGAGCGACGGGGAGGGGGGCCGGTGGTTTCCGCGGTCTCGACCCTCGCCCCGTCGCAGGGCCGATCGACAGCCGTCCGCTGGCCGTTCGGGACGCTGCGCCCACTCGCGATCCTCCTGGTGGTCCTCGTCGAGGCCACGGCGATCGCGCTGCTCGCCCTCAGCGCGGCCGGGACCGAGGAGGCCAATGGGGCGCTCGGGCTCACCGCCCTCCTGCTCGCGCTGGGGATCGTGCACACCGAGATCGCGACCGGCATCGAGCGGATCCGTCGCCGATCGGCCGACACCTCCTATTTCGATCTCAGTTCGGTCTGGACGTTCGCCGCCGCGGTGCTGCTGCCGCCCACCTCGGCGGCCCTGGTCATCCTCGGCATCTACGCGCATCTGTGGTGGCGTGTCTGGCGGCCGGCGAAGGTGCCGCTCCACCGGCATCTGTTCACCACCGCCACGGTGCTGCTCGCAGCGCAGGCCGCGCACGCCGCCGTCGCCGGTTCCGGGGGCCTGCACGACGAGTCGGGGGGCGCGGCGGGGCTGGGCACGATCGTCCTGGCGGTGGTGGTCTACGCCCTGGTGAACACCGTGCTGGTGGCGCTGGCGATCGTGGCCAGCACCGGCCGGGTCGAGCGCGCCACCGTGCTGGGGCACGGGGACGACAACGTACTCGAGGTGGCGACGCTGTGCCTGGGTGCGCTCGCCGCGATCGTGCTGACCACCCGGCCGGTGCTGGTGGTGCTCGTGCTGCCGCCACTGCTGGTGCTGCACCGCTCCGTCCGCATCCGTCAACTCGAGACCGAAGCCAGCACGGATGCCAAGACCGGGCTGCTCAACGCCGCGGCCTGGCGAGCCCGCGCCGAGCAGGAGGTCCACCGGGCCCGGCGCGGCCGGGGCGCGTTCGCCATCCTCATCGCCGACCTCGATCACTTCAAGACCGTCAACGACTCCCACGGTCACCTGGTAGGCGACGAGGTGCTCGCCGCGGTCGCCGGTGCGCTGCGGGCCGAGGTGCGGGAGGAGGACCTGGTCGGTCGCTTCGGGGGCGAGGAGTTCGTGGTGCTGGTTCCCACGATGGCGCGCGACGGGAACGGGCGCCGCGAGCTGCACGCCATCGCCGAGCGGATCCGGCGCCGGATCGCCGCTGTGAGCGTCACCGTCGACACCCCGGAGGGCTCACGAAGACTCGCCGGGCTGACCATCTCGGTCGGCGGCGCGACGTCCGCTGCCGACGGCGCCGACCTCGACCGGATGCTCGCGAACGCCGACACCGCCCTCTATGCGGCCAAGAACGCTGGCCGCAACACGGTGCGCATCGCCGGACCGGCCGACGTCCCCGCGGCCCGGCGGGCCGGCTGAGGGACCCGCCGACCGCTCCGGCCTCGCGTCCTGCTGTCAGAAGATCCCCGCGGTCGTACAGTAGCCGCGTGAGCCTGTTGCGATCCGTCCGCGATCCAGCCGACCTCAAACGGTTCGGGCCGAACGAGTTGACCGAGTTGGCGGCCGAGATCCGCCGCTTCCTGGTCGCGAGCGTGTCCCGGACCGGTGGGCACCTCGGGCCCAACCTCGGTGTCGTCGAGCTGACCATCGCGCTGCACCGGGTGTTCGACTCGCCACGTGACACCCTCGTGTGGGACACCGGCCATCAGGCCTATGTGCACAAGATGCTCACCGGCCGCCGGGAGGGCTGGGACCGGCTCAAGAAGACCGGCGGGCTGTCCGGGTACCCCAGCCGCGCCGAGAGCGCGCACGATATCGTCGAGAACAGCCACGCCTCGACGTCGCTGTCCTGGGCCGACGGGTTGGCTCGCGCCTACGCCCTGACCGGCCAGCGCCGCCATGTCGTCGCGGTGATCGGTGACGGCGCGCTCACCGGAGGCATGGCCTGGGAGGCGCTCAACAACATCGCGGCCAGCAAGGATCGCAACATCGTCATCGTCGTCAACGACAACGGCCGCTCCTACGCGCCCACGATCGGCGGCCTCGCGGACCGGCTGGCCACGCTGCGGCTGCAGCCCGGCTACGAGCGCATCCTCGATGCGGGCAAGCAGGCACTGCGCGGCACACCGGTCGTCGGGGACACGATCTACGCCGGGCTGCACGCGATCAAAGCCGGGATCAAGGACGCGGTCAGCCCGCAACGGCTGTTCTCCGACCTCGGGCTGAAGTACTTCGGGCCGGTCGACGGACATGACATCGCAGCGATGGAGTCGGCGCTGCGCCGGGCCCGCTACTTCGGGGGGCCGGTGATCGTGCACGCCGTGACCCGTAAGGGCAACGGCTATCCGCCCGCGGAGAACGACCAGGCCGAGCAGATGCACAGCCCGGCGGCGTTCGACCCGGAGACCGGCCTGCCGATCGGGCCGCCGCAGCGGGGCTGGACGAGCGTGTTCGCCCAGGAACTGGTGTCGATCGGCAAACGGCGCAAGGACATCGTCGCGATCACTGCCGCGATGCTCGGGCCGACCGGCCTCGCGCCGTTCGCCGAGGCCTACCCCGACCGCTGTGTCGACGTGGGGATCGCCGAACAGCACGCCCTGACCTCCGCAGCCGGCCTCGCCCAGGGTGGCCTGCACCCCGTCGTCGCGATCTACTCGACGTTCCTCAACCGGGCGTTCGACCAGCTGCTCATGGACGTGGCGCTGCACCGCCACGCCGTCACCCTGGTCCTCGACCGGGCCGGGGTCACCGGAAACGACGGGCCCTCGCACAACGGGATGTGGGATCTTTCGGTCCTCGGCATCGTTCCCGGAATACGGGTCGCGGCCCCGCGCGACGCGGCGACGCTGCGCGAGGAGCTGGCCGAGGCGGTCGCGGTCAAGGACGGCCCGACCGCGTTGCGCTTCCCGAAGGGGCCGGTGATCGAGTCGGTGCCGGCGGTGCGGCGTATCGAGGGGGTCGACGTGCTCGTGGACCCCCCTGAGAGCGAGCCGCCGTCGGTCCTTCTGGTCTGTGTCGGCGTGTTCGGCGAGCTGGGGGTTGCCGCCGCGGAGCGCCTGGCCCGCCAGGGCGTCGGGGTCACCGTGGTCGACCCGCGCTGGGTGCTTCCCGTTCCGGAGGTGCTCGTCGAGCTCGCCCGCGCACACCGGCTCGTCGTCACGGTCACCGACAACGGACGGCACGGGGGATTCGGGTCGGCGCTGGCGGATGCGCTGCGCTCCGCCGAGGTCGACGTTCCGCTGCGTGACCTGGCGCTGCCGCAGCAGTTCCTCGAGCACGGCAACCGGGCCGATGTGCTGGCGATGGTCGGGCTGACCGGGCAGGACGTCGCCCGCCGGGTGACCGAATGGGCCGCGGCGGTGGCCGGCTGCAAGATCGGCTCGCCGGAGCCGGGTGTGACCGAGCCCGCGACCGAACCGGAGGAGCAGTCGCGCTGATGCGCGTGCTGATCGTCGAGGACGAGCGGGCCCTGGCCGACGCGATCGCCCGCGGGCTGCGTCGGGAGGGAATGGCCGTCGACATCGCCTACGACGGGTCGAGCGGGCAGGAGAAGATCGCGGTCACCCGCTACGACGTGGTCGTCCTCGACCGCGACGTGCCCGGGCTGTCCGGCGACGAGCTGTGTGCCGAGGTCGTCTCGTCGCCGACGACCACCCGGGTGCTCATGCTGACCGCGAGCGGCACCCTGGCCGACAAGGTCGACGGCCTGTCCCGCGGCGCCGATGACTACCTGGCCAAGCCGTTCGACTTCCCGGAGCTGGTCGCCCGGCTGCGGGCGCTGGCCCGCCGGGCCACCCCCGCCATGCCGCCACTGCTGGTGGCGGGTGATCTCGAGCTCGACCCGGCCCGGCGCACGGTCCACCGGGCCCAGCGCCCGGTGGAGCTGACCCGCAAGGAGTTCGGCGTGCTGGAGGTGCTGCTGGGCGCGAGCGGCGCCGTGGTCAGCAGCGAGGAGCTGCTGGAGCGGGTCTGGGACGAGAACGCCGACCCGTTCACCACCACCGTCCGGGTCACCGTCATGACCCTGCGCAAGAAGCTCGGCGAACCTGCGGTGATCGAGACCGTGGTCGGTGCGGGCTACCGGGTTCCGGCCGCGGGGTAGGCCGTGGACAGGCCGCAGCGTTCGCGGTGGCGCCGCTACGGGCTTCGGCCCCGGCTGACGCTGCTCGCGACGGTGCTCGTCGCGTCGGTCAGCGGGCTGTTGCTGTGGCTCGGCTGGTTGCTCGTCGGTGGGGTGGCCCGCGCGGTGCCCGCGCTTCCTCCGGGGAGCACGGTGCGGGTGGGTCACCTCGACGTCCCTGCCGAGCAGGTGAGCGAGGCCATCGGTGCGGCTGCCCGGGCCGAGGTGCTGAGAGCGGGGCTGATCGCGTTCCCGATGGTCGTGGCGGCCGCGGGGCTGGTGTCGTGGGTGCTGGTCGGTCGGGTGCTGGCGCCGCTGCACGCCATGACGGCCACCGCCCGGCGGTTGTCGGCGGAGTCGCTGGACGAACGAACCGGACTGCGCGACGCCCGCGGCGAGGTCGCCGAGCTTGCCGCCGGGTTCGACGCGATGCTCGACCGGCTGCAGGCGGCGTTCGACGCGCAGCGCCGCTTCGTCGCCAACGCCGGTCATGAGCTGCGCACCCCGCTGGCCGTGCTGCACACCGAGGTGGACGTCACACTGGCCGACCCGGATGCCGAGGTCGCGGAGCTGCGCCGGATGGGCGAGGTGGTGCGGGCGGCCGCGCGGCGCGCCGACGCCCTCGTCGGTGGGCTGCTGCTGCTTGCGCAGACCCAGGGCGGCGAGCGGATCGAGCACCGTCCGGTGGACCTTGCCGAGCTGGCCCGGGCAGGGGTGGCGACCGCGGCGAAGGACGCGGCCCTGCGCGGCCTTCGGGTGCGCCTGCACGGGTGCCCGGCCCCGACGACCGGCGACCAGGTGCTGCTCGAGCGGGTGGTCGGCAACCTGATCGAGAACGCGGTCCGGCACAACGTGACCGGTGGCTGGGTCGAGGTCTGCACCGCCATCGGGACCGACGGCCGGGCCGAGCTACGGGTGGCCTCCAGCGGTCCGGAGATCGCGCCCGACGCGGTGGCGGAGCTGTTCGAGCCGTTCCGGCGCGGGCCCCGCGAGCGAACCGCGGAGGTGCCCGGTTCCGGACTCGGCCTGTCGATCGTGCGGGCCGTGGTGGCGGCGCATGGAGGCAGCGTGCGCGCCGAACCCGTCCCCGGCGGTGGACTCACGGTGACCGTCCGGCTCCGCTAACCCGCGAGTCGGGGTATTTCCGTCCGCGAGTCGCGGTATTTCCGTCCGCGAGTCGGGGTATTTCCGTCCGCGAGTCGGGGTATTCGCGCGGTCGACTCGCGGGCAGCCGACCGGTGGGACGTGGTGGTGTGCCGAGACGGGCACCGGCAGCCCAGCTTCGTGCGAGCTGTCGCAGCCGCTCGAAGCTGTCCGGCCGACATCGGCCCGCAGCTGGGCCGACTTCTCGTCACCGATCCGGTTCAGATCAACCCGGCCAGTCGTCTGCGGCTCCATCGCGGTCGACGGCAACCGGGTGCAGGCGAGGTCCTCCGTCGCGGCGGAGCCGGAACGTCCGACGGCCCGCTGCCTCAGCGATCGTCGAGGACGAGGTAGGCCGTCCGGCCGGACGCAGAGCTGTTGGTGCGCATCGTAGGCCCTCAGTGACTGCGGGTGGCTCGTTCAGCGAGGCACGAGGACCAGTGGTGAGCCGCTATCGAGCACGGGTATCGAGCCGAGCCACGACCGGGAACGGCGACGCAGAGCGAATTCCGGCCGGAGCCTGGGCCGTCCCGATTCGCGCACGGAGATACCGCGACTCGCGGACGGAAATACCCCGACTCGCGGACGGAAATACCGCGACTCGCGGGGAGGGACGGGCGGGTCAGGCGCGGGCCTGCAGGGCCTGCTCCAGCAGGGGAGCGGCGAGGTCGATCTGCCAGGGCCGGGCGCCGCCTGCGTTCAGCGCCGCCGCGACATCGCCATCGGCCGGCGGACTCCAGCAGACGCGGCGTAGCAGGTCCGGCTGCACCAGGTTCTCCACGGGGACCGACCGTTCCTGGCTGAGCGTGGCGAGCGCGGCGCGGGCCGCCGCCAGGCGGGCCGCGGCGTCGGGATCGCGGTCGGACCAGCGTGCCACCGGCGGAGGGCCGTCGCTGGGCGCGGTCGGGCGGGGCAGCTGATCGTGAGGCAGCGCGGCTGCGTCGGCGAGCGCGGTGAACCAGTAGTCCGTCAGTCTGCGTTGCGACCGTCCCCGGAACACCGGCAGCGCCGCCAGCGCCTGTGGCGACCCCGGCGCGGCAAGCGCCGCCTCGACGATCGCGGTGTCGGGCAGCACTCGGCCGGGGGCGACGTCGCGCTCGGCGGCCAGCCGGTCGCGGGCCTGCCAGAGGGACCGCACCCCAGCCAGCAGGCGAGGCTTGCGGATCTTGTGGATGCCCGATGTGCGCCGCCACGGCTCGGACCGGGGGGGCGGCGGCGGCGCGGTCCGGATGGCCTCGAACTCCTGCTCGGCCCATTCGAGCTTGCCCTGTTCGGTGAGCAGCCCGATCAGCGCGTCACGCAGCTCGAGCAACACCTCGACGTCGAGTGCGGCGTAGACCAACCAGTCCTCGGGTAGTGGGCGGCGCGACCAGTCGGCGGCACCGTGGCCCTTCTCCAGACGCAGCCCCAGCAGCTGTTCGACCAGTGGGCCGAGGCCCACCCTCGGCAACCCGGTGAGCCGGCCCGCGAGTTCGGTGTCGAACAGCCGAGTGGGGACCAGCCCGGCCTCGGCCAGGCACGGGAGGTCCTGGGACGCGGCATGCAGAACCCACTCCGGCTCCCGCAGCGGCGAAGCCAGCAGGGAGAGGTCGCTGCCGAACGGGATCGGGTCAACGAGGGTGGTGCCGGCCCCGTCCCGGCGCAGTTGCACCAGGTAGGCGCGTTGCGAGTAGCGGAAACCGGACGCCCGTTCGGCATCGACGGCGACCGGACCCCTGCCCGCAGCGAGTTGCTCCGCCGCCCGGCGCAGCTCCCCGTCGGCGGTGACGACCGACGGCAGCCCATCCGCCGGTCGGAGCAGCGGAATCGGTTCCGCCGCTGCCGTGGCGGTGCGATCGGAAGCGCGGTTCAAAATCAGCGGATGACCCCGGCCCGCATCGCCAGCGCGACCATCTGCGCGCGGTCACCCGTGCCGAGCTTGCGGCCGATCCGCGAAAGGTGGCTCTTGACCGTGAGCGCCGACAGGTTCAGGGCCTCGCCGATCTCCTTGTTCGACTGCCCGTCCGCCACCAGTTGAAGGACCTCGACCTCGCGTGCCGACAGCTCGCGCGGCGTGTTGTCGGTGCCGGGTACCCGGGTGCCCGTGGCGAGCAGCGGTGCGACGGTCGGGTCGGCATAGACGCCGCCGTCGAGCACCCGTTTGACGCCGTCGGTCACGACCGATGGGGAAGCGGACTTCAGCAGATACGCCTGGGCGCCGGCCTGGAAAGCCGAGCGAACGGCGTACGGGTCGTCCGAGGAGGCCAGCACCACCAGCCGGGTCCAGCCCATCGCGCGCAGCTCGGTGACGAGATCCAAGCCGCTGCCGTCCGGCAGGCTCAGATCAAGGATCGCGAGGTCGCAGGGCCCGTTGGCTTGCGCTCGGGCCCGGGCCTCGGCCACCGAGGCGGCCTCGTGCACCGTACCTGCCCCCATCGAGCGCAGCCGCGCGGCGATCGCCTCACGCAGCAGTGGGTGATCGTCGACCACCAGCACAGAGAACAACTCTTCCCGCGGATGCGGGACCATGGCGGGCGACAGCACGGCCCCAGTTGAGCTCCGTACAGGTGCGCCCTGGCCAACAACGGCCACGTCCTTTACCTCCCTGGAGTCGGTCGTTGCCCCCCGACCGGCACCAGATCCTCGGCCGACCGAGAGTTGCGCCCGACCGCTCGAGGAGGTGTCGTGGAGGAAAGCCTAGCCCCCCAAGCGGTCTAACGTCGTGTATCCGATCGAACTTCTGCGGGTGAAAGTTACAACGTTGTCGACCTCTCGCTACACGAACGGGTGATCTGTCGTCGCTGTTTGCAACGAAACCGCAGGTAGGCGCGTGCTTACCCCGGTCGCGATGTGAGCGGTCGAACGTCCACCGGGGGTAGGCCGGCCGCGGAAGTGACCAATGCGTAGAACGCCTCGGCGTGTCGGCCGAGGGCCGTCGGGTCGTCCGTCGGGGTCCAGGACGCCCGGATCTCCAGGTCGTCGGACCGGGGGCCCGCGATGTCGCCGAACCGAACCGAGGACGCCTGCGTCACCGTCCCGCCGAGCGCGGAGTGGGCGGCGCCGGAGTGGGCGAGGGCTTCGGTCAGCCAGGACCATCCGATCTCCGGCAGCAGGTCGTCGCGGGGTTGTTCGGGTTCCAGCCGCGCCTGGACGAAGCAGACCAGCCGGAAGGTGCCCGCCCACCGGTCCTGCCCGGCCGGATCGTGCAGGAGGATGAGCGTGCCGAACGTGTCGGGCGCGTCGAGGTCGTCCTGGCCGTCGCCGCGATGCCCGATATCGGCCTCGACGCGCAGTGCCCATGAATGGGGCGCCAGCCGTGGGGGGGCGTCCAGCACGGCGGTCACGAGTTCGGGTCTGGGCCGGACGGCGGACAGCGACGCAACCGCTCGGCGGAACGAGGGTGGAGGGGCGGTCGCTTCGGACACGAGCGGGGACTCTAGGTCGCAGATCGGGCGCCCGGGGACAGGCGCGCCGGGATCCGCTCGGACATCCCCAACAGTCGCATGGGAGGATGGTGGAGCCATGGCTGCCCTCTCCGACTCCGTCCTCCCGCCAATGGTCGTCCCCGCCGTGAACGTCGACGAATCGCCGCGACGCGATCTCACCACCGCACCGTTCCTGGTGGCCGCCCGTGGCGGCCGGCCGTCGCGGTTGCCGGTGTGGTTCATGCGCCAGGCGGGCCGGTCGCTTCCGGAGTACCGCGCGTTGCGCGCCGACACCGGAATGCTCGAGGCCTGCTCGACTCCCGACCTGGTCTGCGAGATCACCCTGCAGCCGGTGCGCAGGCACCGGGTCGACGCGGCGATCCTGTTCAGCGACATCGTCGTTCCGCTGGCCGCGGCCGGTATCGGCGTCGATATCGTGCCCGGTATCGGGCCCGTCGTCGCCAACCCGGTGCGCACCGCGGCTGACGTCGCACGGCTGCCGACGCTGCACCCGGAACAGGTCGCGCCGGTCACCGAGGCGATCGGGCTGCTGCTCGCGGAGTTGGGGGAGACGCCGCTGATCGGCTTCGCCGGCGCACCGTTCACGCTCGCCTCCTACCTCGTCGAGGGTGGGCCGAGTCGGCACCACGAGCGCACCAAGGCGCTGATGTACTCGGCTCCCGAGGCATGGCATGCGCTGTTGGCCGGGCTCGCCGAGCTCACCTCGACGTTCCTGCGGGCTCAGGTCGCGGCAGGCGTCGATGCGGTCCAGTTGTTCGACTCCTGGGCCGGGGCGCTGTCCGAGCGGGACTACCGGGAGTACGTCCTGCCGCATTCGGCCGCCGTGCTGCGCGGGCTCGCTGATGCGGGGCTGCCGCGGATCCACTTCGGGGTGGGCACCGGCGAGTTGCTGGGCGCGATGGCCGAGGCCGGCGCCGATGTCATCGGAGTCGACTGGCGGGTCCCACTCGACGTCGCCGCCCACCGCACCGGTAGCGCGTGCGTGGTGCAGGGCAACCTCGATCCGGCGGTCCTGTTCGCCGACCGCGAGTCGATCGACGCCCAGGTCCGGCGGGTGGTGAACGAGGGCCGCCGCGCGCCGGGGCATGTGTTCAACCTCGGTCACGGAGTGTTGCCGCAGACCGATCCCGATGTCCTGACCCGGGTGGTCGATCTGGTCCATTCGCTGCCCGTTTAGTGGCCGCTGGCATGCGAGTCGCGGTTCTCGGTGGCGGGATCTCCGGTCTGGCGGCCGCGCATCGGCTGCGTGGGTTGCTGGGCCCCGCCGCGACGATCATCGTGCTGGAGCGCGCCGCTCGGCTGGGCGGCGTGCTGCGCACGGTCGACCTCGCGGGCGTCCCGTTCGACGTGGGCGCCGAGGCGTTCCTCGCGCGTCAGCCGGAGGTCCCGGCGTTGCTCGCAGAACTCGGCCTCACGGCGGCGCTGGTGCACCCGGGGGCTGCCGTGCCCACCATTCGCGCAGACGGCCGCACCAGGCCGTTGCCCACCGGCACGTTGCTCGGGGTGCCGACGAGTGCGGCCCGGTTGGACGGCGTGCTCTCCCCGGCCGGACTCGCCGCCGTCGCCGCCGAACCCGACCGCCCGCTGTGCTGGGAACCCGGGGGCGACACCTCACTGGGCGGCCTGCTGCGCGACCGGTTCGGCGACGAGGTCGCCGACCGGATCGCCGATCCGCTGCTCGGCGGCGTCTATGCCGGACGCGTCGACGGCCTGGGCCTGCGCGCCACGATCCCCGCGCTGGCCGCCGCCCTCGATGCCGGCGCCCCCTCCGTCACCGCCGCCGCCGACTCCGCGAGTCGCGGTATTCCCGTGCGCGAGTCGGGGGATTTCCGCGACCGAGTCGCCTCCGGCCCGGTGTTCGGGGCCCTGCGCGGGGGCTACCGCGTGCTCCTCGAGGCCCTCGCGTCGGCCTCGGGGGCCCGGATCCGGCTGAACACCACCGCGCGGGGCCTGGAACGCACCGCAACCGGCTGGTGGCGGATCGTGCTCGGTCCGACCACCGCGCCGGAGATCCTCGAGGCCGACGCGGTGGTGCTGGCCGTTCCGGCACCCGCCGTGCGTCGGCTGCTCAAGGGCGTCGTGCCTGCCGCTGCCGCCGCGGCTGGTCAGATCGACCTTGCGTCGTCGGTGGTCGTCGCGCTGGCCTACCGGGCGACCGACATCACCACGCGGCCGTCGGCGTCCGGTGTGCTCGTCGCGGCCGGCGAGCGGTTGTCGATCAAGGCGGCCACGTATTCGTCGGTCAAGTGGGGGCACCTCGCTCCGGAGGCAACCGACGGATTGGTCCGGCTGCGGGCGTCGCTCGGCCGGTTCGGGGAGACGACGGCGCTGCAGGTCGACGACGCCGAACTGGTCGCCCGCGTCCGCGCCGATCTGGCGACGCTCGCCGGTATCACCGCCGAACCCGTCGCCGTGCACGTGCAGCGGTGGGGTGGTGGGCTGCCCCAGTACGCGGTCGGCCACGGTGCGCGGATCGCGGCCGTCGAGGCCGCGGTCGCGGGGGTCCCCGGGCTGGCGGTGGCGGGATCGGCGCTGCACGGCGTCGGTGTTCCGGCCTGCGTGCGGACGGCCCGGGCAGCGGTCGAGCGGGTCGTGGCGCGGCTGGCCGAGCCCGCCCAGTAGGACACCCCGACTCGCGCACGGGAATACCCCGACTCGCGCACGGGAATACCCCGACTCGCGCACGGCAATACCCCGACTCGCGCACGGCAATACCCCGACTCGCGCACGGGAATACCCCGACTCGCGGGGGGTGGCGGGCGGTCCGTGGGGAGGAGGGGCGTGGCAGCATGGAGCCATGGCGCGGCTGAACTACAACGAGCTCAACGAGACGATCCGGTACACCATGTGGTCGGTCTTCCAGGTCCAACCCGGGAGGCTGGGAGAGGACCGTGCCGAGGCCGCGTCGCAGGCGGAGGAGTTCCTGGACGCGCTGGCGGGCAAGGGTGTCGTCGTCCGTGGGGTCTACGACGTGGCCGGCCTGCGCGCCGACGCCGACTTCATGATCTGGTGGCACGCGGAGAACATCGAGGCCTTGCAGGCGGCCTACGCGGATCTGCGCCGCGCCACGGCGCTCGGCCGGGCCTCGGTCCCGGTGTGGAGCCAGGTCGCGCTGCATCGCCCCGCCGAGTTCAACAAGAGCCACATCCCGGCGTTTCTGGCCGGGGAGGACGCCCGCCGCTACGTCTGTGTGTACCCGTTCGTGCGCTCCTACGACTGGTATCTGCTGCCCGATGACCAGCGGCGCAAGATGCTCGCCGAGCACGGAGCCATGGCGCGCGGCTACCCCGATGTCCGGGCGAACACCGTGCCGGCCTTCGCCCTCGGTGACTACGAGTGGATCCTCGCGTTCGAGGCGGACGAGCTGCACCGCATCGTCGACCTCATGCGGCATCTACGCGGTGCGGAGGCCCGCCTGCACGTGCGGGAGGAAGTGCCCTTCTACACCGGCCCACGGGTGGAGATCCGCGATCTCATCGCCACCCTGCCCTGATCGGGTGCCGGGTCCGGACGGGAGCGCGTGACAGGTTTCCGGAGTGGGCCGTCTTCGAGGACGTCGCGCCACCCGAGGGCGCCAGGCCGGGCGACGCGATGCGCTGACGAGCGCGCCGTGCGAGGGCAGCGCGGCGGCGATCAGTCGGTGGGTTCCTTCGGCCGGCCGTCCCCGGGCTGCCCGGCCAGCGCGCGACGCTCCTGCTCGACGGCCTCCCGCTCCTGGGCGGCGCGTTCGCGCACGGCGACCTCGGCGCTGGCCTCCTCCTCCCGGGCCCGGTCCAGGGCCGCGCTCTCCCCGGCCGGATCGGGGAACAGCAGCGAGCCGGACACCGGGGCGCCCGCCAGGCCGAGCTGGTTCATCCGCTTGGGGACCGGGGCACCCTGGTACTCCAGCGGGATCGGGTGGCCGTGCGAGTCGGTCCCCGCGAGCGGCTGGTGCACCTCGATGAACTCGCCGTGCGGAAGCCGTCGGATCATGCCGGTCTCGATGCCGTGCTCGAGCACCGCCCGGTCGGATCGCTGCAGCCCGATGCAGATCCGGTAGGTCACCCAGTAGACGATCGGCGGCACGATCAGGACGCCCAACCGGCCCGCCCAGGTGGTGGCGTTGAGCGAGACGTCGAAGAAGTACGCGATCACGTCGTTGGCCCCGCTCAGTACCAGCACGCCGTAGAACGCGATGGCCATCATGCCCAGCGCGGTTCGCACCGGCGCGTCGCGGGGCCGCTGCAGCAGGTTGTGCAGCGCGGTGTCCTTGGTGAACCGGCGCTCGATCGCCGGATACGCGGCGGCGAGCACGTAGAGTACCGGGAGGAAGGCGGGACTGGCCCAGAACGCCGGTGGGATGACGTAGTTGCCGAGATGGATGTCCCACGGCGGGAAGATCCGCAGCATTCCCTCGGTGAACAGCACGTACCAGTCGGGTTGGGAGCCTGCCGAGACCTCCGCCGGGTCGTAGGGCCCGAAGTTCCAGATCGGGTTGATCTGGAAGATCCCGCCCATGATCGCGATGACGCCGGTGGTGGCGGCGAAGAACGCCCCGCCCTTGGCCGCGAACGCAGGCAGGATCCGGATACCGACGACATTGTTCTCGGTACGGCCGGGACCGGGAAACTGTGTGTGCTTCTGATACCAGACCAACCCGATGTGCACGGCGATCAGCGCGAGCAGCAGCCCGGGAATCACCAGCACATGCACGATGTAGAAGCGCGAAATGATGATGTCACCGGGAAAGTCGCCGCCGAAGACGGCCCAGTGGATCCACGTTCCGACGACCGGGATCGAGAGAATGAACCCGGAGGCGATCCGCAGGCCGGTCCCGGAGAGAAGGTCATCGGGCAGCGAATAGCCGGTGAAGCCCTCGAAGAACCCCAGGAACAGCAGCAGGATCCCGAGCAGCCAGTTGGACTCCCGCGGTTTGCGGAACGCGCCGGTGAAGAACGTGCGACACATGTGGGCGACCATCGCGGCCACGAACAGCAGGGCCGCCCAGTGGTGGACCTGCCGCACGAAGAGCCCGCCGCGGACGTCGAAGGAGATGTTCAGGGTGCTCTCGTAGGCCCGGGACATGTGCAGGCCGCGCAGGTCGTCGACCACGCCGTGGTAGGTGACCTCGGTCATCGAGGGGTCGAAGAACAGCGCCAGATACGTCCCCGACAGCAGCAGCACGATGAAGCTGTACAGCGCGATCTCGCCCAGCATGAACGACCACTGCGTCGGGAAGACCTTGTTGAACTGCCGGCGCATCCCCGCTGCGAGGCGATACCGTTGATCGAGTCCGTCGAGGCCGCGTCCGGCCCTTCCCGGTCCGCCGGAAGGTGCGGTGGGCGTCGTGATCGCGCTCATGCTCATCGTCTCCTGGAGACGGACGCTGGCTCCGACAATGGCCGTTCTACATCACGTAGTAGTGGGACACAACCGGCAGCGCGAAAATCTGCGCGGTTTGCTCTCCTTGTCGTGTCCCTGCCGGTGCGATCGGCCCCTAAGCTCCCCTCATGGCGCGGTATTTCGATGTGCATCCCGTCGACCCGCAGCGACGCGTGATCGGGAAGACGGTCGAGCTGGTCCGCGAGGGCGGTCTCATCGCCTACCCCACGGACTCCTGCTTCGCCCTCGGTTGTCAGCTCGGCAATGCCGACGGGCTCAAACGAATCCGCGAGATCCGCAACCTGGACGACAAGCACCACTTCACCCTGGTGTGCCGGGACTTCGCCCAGCTCGGGCATTTCGTTCACGTGAGCAACACGGTGTTCCGGTTGATCAAGGCGTCGACGCCGGGCAGCTACACGTTCATCCTGCCCGCGACGAAGGAGGTACCGCGCAGGCTGCTGCATCCGAAGAAGAAGACGGTCGGGGTGCGGATCCCCGACCATCGGGTCGCCCAGGCGCTGCTCGCCGAGCTCGGCGAGCCGCTGCTGTCCTCGACGTTGCTGCTGCCGGACTCCGCGGAGCCGCTGACCCAGGGCTGGGAGATCAAGGAGCGGCTCGACGGTGCGCTCGACGCCGTCATCGACTCCGGAGACTGCGGCGTCGAGCCCACCACGGTGATCGACTTCTCGGGGTCGGAACCGGAGGTCGTCCGCCGCGGGGCGGGCGACCCGGCCCGGTTCGAGTAGCCGCCGACGAGCCGTCGCGGTCATTCAGCCGCCGGCCATCGCCCCGACGATGAGGAACGGCTCCCGGCCCGCCACGACGGCCTCGGGCAGCGGCGTGTCCGGTGGGTCGTGGGAGAGGTCCTGCTCGCACGCGAAGAACCGGACGAACGGCCGGCGCCGCAGCGTGCCGTGGTCGCGGACGGTTCCGCGCAGCACCGGGTAGCGGATCTCCAGGGCATCCAGGACGGCCCGCTGGGTCGGGGAACCCTCGATCGCGAGATCCACGGGGCCGGTGACGCGCGCCAGCGTGCGCAGATGCTGTGGCAGCACCACCCGGATCACGGTGCTCATCGCAGCGTCTGCACCTCCACGCTCAGCACCGCGGGGAGGTCCCGGACGATCGGCGTCCAGCTGTCCCCGGCGTCGGCGGAGACGTACACCTGGCCACCGGTGGTGCCGAAGTAGATGCCGCAGTCGTCGAGGGAGTCGACGGCCATCGCGGCGCGCAGCACGTTGACGTAGCAGGTCTGCTGCGGGAGGCCTGTGGTCAGCGGCTCCCACTCGTCGCCGCCGGTACGGCTGCGGTAGACGCGCAACCGACCCTCGGGCGGGAAGTGGTGCGAGTCGCTGGTGATCGGGACGACGTAGACGGTGTCCGGCTCGTGCGCGTGCACGGCGATGGGGAACCCGAAGTCGGTCGGCAGATTGCCGCTGATCTCCCGCCAGGACTCGCCGCCGTCGTCGCTACGCATGACGTCCCAATGCTTCTGCATGAACAGCACGTCCGGGCGTGCCGGGTGCATCGCCAGGTTGTGCACGCAGTGGCCGACCTCCGCGTCCGGGTCGGGGATGCCCTCGGAGACCAGTCCGCGGTTGACCGGCCGCCAGGTCTTGCCCGTGTCGTCGCTGCGGAACACCCCGGCCGCCGAGATGGCCACGACGATCCGTCCGGTGTCGCGGGGGTCGAGGACGATCGTGTGCAGACACATCCCGCCCGCGCCCGGCTGCCACCTCGACCCGGAGCCGTGACCGCGCAGCCCGGGTAGCTCCTGCCAGGTCCGTCCCCCGTCGACGGAGCGGAACAGCGCGGCGTCCTCGACTCCCGCATAGACGAGGTCCGGATCGGTCGGAGCCGGTTCGAGGCGCCACACCCGCGCGAACTCCCAGGGATGGGGGGTGCCGTCATACCACTGGTGGGTGCCCGGGGCGCCGTCGTAGCCGAACTCGTTGCCGACCGGGGCCCAGCTCGCGCCGCCGTCGTCGGAACGCTGCACCACCTGTCCGAACCAGCCGCTCGTCTGCGAGGCGTAGAGCCGGTCGGGGTCGGCGGGCGAGCCCGCAACGTGATAGATCTCCCACCCCGGGAAATGTGGGCCCGCCACCTCCCAGTGCCGGCGCTTGCCGTCCGAGCTCAGGACGAACGCGCCCTTGCGGGTCCCAACGAGAACGCGCACTCCGCTCATCAGTGACCTCCAGCGTCTCGTCGACCTGCTGGCAGCAGGCCTGTCGAGGGTAGGACCGTCGGCGGCCTCCGGACTCATCGCAGGCGCCGCGGATCGGTGGCCGGTTCCGGCTGCGCCGCCGTGCCCTGACCGGTCGGCTGCGAACCCGGGCGCGGTAACCTGCTGGTTCCACGACGCCGGATCGCAGCTCCCCACCGCCACCCGTGCGTCCCGGCTCAGCTCGACCGGGCGGGGCAGGTGCGATCGCGCGAGCAGTTTCGGAGGGACGCCGTGGTGCGAGACACAGGGCCTGGTTCCGATCCGGGTGAGATGGCCGATCTGTGGGCCGACGTGACCCCGCTGCGGCCCACGCGCTCCGAACCGCCGGAGCCGCCTGCCGCGTCGGCCCCGGTGGACGAGGTCCTGCTCGGCGTGGTGCGCCGGCTGCGCGCCCGGGCCGAGAGTCAGGCGGTGCTCGCCGAGCGGCTGCGCAGCAACGAGACGCGGCCCGGCGCGCTGGCCGACCTCGCCGCGCTCGGTGCCTCGCTGCGCGGCATCCGCCGCGACAGCGAGACCCTGCTGGCGCTGAGCGGCGCGGCCGCCGGATCGGCGGCGGGCGGGGCGGTGCCACTCGCCGATCTGTTGCGGGAGGCGGTGTCGGCCGCGGACGAGCCGGGGCGGATCGTGGTCGCGCCCCCGGCGCAGGCTGCCGTGGTGGCGCCGACGTCGGGCGGTCTGGTCCTGGTGCTCGCGGAGCTGCTGGGGCAGGCGACCGCCAGTCGCTCACCGGGGGCTCGGATCGAGGTGGTGAGCCGCCGCAGCGGTGACGGTGGGCTGGTGGTCGAGGTGTTCGCACCGGGGGCCGGGCCGGCGCCGGACGAGGCGGCGGATCTCGAACGCGGGCTCACCACCGGACTTCCGGAGGGACCGCTGGCCGCAGAACGGATCGGCGTGTTCGTGGCCGCGCGACTGGCGCACAGCTGCGGCCTTCGGGTGGGCCTGGTGCCCGACCCGGGCGTCGAGGCACCGCTGGGCCTGGCGCTCGTCGGGGCCGTGCACTGCCCGTCCCGGCTGCTCGGCGACCGGGGTCCGGCTCGGTCCGTCGAGCCGGACCGCCCGCATGTCGAGCGTTCGTTCGACCCGCCGCCGGCGGCCCGCGGTGTCGACGAGCTGTTCGGTCCGCTGGACGAGGTCGCGCCGCAACCTGCCGACGACCTGTCCGACACCCCGATCTACGCGGCCGTCGCGTCGGCGTGGTTCGAGCGGCCGAACCGCTCCGGCGGCCGCCGCGGCCGCGGTGCGGAGCCCCTCGACTGGAGCTCCCAGGGCGACGCCGAGTGGCGCGCAGCCGCGGAGCGCGCGAGCCGCGCGGACCAGGTGTCGTCGCTGACCTCCAGCGGTCTGCCGCGGCGTCGGCCGGGTCAGCAGATGGTGGCCCCGCCGCGGCGCGCGGCGACGACCGCACACGTGGGGGCGGCCGACCGGGCCCCGGACCTCGTGCGGATGCGGCTGGCCTCCTACCAGCGCGGGCTGCAGGAGGGGCGGCACCGGGCGGTGGATCCGGACTCGCCCGACTTCGCCGCTTCCCCGCCGGACGACTGACCTCGACGATCGGGTAGGTACGGGACCGGCCCGATCGGGCACAGTGACGCGGTGATTGTGACACCGAGTGCCGAAAAAGGTAGCCTTCCTCGCGACGTGCCGGCGGGAGCTGCGAGGGGACAGGGATGGCAAGCAGCAAGGAGTGGTTCGAGACGGTCGCCGAGGCGCAGCGCCGGGCCAAGAAGCGGCTGCCCAAGTCGGTGTACCTGGCGCTGGTCGCGGGCGCCGAACAGGGCCTCACCCTGAGCGACAACGTGAACGCGTTCAGCGAGCTGGGGCTGCGGCCGCATATCGCGGACCTGCCGCGGACCCGGGACCAAGCCACCACGGTGCTCGGCCAGGACATCTCGTTCCCGGTGATCATCTCGCCGACGGGGGTGCAGGCCGTGCACCCGGAGGGCGAGGTCGCCGTCGCCAGGGCCGCCGCCGCGGCGGACACGGCGATCGGGTTGAGCTCGTTCGCCAGCCGGTCGATCGAGGACGTGGCCGCGGTCAACCCGAAGACGTTCTTCCAGATGTACTGGGTCGGTTCGCGCGAGGTGATCCTGGCGCGGGCCGAGCGCGCCAAGAAGGCCGGGGCGAAGGCCCTGATCATCACGCTGGACTGGACGTTCGCCACCCGGCGCGACTGGGGCAGTCCGCTGATTCCCGAGCGGCTCGACCTGAAGGCGATGCTCCGGTTCGCGCCGGAGGGGATCATGCGGCCGCGGTGGCTGCTGGACTTCGCGCGTGCCGGGCGGCTGCCGGACCTCACAACGCCGAACCTCGCGCTGCCCGGCCAGCCCGCGCCGACGTTCTTCGGTGCGTACGGCGAATGGATGGGAACCCCCCTGCCGACCTGGGAGGACATTGCCTGGCTTCGCCAGCAGTGGGACGGGCCGTTCGCGATCAAGGGGATCATCCACCCCGACGACGCGCGGCGGGCGGTCGACGCCGGTGCCACGGCGATCTCGGTGTCCAACCACGGCGGCAACAACCTCGACGGCACGCCGGCGTCGATTCGGGCGCTGCCGGGCGTCGTCGACGCCGTGGGCGACCAGGTCGAGGTGCTGCTGGACGGGGGCATCCGGCGGGGCAGCGATGTGGTGAAGGCGCTGGCCCTGGGCGCGAAGGCGGTGCTGGTCGGGCGCGCCTACCTGTGGGGGATGGCCGCGGGTGGCGAGGCCGGCGTCAGCAACGTGCTGCAGATCCTGCGCAGCGGCATCGACGAGGCCCTGCTCGGCCTCGGCCGGGCGTCGATCCACGAGCTGGTGCGTGACGACCTGCTGATCCCGGAGGGCTTCACCCGGATGGCGAAGCCCTGACGGACCGTGTCGTGGCGTTCGCAGTACCAGGTGCGGCGGGTATCGGTGGTCGGCGGCGCCGCCGTCAGGCGGCGGCCAACCAGTCCGCATGGGACGTCCACGCCTGCAGCGACAGCCGTGTCCGGAACCGCCGCGGCGTCCCGCTGATCGGATCGGTGAACTCGAGGGCCGCGGCCAGCAGCTGCAGCGGACGGCTGTAGTCGTCGAGGGCCTTGTCGCGCAGCACCGGGTAGAAATGATCGCCCAGGATCGGCACGCCCAGTCCGGCCATGTGCACGCGCAGCTGGTGGGTGCGGCCGGTGGCGGGGGTGAGCCGGTAGCGGCCCAGCCCGTCGCGCCGCGCCAGCAGCTCGACGGTGGTCTCGGCGTTCGGCGGGCCCGGCACCTCCTGCGCGGTGAGCACGCCGCGCTGCTTGACGATCCGGCTGCGGACCGTCCGGGGCAGCGCGAGGGACGGGTCGTGCGGGGCGATGGCCTCGTAGGTCTTGCCGACCCGGCGGTCGCGAAACAACGTCTGGTAGGCGCCCCGGTGTTCGCGGCGGATCACCAGCATCAGCAGGCCCGCTGTCATCCGGTCCAGCCGGTGCGCCGGGCTCAGGTCGGGCAGGTCGAGCTCCCGGCGCAGCCGCACGAGAGCGGTCTCCAGGATGTGGCGGCCGCGCGGGATCGTCGCCAGGAAATGCGGCTTGTCCACCACCAGCAGGTTCTCGTCGCGGTGCACGATGCCGATCTCGAACGGGACCGGCGGCTCGTCGGGCAGGTCGCGATGGAACCACAGGAACATCTCGGGGACGAACGGCGCGTCCGGGGCCACCGGGCCGTCCAGTCCGACGATCCGCCGTTCGTGCAGCATCGCGTCGATCCGGGCCGGGGAGACGCGGGGGAGCCGGTCGACCAGGTGATCGCGCATCGTCGCCCATGGACCGTCCGCGGGCGTCCGGAGCCGGACGGCGTCGAGGCCGTGCCGCTGGGGCAGCGGCGACCGGAGCTTGCGCCTCATCGGCCGCGAGCCTACTCGGCGCGCCCAGACGGTGATCGGCTCGGGCCGCTACCCTCGGCCGGACGACGCCGGGAAGGGAGACACCGTGACCGATGCGCGTCCCGTCCCCACGTTCGCCGACGTCACGGACGCGGCGCGGATCCTCGCCGGGATTGCGCACCGCACCCCGGTGCTGACCTCCCGCACCCTCGATCGGCGCACCGGCGCCCGGCTGTTCCTCAAATGTGAGAACCTGCAGCGCGCCGGGGCGTTCAAGTTCCGGGGTGCCTACACCGCGCTGTCCCGGCTGGACGCGCAGGAGCGCCGGGCCGGGGTGCTGACCTACTCCTCGGGCAACCACGCCCAGGCCATCGCGCTGGCCGGGCGCGAGCTCGGCATCCCCGCGGTCATCGTCATGCCCACCGACGCGCCCGCCGCGAAACTCGCGGCCACCCGTGGCTACGGCGCCGAGATCGTCAGCTACGACCGGTACACCGCCGACCGCGAGACGCTCGGCGCCGCGCTCGCCCGCGACCGGGGTTGCGCACTGATCCCGCCCTACGACCATCCCGACGTCATCGCCGGGCAGGGCACCGCCACCCTCGAGCTGCTCGACGAGGTCGGTGAGCTCGACGCGCTGTTCGTCTGCCTCGGTGGGGGTGGGTTGCTGGCCGGGGCGACGCTCGCGGCGCGCGCCCGATCGCCGCGCACCCGGATCTACGGGGTGGAGCCCGCCGCGGGCGACGACGGGCAGCGCTCGCTGCGCACCGGCACGATCGTGCACATCGACGTGCCGCGCACCATCGCCGACGGCGCGCAGACCCAACACCTCGGACACTACCCGTTCGCGATCATCCGCGACGGCGTCGACGACATCCTCACGGTCTCCGACGACGAGCTCGTGGACTGCATGCGGTTCTTCGCCACCCGGATGAAGCTGATCGTCGAACCGACCGGCTGCCTGGCCCTCGCCGGCGCCCTGGCGCAGGCCGGTCGGCTCGCGGGGCAGCGGGTCGGGGTGATCGTCAGCGGCGGGAACATCGACCTGGACCGGTTCGCCCGCCTGACCGCCCCGGGCGAGGACGTCGACCCCCGGTGTCACGCCGTCGGCACGTCCGGCACCGCCGGGCCGCCGGGGTCGTCGCGGGCCGCATCGGGTTCCTGATCGCGGACCGGCTCCGGTGCATCGACGGGCGGGGGGAGCAGCGGACCGAGCGGACCGAGGTCGAGGTTGAGATCCTCGGGGCGGAGCCCGAAATGCTCCCGCAGCTCGCTCATCGCCTCCTCGAGCCGCATCAGGCCGAGCCCGAGCCGCTCCACCGTCTCCTCCGGCAGGTCCCCGGCGTCCACCCGGCGCAGCGCCTGGCGCTCCATCAGCTGGCGGATCAGCTCCACGAGGGTGAGGACCAGCCGACCGAGGTCGCGGGCCACCGACTCGGGGTCGGTCGCGATGCGAGCGGGCAGCCGGGTCACTCGGGGTCCCCGTCCACCAGCGTCTGGACCGAGCTGATCAGCGCACGCAACGAGATATGCACCAGGTCGACCTCGGCGAGTGCGATGGTGAGCTCGCCGGTGATCACGACGCCGCCGGCGAGCAGCCGATCGAGGATGTCGACGAGGGCGACCTGGTCGGCGGTTCCGGCGAGTGTCACACCTGCTCCACGGTGGCGAACGAGTACGGCGCCCAGGGGCCGGTGAGCTCGAGCCTCAGTCCGGGCGCCCCCTGCCGCTCGACCCGCCCGCGCACGGCCGCCTCCCCGGCGTGGTCGACGAGGTAGGCGGCGTTGAGCACCATCTCGTCGCGGCATCCCGTCAGCTGCGGGTCCTGGGGCGGGTAGTGCCGGCTCGCGACGGTGAGCCGGGAGAGTTCCTCGTGCAGTTGCCCGGCCGCATCCACGGCCGACCGGCGCGCCTCGGCGGCCCGGTCACGGGCGGCCCGGCGCTGCATCAGGTAGGCCCGGCCTGCCCCGGTTCCGCTCGGAACCGACGGCTGCTGCTCGGCGGCGTGCCGATCGGCGGACGGCGGGATGACGAATGCCTTCACCCCCCATTCGGTGCGCCCGCGGATCCGGTCGAGCACGGCGCCGAACGCGGCTGCCCGCTGGTCGAGCATCGTCCGCAGGTTGGCGTCGTCGAGATAGACCGTGGCCAGCCGCACCGGCGCGACCGAGTGGCGGCGAGCCAACGCATCGACCACGGTGTGGTGCGCGCGGGCGGTGTCGGCGAGCCAGCCGAGATCCTCCAGATTGCGCGGCAGGGCTTCGTCGCCGAACTCGGCGGTGTCGACCGAGCTGACCACGGCCACCAGCGCCCCGGACCCGACGGCGCGCAGTGGTGCTCCGCTGACCCCGGCGATCCCCGGAAGGGCCGCGGCGAGACCGGCATCGCCGATCGCGTACACGTACACCGCGTCGTCAGGCATCGTCTGCGCGCCTGGGCTCGGCTCGCTCGGGGTCCGGTGCGGCCCGCTTGGTGCGTGCCTGTTCGGGCGCCCGTCGCCGCCCCGGCCTGGCCCCGTCCCGATCGCCGGCGCGCGCCTCGAGGGCCTCGATCCGCCGCCGGAGCCGCCGGTTCTCGCCGGCGAGGTCGGGCCGTCCCGAACTCAGAAACGAGTCGCGCTCCCACCAGTCGATACCGATCTCCCGGGCCTTGTCGACCGAGGCGACCAGCAACCGGATCTTGATCGTCAGCAGCTCGATGTCGAGCAGGTTGACCCGGATGTCCCCGGCGATGACGATTCCCTTGTCGAGGACGCGCTCGAGGATGTCGGCCAGGTTGGCCGACTCCGGTCGGCGCGCCGTGGTGGTGGCCTGGCCCGGGACCGGTAGTCCCCCCCGCGTCATCGGACCTCACCTCTGCTGGCGGAGCATTGTGCCGCTACGCCGTACTGTGCTTCCGCTTTCTGCTGTGCGTCCACTCCGTGCAGATCACTCCCTGCGGTACATCAGCCGCTGCAGCAGTTCGTTCTCCAGCTCGGCGCACTCGTTCTCGGAGAGCTCGCCGGTGCGGCGTGCCTCGTCGATCTGCTCCAGCTGGGTCCGGATCCGCGCCGGGTCGTAGTACTGCTCCTGCGCCTGCTCGTGGATCCGTTTCGCCAGCCACAGGACCCCCCGCAGCGGGCTCAGCGGCAGGCCGAGCAGCCCGGTCAGCAGCCCCATCGGCTCACTCCCGTGGGACGAAGTCGTATGGGGCCAACGGGCCGAGCAGCCGCAGCCGCATTCGTCCGGCCTGCTCGCGACCCAGGTCCTCGACCGCGTCCTCGAACTCCCGCTGGCGGGCGCGTTCCACCAGGAAGGCCGCGTTGATCACGTCGTCGGGGTTGGCCGGCTGGTTGGCGACGACGTCGTCGACGGTCGGCCGCAGTCGCTCCACCATGGCCACGGCGTCGTCCTGGCGCCGCCGCTCGAGCTCTCCGACGATGAGCTCACCGAGCCGGACGCGGTCGTAGTACGCAGCGTCCTCGGGCAGCTCGCGGACCGTCTCGTGCAACTCCCGGATCTGCGAGTCCTCTTCGAGGATCTCGCGCAGCACCGCGTCCTGTTCGTAACGACCCTTGAGCGTGAACTGCGTGCGGCCCTCCAGCCCGGCCAGGATCTCCACGAAGTGGTCGTGGTGCGGCTCGAGGAGCTCCGCCACCACGCCCTGCTCGTCGACGACGGCGGGGAACCGCAGCGGCAGGACGCCGGCGGTCGCCGCCACGGCGTCGAGCACGGACTCGTGAGCGACCAGGTCGTCGCGGGTGCCCAGCGGGCGTTCGGTGGGCACATCGCTGACGATCGCGGCGAGCTTCCCGTGCGTGATCGTCGAGATGGTGCCCGACGGGCCGAGTCCCGTGAGCCCGTCCGGAATGGCGGTGTCCGCCGCCACCAGTCCGTACACATAGGTGGGGATCATTCTTCGCGCTCCCGGGCACGCTGTCGCGGTCGCCGCCGCGGCGCCTCCTCGAACTCCTCGGACTCCTCCGGTTCCTGCCGGATCCCGTCGAGAACGTCTCCGATCTTGTCGGCCGCGGCCTCGATCATTCCCGCGGTCTTGCCTTTGGCGCCGGCCTTCATCCCACCTTCGGTGACGCCCTGGACGACGTCGGTGAGGCCTTTGCCGCCCTTTTCGTAGAGGTCCAGCCGGTTGGTCGCCTCGGCGAACCGCAGGTAGGTGTCGACGCTGGCCACGACCACGCGGGCGTCGATGGTCAGGATCTCGATCCCGATCAGCGAGACCCGGACGAACACGTCGATGACCAGGCCCTTGTCGAGGATGAGCTCGACGACGTCCGCGAGGCTGCCCCCGCGGCCACCGGAGGAGGCGCGCTCGACGTGGCCGCCGCCGCCCGACACGGTCGCTATCGACATCGGTCATCGGCTCCTTCGTGGGCGGGTGGGCGCGGGCTCGTCCTCGCGAGCGGCCCGCCCGTCGCCGCGCGGCTGCTCCTCGTCGTCCTCGTCCTCGTCCTCGGTGTAGTCCTCGTCCTCGTCGTAGTCGTCGCTCTCGTCATAGTCGTGGTCTTCGTCGTAGCCCTCGTCGTAGTCGTCCTCGGCCTCCTCGGCCTCCTCGGCCTCCTCGTCCTCGTACCGCCGGTCCGCACGGCCGGTCTCCTCCGTGGGCTCCTCGGCCGGTTCCTCCGTCTGCGCGGCGGACTCCTCGGGTTCGTGCGTGGGCTCGGTACCGGCTTCGTCGCCCTGGGCGCGCTGCTCCTGCTCCAGGGCTTCCTCATGCGTCGTGACGACCTCGCCGTCGCGGATCTCACCGCGCCAGCCCTCGACCTTCTCCGGGTGGAGCAGAACGTTGGTCATCGCGTGCCTGCGGAAGTGCTTGAACTCCAACCGGGCCCGGCGGCCCTGAGCCCGCCAGAGGTTGCCGGTGCGCTCGAACAGGCCCTGCGGCCAGTACTCCAGGACCAGCAGCACCTGGGTGAGGTTCGGCCCGATCCCGGTGAAGCTGACGCCGCCGTCGACGTGGCCTTTGGCCCCCGTGGACCGCCACACGATGTGCGAGTCGGGGACCTGCTCGATGACCGTCGCCTGCCAGGTGCGGTGCGACCAGAAGACCTGCGCCTTCCACTGGGACTTCTCGTCGGACTCGCGGTCGACGTTCTCGAGCTTCTTCATGAAGCTGGGGAAGTCCTCGTACCGGGTCCACAGGTCGTAGGTCGTCCGCAGCGGAAGCGGCACGTCGATGCTTTCGACAATGTTGGTGACCTTGAGCTTCTTGCCGGAACCGTCCTGGCCGCCGCCGACAACGCCCTTGATCTTCTCCTTGAGGGCGCTGACCCCCGCGCCGAGCTTCGCGCCGAGCCCCGGCCCACCCTCGGATCCGGAGCTGTCCTCGGGTCGTGCCGTGAGGCTCGCAAGGCCGTTCTCGGCGACGCCGTCGAGGCGTGTGACGAGTTCGTCGACGCGGTCCGTCGCGGCCTGCGCCGCTCGCTGAACGAGCAGACCGAGCAGCCGCTGCCCGGCCTCCTTGAGCCCGTCGCCGGGCTGCCCCTGGGAGGTGGCCTCCCGCGCCCGGGAGGTGGTTGTCTCAGCCATCGTCGTCACTCCGCGAGGGACGGGTGCTCCTTCGAACGGCGCTGCCCGCGCGAGCGGTGCCGCCCGCCGCCGACGAGGCGGCGCGCTTGGGGGTCGCGGCCTGCCTCGGGGGCCTCGAACCGGAGGTCGCGCGTGCGCCCCGGGCCTGGCGGCGCGGCGGCGCCTGGTCATCGGCCTGGTCGGCCTCGGCGAACTCCTCGTCCTCCTCGGCCTCGGCTTCGGGTTCTGGCTCGGGTTCTGGCTCGGGTTCTGGCTCGGCCCGCTTGCGACGCGCCTTCCCGAGGTCACCGAGAGACTCGACGCGCTGTCCCACCTTGTCGGTGAGGGACTCGACCTGTCGGGTCGCCACGGTCAGCGCGGCGCCCTTACCGGCGTCGAGCAGCCGGCCGCGTACCTCGCCGACCAGCCGGGTGAGCTCCGGAGACGCCTTCATCAGCTTCGTGCCCTGGGCCAGGATCTCGCCCGCTCCGCCGGCGCGCTGGCCCGCCGCCAGACCCCCCAACATCAGCGCGAGCTTCATCTTCTTGGTGCGCCCCAACAGGTAGCCGCCGGCGACGCCGAGGGCTATCCGCGCTCCACATTTCACTGGATCTCCTCATGTCGGTTGCCGGCGGCCGATCGACGTCGCGCCCGGGCTGGAGACCCAGAGCGGAACGGATGACCGTGGCATCACCGACGTGGCGCGATGGAATGGCCCCGGATGGGGTCGAACGGGGACCTACCCGCAGCCGGGATCGGGCACACGTCAGAACGGCTGGAGCCGGATAATTGCCCTGATCGGCGGTCGAGATGCGGCCGAACGGGCCTGGTCCGTTCAGGTGCGGCGCGGCGGCGCGAGCTCACCGTGCGGCCCCGGGTGCCGGTGGGGCGCCAGCCCTGCGGTGGGGGTCCACGCCCGGACGATGGTCGCGGGGGCCGAGCATGCGATGCTTCGGGCATGTCGACCATCGATGGGCCGGCGGGCGTGGACGCGCCGCAGGTGCTGTGCGATGTGCGGGCGGCGCTGGCCGAGGCCGCCGCGGCACCGACGGGGGTGGTCTGGCGGATGACCGAATCCGGCCGTCAGCTCGACGCGAACCTGCTGAACCTGGCCGCCGGGCAGGTCATCGGCACCCACGCCGAACCCGACCTCGACGTGCTGCTGGTCGTCGTCGCCGGCAGCGGAACGATGAGCACCGACGACGGTCCGCTCGAGCTCGGTCCGGGCCGGCTGGTGTGGCTGCCCCACGGCTCCACCCGCAGCCTCGCCGCCGGTGCGGACGGCCTGGCCTACCTGACCGTGCACCGACGCCGGCCCGGGATGCAGATCCGTTCCGGCCCGCCGGAGCACGGGCCGTACGCCGTGTCGTCCTAGGCAACCACGGCCGGCCGCGCCGAAGCACGGCCGGCCGTGGTGCCCGCCGGGGTCAGGACGTCGAGGAGCCGATCACCTCGAGGTCGTCGCGGTAGAGCTTGTACGCGTCCTGGTATTCCATCACTCTGGCGACCTCGCCGATGAGCTCCTCGGCGTAGCCGGCCCGGCGCAGCAGGTGAAAGCCCATCTCCATGCCCGAGGTGATCCCCCCCGCGGTGATGATCCGTCCGGTGTCGACGACCCGGGCCCGGCTGATCCGACAGGCGGGGGCGATGTCGGCGAGCCGGTCGATCGGCGTCTTGCCGGGCGGGTTGGCCTCGACCCGGTCGGGCTCCTTGCGGCTGGTCGCTGCCAGCCCGTCGAGCAGGCCCATCTGCCCATAGATCCACGAGCCGGTGCACACACTGGTCAGCAGCGTCTCCTGCGGCTGGCTGCGGATGAACTCGTGCAGCCTGCCGTTGCGGACCTCCTGGCGGGTGCCGAACCCGCCGGGGATGAGGAAGGCGTCCATCGCGGGCCGGTCGGCGAAGGAGTAGTTGGGCAGCACCGTGAACCCGGCCTGGGCCTGCACCGGCCGCAGCGCGTCGGCGATCAGGAACGCGTCCAGCTCCGGATCGAACCGGCGGGCCACGGCGAACACCCCGTGCGGGGCCGCGAAATCGACGATCTCGACGTCCTTGAACACGTAGATCCCGAGCCGGAAGCCACTGGTCCCCATCACGCCCTCCCGCGTCTGCATCGGAAAACGAACGTTTTCCACGGCGATCCGACCCTAGGGGAACGACCGTTTTCCGTCAACATCGCGGCCGTCTAGACTGGCCGGAATGAGTCCCACCGACGCCCGGGACCCACAGGTCCGGACCAGGCTGCTCGACGCCGCCGAGCGGCTGTTCTATGCACGCGGCGTGCAGTCCGTCGGGGTCGACGACGTGGTGGCCGCGGCCCGGGTGGCGACGAAGACGCTGTATGCGCAGTTCGGCTCCAAGGACGGCCTCGTCGAGGCCTACCTGCGGCGCCGCGACCAGCGCTGGATGGACTGGCTGCGGACCAGGGTGGCCGCCGCCGAGCCCGGATCGCCCCGGGTCCTTGCGGTCTTCGACGCACTGCGCGAGTGGTTCAGCGAACCCGGGTTCAGCGGCTGCGCCTTCGTCAACGTGGCGGGTGAGCTGGTCACCCACACGACGGCGCGGGCCGTCGCCCGTGAGCACAAGCGTGCGCTTCGCGCACTGCTGGCGCAGCTGGCCGCCGACACCGGCGCGGCCGACGCGGGCGTGCTCGCGGACCGGCTGATGTTGCTCGTCGAGGGCGCGATCGTCACCGCGCACGTCGAGGGCGACGCCGATGCAGCGCTGCGCGGCCGCTCGGCGGCCGCAGCGCTGCTGCAGGTGCACGCCGCCGCGGCGTGATCACCCGGACCCGGCTCGTTACGGTGGGCAGGGGGTGATCGATCATGGGCGGCGCCGTCACCGTCGTCGGCAGTCTGAACCACGACATCGCGGTGAGCCTCGAGCGGTTGCCCACGGCGGGGGAGACCGTCGCGGGTGGACCGGTGCGCCGCGGGGTCGGCGGAAAGGGGGCCAACCAGGCGGTCGCGCTGGCCCGGCTCGGCCGCCGCACCCGCATGGTCGGCGCGGTCGGCGCCGACGCGGAAGGGGCGGCGCTGCGGGCCGCGCTGGCCGCGGAGGGCGTCGACGTCGCGGACGTGGCCACGGTCGAGGGTCCCAGCGGCACCGCCATCGTGCTGGTGCACGGCGGTGAGAGCACGATCGTGGTCAGTGCCGGCGCCAACGAGCGGCTCGACGCCGCGCGGGTGCGCGCGGCCGCCGGCCCGATCGCGCAGGCCGCGGCGGTGCTGGTGCAGTGCGAGGTGCCCGACTCCGCGCTGGTCGCGGCGGCCGAACTGGCGTCCGGGCTGTACGTGGTGAACCCGGCTCCGGCCCGCCGGCTCCCGCAGGCCGTGCTGAGCAGGGCCGACGTCCTGGTGCCGAACCTCGGGGAGCTCTCGGTCCTGACCGGCGCGGCGGTCCCGGACGATCCCGACGACATCGTCGACCTCGCCCGCGCGCTACGCCCGGCCGCGGCCACCGTCGTGACCTGCGGCGGCGACGGCGCCGTCGTCGTCGAGCCGACGGGGGTCGTCCGGATCCCGGCGGTGCCGACGACGCTCGTCGACGCCACCGCGGCCGGAGACAGCTTCGTCGCCGCCGTCACCGACGCACTGCTCGACGGCGCCTCGCTCGCCGACGCCGCGCGCTGGGCGTCCCGCGTCGCCGCCGTCACGGTGTCGCGTCCCGGCGCGTCGGCGTCGCTGCCGCGCCGCGCGGAGATACCGGCCTAGCCTCGGGCCGCCGAGCCGGCCTGCGCTAGTCGTCCTCGTCCCACTCCCGGTCGTAGCGATCGGCGGCCTCGGTGCGCTCCCGGGCGATCTCCAAGGCCCGTGCCGCGGTCTCGCGGTCCGGGTAGGGGCCGAGCCGGTCCTCGGCGCGGCAGCCCTCGCGCGGCTCGACCCGGTGATGCTCGAGGCAGTAGTACCACTTCTCGCCACCCATGGACTCAGATGTTTGCATGATCTCGGCGCTCGTGCGCGGGGGATCGCTCAGCCGCCGTGGACGCGGTGGAAGGCGTCGAAGGCGATGTCGTCGAACAGCACGAACCGGGCCTCACGGACCGAGCTGCTGGCGGTCTCCCGCACGGTCCCGATCGCGATCCGCGCCGCGTCGTCGATCGGCCAGCCGTAGACCCCGGCCGACACCGCGGGGAACGCGACGGTGGCCGCGCCCAGCTCGTCGGCCACCCGCAGCGACTCGCGGTAGCACGAGGCGAGCAGTGCCGAGCGGTCCTGTCGTCCGGCGTACACCGGCCCGACCGTGTGGATCACCCAGCGGGCCGGCAGCCTGCCCGCGGTGGTGGCGACCGCCTGGCCCGTGGGGAGTCCGTCCGGATACCGGGTGGCCCGCAGCTCGCGGCACGCGGCCAGGATCGCGGGCCCGCCGCGGCGGTGGATCGCACCGTCGACCCCGCCGCCGCCGAGCAGCGCGGAGTTGGCCGCGTTGACCACCGCGTCGACGTCCTGCTCGGTGATGTCGCCGCGGACCAGCACGATGTCGATGGCGCTCATGTGCCCATGGTGCGCGTCAGCGCAAGGCGGACAACAACGGGATGGCGGCGATCTTCTCGTCCGTCAGCTCCGACCACCGGATGGCCCCCGACGGCCGCGCGCCGCGCCGGTCCCGGCAGTCGATCACCCGCTCCGGCGTGACGATCAGATCGACCGGCGCGTCGTGGGCCGCGGTCGGGATCACCCCGGCCGGCCGGACCTGCAGCTCGTGCACCGTGGTCACGACAAGGGCCTCCGGCCCGATCAGCCCGGCCTCGGTGGCCAGGGCGAACTCGAGATCCGCGAACCCGCCGCCCTTACCCAGCCGCGCGCCGTCCATCCCGACGGCGACGCAGCCGGTGACGACGAGGTCGACGGGATCGAGGTCGGCCACGGCCACCCGGCGAGCCGAACGCACCGCGTTCTTGATCGACGCCGCGCGTCGCGGTGGATCGGCGAGGTGGTCGGGGTCGAGCAGGAAGAACGGATCGGGCTCTGCGAGCCGGGGCACCGCCATGTAGACGGTCTTGCCGTCCTCCAGCGCCCGCTGGCGGACGGGCAGCTGTGCCGAGTCCGGGTTGGACTTCACCCGCTCGGCCCGCCGCCACTCCGGCAGCTCGCGCAGCCGCTGCGCCGCGGCCTCTGCGCCACGGAAGTTGGAGATCCGGTTGCGCGCACCGGGGAAGCGCGCAACCCCGGCCGCGGTGAGCGCGGTCCAGACCTCGTCGCGCAGCGCCGCCTTGGCGGCCAGCAGCTCCGGGTCGCCTCCCGCGTCGTGATCGTGCCGCCGTCCCCGTGCCATGGCGCGCACCGTATCGGCTCGCACGCTCGCGAGCGGCGAGGACCGCGCTAGGGGTCGCTCACGAGCACGACGATCAGGGTCCGTGGTCCGTGCACCCCCTCGACCCGCTGCAGCTCGATGTCGCTGGTCGCCGAGGGGCCGGAGACGAGCGTGATCGGACGGGTCGGGCTCAGCCCGGCGAGCAGCTCGGGCACGGTCTGCACCACCTGCGCCGCGTGCACCACGCAGACGTGCACATCGGGGACCAGGGTGATCGCCCGGCGACCCTGCCCGGCCGAGCCGTCGAGCGCGATCGTGCCGGTCTCGGCGCAGGCCAGCGCGCAGCCGGTGACGACGGCGGCGAACCGGTCGAGGGCGTGCGGGGTGAGCGTGCCGTCGTCGCGGGTGCCGGCGATCTCGCCCCACGCCGCGGGCGGGTCGGGCGGCAGCAGCACCGGACCGTCGGGCAGCGCCGCGGCCACCGCCGCCGCCAGCTCCCCGGCGGTGACCCGCCGCACCGACGCCCGGTAGTCGAGGAGCCGGTCGGCGAACAGGTCGAGCAGCGGCTCCGCGCCGGGGGCGTGCTCGCCGGTGTGGTGGTACGCCCGCGGGATCTCGGGTGCGTCGGCGTGGACGTTGGCCGCCCGGATCGCGGCGAGCACCCGCTGCCGCCCCGTCGGGGGTGTATTCACGGGTGCACCCTCCGTGAGTCCGGACCACCGACAGCCCCGACCGTCACCGGGCCCCGCACCGCATCGGCGCACCTCATCGGCGTCCCCGCTCCCGCGCCCACCACTCCCGGAAGCTCTCCGCGGGCGGGCGGGGCAGATCCCGGCTCGCGGTCCACGCCGACAGCGGCGGCGGCAGCGCGCCGATCACCCCGGTGCGGCGGCCCAGTACCCGCCCGAGACGCGAGCCCTTCTCCGCGGCGGCGAACCGCCGCGGCTCGGCCATCGTCCAGCCCGCCGCCGCCATGGTCAGCTGCTCGACCGTCGGGATCCGCGAGGCCGCGCGACGTTCCTCGACGTGCGCGGCGCGCAGCCGGACCAGCAGCGCCGGGATGTCGATCCGGACCGGGCAGGCGTCGAAGCAGGCGCCGCACAGGCTGGAGGCGTACGGCAGCGACGCGTTGTCCTCGACTCCGGTGAGCTGCGGGGTGAGCACCGCGCCGATCGGACCGGGATAGATCGAACCGTAGGCGTGCCCGCCGGTGCGCTCGTAGACCGGACAGACGTTGAGGCAGGCCGAACACCGGATGCAGTGCAGCGCTTCGCGCCCGACCTCGTCGGCCAGCGCGGCCGTCCGGCCGTTGTCCAACAGCACCAGATGGAACTCCTGCGGCCCGTCTCCCGGCCGCACCCCGGTCCAGATCGAGGTATACGGGTTCATCCGCTCGCCGGTGGAGCTGCGGGGCAGCAGCTGCAGGAAGACCTCGAGGTCCCGCCAGGTCGGCACGACCTTCTCGATACCCATGACGGTGATCAACGTCCGGGGCAGCGTCAGGCACATCCGCCCGTTGCCCTCGGACTCGACGACGACCAGCCCGCCGGTCTCGGCGACACCGAAGTTGGCGCCGCTGATCGCCACCGTCGCCCGCAGGAACCGTTCACGCAGGAACGCCCGGGCGGCCATCGCGAGCCCACGCGGGTCGTCGGTGAGCGCAGGGTCGACGCCGGGCATCTCGCGCAGGAAGATCTCCCGGATCTCCGCCCGGTTGCGGTGGATCGCCGGGACCAGGATGTGCGAGGGCAGGTCGCCGCCGAGCTGCACGATCAGCTCGGCGAGGTCGGTCTCCTGCGCGGTGATCCCGGCCGCCTCGAGCGCCTCGTTGAGCCCGATCTCCTGGGTGGCCATCGACTTGACCTTGACGACCTCGCGCGCGCCGGTGGCGCGCACCAGGGCGGTGACGATCTCGTTGGCCTCGGTGGCCTCGCTCGCCCAGTGCACCGTGCCGCCGCGGGCGGTGACCTCCCGCTCCAGCCGTTCCAGATGCTCGTCGAGCCGGGCCATCGTCGCGGCCTTGATCGCCGCACCGGCGCGGCGCAGCTCCTCCCAGTCGTCGCGTTCGGCGACGACGGCGGCGCGCTTGCCGCGGATGGTGCGGGTCGCGTGCCCGAGGTTGCGACGCAGCTGCGGCTGGGCGAGCGCGGCGCGGGCGGCCGCGGGGAAGGGGCGATCTCCCCGCAGATGTCCGACGCCGCGAGGCGCATGGGTGGGCAGGCCCAGGAATGTCGTCACGCCGTCGCCGCCAGGATCTCTGCGAGGTGCACCGTCCGGGTACCGCTGCGTAGCCTGCTCAGGCCGCCGCCGATATGCATGAGACAGGAGCTGTCGCCGGCGGTGAGGATCTCGGCGCCGGTCGAGAGCACGTGACGCATCTTGTCGGCGAGCATCGCGGTGGAGGTGTCGGCGTTCTTCACCGCGAATGTGCCGCCGAACCCACAGCATTGGTCCGCGTCCGGCAGCTCCAGCACCGTGATCCCGCGGACGTTTCGCAGGAGCCGCAGCGGCTTGTCCTGGACGCGCAGCAGCCGCAGCGAATGGCACGTCGGGTGGTAGGTGACCCGGTGCGGATAGTAGGCGCCGACATCGGTGACGCCGAGTACGTCCACGAGCAGTTCGGACAGCTCGTGGGTCCGTTCGGCGACGGCCTGTGCCCGTGCGGCGAGCCGCTCGTCGCCCGCCCGGCGCGCGACCATCGCATGCTGGTGGCGGACCGAGCCGACACACGACCCGGACGGCGCGACGATCGCGTCGAACGGTTCGAACACCTCGACGTGGTGGCGGACCAGCGGCACCGCCTCGCGCTGGTAGCCGGTGTTGATGTGCATCTGTCCGCAGCAGGTCTGCGCCTCGGGGAAGACGACCTCGTGACCGAGCCGGTCGAGCAGCCGCACAACCGCCTTGCCGACGTCGGGATAGAGCGCGTCGGCCAGGCAGGTCACGAACAGCGCGATGCGCATCCGGGTTCCTCTCGGTCCGGTTGCATCCACCCTAGTCAGGCATCGGCTCTCTGGTTGGTGAGGGGATGTTCGTCCCGGTCGGTGGCGCCACCGGGGCGATCTCGGTGCGGACCGCGTACAGCTCCGGGAAGAAGCTGATGTCGAGGGCGGCCCGCAGGAACCCCACGCCGCTCGTTCCGCCGGTGCCCCGGGCGGTACCGATCGTGCGTTCCACGGTCTTGAGGTGGCGGAAACGCCAGAGCTGAACGTTCTCCTCGAGATCGACCAGTTCCTCGCAGGTCTCGTAGGCCGCCCAGAAGTCGCGGGTGTGCTCGTAGATCCGGCGGAACACCGGGACCAGGCCGGAATGGAACGTGTGCGGCTGACGCACATCGCGCGAGAGCAGTTCGGCGGGCACGGCGTGCCCCTGCCGGGCGAGATGGCGCAGGAACTCGTCGTAGACGGTGGGGCGCTTGAGCTCCGTGGTGAGCATCGAGTAGGCGGGCGGGTCGTCGGCGAACAGTTCCAACATCGTCGCGTCCCGGTTGCCGAGGGCGAACTCCATGACCCGGTACTGGAACGACTGGAGCCCCGACGAGGTGCCGAGGAAGCGCCGGAACTCGGCATACTCCGAGGGCGTCAGGGTGGCCAGCACCGACCACTGATCGGTGAGTGTGCGCTGGATGTGCTTGACCCGGGCCAGGCCTTTGAGCGCGGGCCGTATCTGGTCGTCGGCGAGCCGGTCCCGCACGAAGTCGAGCTCGTGCAGCACCAGTTTGAGCCACAGCTCCGAGGTCTGGTGCTGCACGATGAACAGTAGTTCGTCGTGGTGCACCGGCCTGCTGACCGGGTGCTGGGCCGACAACAGCTGATCAAGGTGCAGATATGCACCGTAGGTCTTGTCGGTGCGCATTCACCCAGGGTAGGACGCCGATGCGGCAGCGGTCGAAAGTCCGCCCGGCCGGTCGCGCGAATATCCCGACTCGGTCGCGGAAATACTGCGACTCGCGCTCGGAAATACCGCGACTCGCGGGGCTGAGCGGGGTTTCTCAGCGGGGGTTCAGCTTCTCAGCGTGGATTAAGCGCGTGCTTCCTACTGTTCGTGCCGTGACCACAGCACTGATCACCGGAGCGAGCGAGGGCCTCGGCGCCGCCTTCGCGCGGCGGCTCGCGGCAGACGGCCACGACCTCGTCCTCGTGGCCCGGGACCGCGGGCGGCTGGAGGCGGTCGCCGGGGAGCTGCGCGCCGCCCACGGCGTCCGGGTCGACGTGCTGCCCGCAGACCTCACCGTGCCCTCGGCCCGTGCCCGGGTCGAACGTCGGCTCGCGGCTCCGACGGCCGCCCCGATCGACCTGCTCGTCAACAACGCCGGGGTCGAGGCCGCCGACGAGTTCGCCGCCGCCCCGATGGCCGACCTGCAGGCCGAGATCGACCTCAACGTCACGGCGGTGCTGCGGCTGACCCGTGCCGCGCTGCCCGGCATGCTCGCCCGCGACCGCGGCTCGGTGATCAACGTCGCCAGTTTCGCCGGGTATCTGCCCGCCCGCGGGTCCGCCTACGGCGCCAGCAAGGCGTGGGTGCTGAACTTCACCGACACCCTCGCGGCATCGGTCGCCGGCACCGGAGTCCGGGCGATCGCGCTGTGCGCGGGCCGGCTGCGCACGGCCCGGAAGGAGCAGGTCCACTCGCCGGGGTCGCCGCTGTGGATCGAGCCCGTCGATGCGGTCGATACCTGCCTGCGCGACCTGCACCGGGGCCGCCGGCTGAGCACCCCCGGCTGGCTCTACCGGCTGCTGGTCGCCATCCTGGAGGGTCCGCGGCGTTCCCTGCGGCTGCTGGCCAGGCTCGCCGGGCGCGGCCGGGAACAGCAGCCGCCCACGCCGAGGCCGATGGGCCCGGCGCTGGTGCGCGAGTACGAGGTGGACCTGCGGCTCGCGGGCTGAGGCCGGCGGTCCCTCCCGGCCCCGACCCCGGCCCGATCCCGGCCCGGCCGCCGGAGCGCAGCCCGACGCCGTGATCAACGTTTCGGAGCCTGGCGCCGCGCTCGGCGCGGCTCGCGGCGCCCAAACACTGATCATGGCTGGGACCGGCTGGGCGCGGCGCTCAGTGATCCGGCCGCGGCGCCCAAACGCTGATCATGGCTGGGACCGGCTGGGCGCGGCGCTCAGTGGCCGAGCCGCTCCCGCAGCCCGCTGGCCCGGCTCACCGGCCGCTCGACCGCGGTCCGCACCGCCTGCTCGGTTCCCACGACCCGCACCACCTCGCGCGCCCGGGTCACCGCGGTGTAGAGCAGCTCGCGGGTCAGCAGCGGCGACTCAGCGGGCGGGAGCACCACCGTCACCCGGGCGAACTGGCTGCCCTGGCTGCGATGAACGGTCATCGCGTGTACGGTCTGCACCGCGCCGAGCCGGCTCGTCGGCACCCGCAGCGGCCTGCCGCCGCGGGTGAACACGGCGCGCACCGTGCCGTTCTCGCGCACCACGACCCCGGTGTCGCCGTTGAAGAGCCCCAGGTCGTAGTCGTTGGCGGTGACCAGCAGCGGCCTGCCCGGATACCATTCGTCGTCGGTGGCCGAGCCGGCCGATCCGGCGCCGTCCTCGGCCAGCCAGCGCTCGACCTCGCCGCTCCACCGCGCAACGCCGTAGGGCCCGCGCCGATGCCCGCACAGCAGCCGATGCCGCTCCAAGGCGGCCAACGCCTCGGCGACCGAACCGTCCCGGGCGGCCGCGGACAGTGCACCGGTGGCGGCGACGACGTCGGTGCGCACGGCCTCCAGCCCGGCGGGATCGCGGGAGTCCAGATCGTCGGCCTCGATGAACACCAGGTCGGGATGCCCGGCGCGCAGGTGCGTGAGCGCGGCGTCGGCGTCACCGGTCTGTACGGCGCGGGCCAATGCGGCGATCGCGCCGCCGAAGCGCCAGGTCCGGTCCAGGGTCACCACCCCGTGCACGACCGGCGGATCGGCCGGACCGAGCGCGCCGATCCCGCGGAGCCGTTCGTCGAGCCAGGCCTCGGGCCGCCCCTGCGCGCGGGCCAGGTCGCCCAGGACCGCACCGGCCTCGACCGAGGCCAGCTGGTCGGGATCCCCGACCAGCACCAGGCGGGCGTCGGGACGCACCGCCTCCAGCAACCGCGCCATCAGCGTCAGCGACACCATCGAGGTCTCGTCGACGACGACCACGTCGTGCGGCAGCCGGTGGTGCCGGTCGTGCATGAACCAGCTGGTGCTGTCGGGCCTGCGCCCCAGCAGCCGGTGCAGGGTCGACGCCGGTAGCGGGCCGAGCCGGGCCCGATCGGGTTCGGGGAGCTCGGCGGTGTGCTCGGCGACCGCCTCGGCCAGCCGGGCGGCGGCCTTGCCGGTCGGTGCGGCCAGCGCGATCCGCGGCGGCGGTCCGGGCTGGTCGTGCAGCAAGGCGAGCAGCCGCGCGACCGTGGTCGTCTTGCCGGTCCCCGGGCCCCCGGCCAGCACGGTGACCCGGCGCAGGGCGGCCACCGCGGCCGCGAGGCGCTGCCGATCGGTTCCCGCCGCGGCGCCTGCCGGGTCACCGGGGAACAGCCGGTCGAGCCCGGCCCGCAGCCGGTCGAGGTCCACGGCCGGGGGAGCGGCCGCCGCGCGGTCCCGAAGCTGGGTGCGCACCTGCTCCTCCTGCCGCCAGTAACGGTCCAGGTAGAGCAGCCGAGCGGGCATCCGCAGCGGTGCGGAGCCGACGTCCCGCCCGGTGCCGACCAGCGGGCTGCGCACGCACGCCGCCCGCCACGCCACGGGTTCGGGCCACGGCAGCGCGGAGACGTCGATCAGCTCGTCGCTCTCGCCGAGCACCGTGTGGCTGATCGCATCGAGGTCGATGCACACCGAGCCGTGCCGGATCGCCCGCACGGTCAGCGCGACGGCCAGCAGCACCCGCTCATCGGGCTCCGCGCCGAGCCGACCGAGCCGGTTCGCGACGTGCACGTCGGCCGCGGTGAGCACGCCCGCCGCGTTGAACTCACCGAGCAACCCGGACGCGCTGCGGGCGAACCGCGGATCGTGGACGTCGACATCGGACGGCGCCGGGGTCATGACGCCCGCCCGGTGTCGAGGAGGCGGGACAGTTCGATGATCAGCTCCGGGCGCGGTGCCCAGCCGAACACGCCGCACGGCATGCCGTCGACGACCGGGGTCCCGGGCCCGCACATCCCGCGCAGGAACAGGTACAGCGCACCGCCGAGGTGGCGGTGCGGGTCGTATCCGGCCAGCCGCCAGCGCAGATACCGATGCAGCGCCACCGAGTACAGCAGCGCCTGCAACGGGTAGTGGGCCGCGAGCATCGCCTCGGCCAGCAGCGGCGGGGCGTAGTGCGCCGCGGTCAGCGGCTCCCGGCCCGCCGGCCCGGCCGGCCCCAGCCAGTTGGTCTTGTAGTCCACGACCAGGAACCGGCCGTCGACCCGCAGTACCGCGTCGATGCTGCCGGTCAGGTAGCCACGCAGCGGCTGGGCGCAGAGCGCGGCGGAGTCGAGCAGATCGGGGTAGCGGCCCAGCGGGTCGTCCGCCGGAAGGTGGACGCGCAGCAGGGCGGCGAGATCGCCGAGGGTGAGCGCGGCGCCCGGGGCGTCACCACCGGCGAGCGGGAGCTCGAACTCGAGCTCGGTGAGCCGGTCGGCCGGGGGGATGGCGTGCAGCGACCGGCCACCGGTGAGCGGGCCGAGCGGGGTCTGCACCACCGGGACGAGCGCCGCCGCGAGCTCGGTCGGGTCGAGTGCCGCGGGCCGCCGCGCCAGCTCGGCGCGGGCCCGCTCGGCGAGCTCGCCCAGCACGTCGGGTGCGGTGGGGTCGGCGGTCTCCAGCACCGCGTGCACCAGCGTGCCGAACTCGGTGCCCACCGGCAGCGCGGCCATCGGCGACGGCACGTTCGCGACGGCCGGATCCGCGTTCGCCGCGGCGCCGGCGAGCTCCAGGTCCTCGGCGGGCTCGTCGTCGAGGCCCGAGTCCTCGGGCTCACTCGCGACCTCGGCGGGCGGCCGGTCGTGCGTCGCCGCGGTGAGCGCGCTGTACGAGGTGCGTCCCCAAGCGGTGTCCAGGCGGCGGTCGAACCGGGCGGCGGTGAGCTCGGGGGTGGTCCGGCGCGGCGGCTGCCAGCGCCGGGCGACGGGTTCGCCGACCGACTCGACGACGAGGTCCGCCGAGGCGAGCCTGCGCAGCTCGGCGAGCATCGCCGCATCGTCGGGCACCGGGTAGGACTGCGCCGGGGTGGTACCGGGCGCGGGGCGGCCGACCAGCAACCGGTGCAGCGCCGAGCTCGCGGTGGTGGTGGCGGGCACCCACCAGGCGACGACCTGGCAGCGCGCCCGGGTCATCGCCACGTAGAGCAGCCGAAGGTCCTCGCCTGCCTCCTCGGCGCGGTGGGCCGCCAGCCGGGCGCGGTAGCCCGGGCCCGCCGGGCCGCCCACATCCAGCACCCGGTCGCCCCCCTCGTCGTGCAGCAGCAGCACATCGGGTTCGCGCGGAACGAACCGGTCCCACCCGAACGGCAGGTAGACGATCGGGAACTCCAGGCCCTTGCTGCGGTGCACGGTGACGATCTGGACGGCCTCGGCATCGGACTCCAGCCTGCGGCTGCGTTCCGCGCCGGTGTCGGCGGCGGCCTCGTCGATGCGGTGGCGCAACCATTCCGTCAGTGCCGCCGGCCCGAGGTGGTGTTCGGTCGCGGCGCGGTGCAGGACCTGGGCGATATGGCGCAGGTCGGTGAGCCGCCGCTCGCCGTCGGTGCAGCCGAGCAGCCGCTGCGGCAGGTGCCGGGAGTCGCTGACCGTCTCCAGCAACGCTGCCACCCCGTGCTCGCGCAGCACCGCCGACCACGAGCGCAGCAGGCCGGCGAGTTTCTCGGCGTGCGCCTCGCCGTCGGGCCCGCAGAGCTCGGCGACGGTATGCCCGACGAAACAGGTCAGCGCCGCGGCGCGCAGCCGGGTGGTGCGCTGCGGTTGTTCGATCGCCTCCAGCAGGGTCAGCCATTCGCCCGCGATCGGGGTGGCGAACACACTGGCGGTGCCGGTGAGCACCGCGGGCACCCCGGCTGCGGCCAGGGCCTCGCGGATGAGGCCGCCCTGGACGTTGGTGCGCACCAGCACGGCGACGTCACCGGGCCGGATCGGTCGTCGGTCGACCCGCGCCGGGCCGGCGAGCAGCCTCGCGATATCGGCGGCCGCGTCGGTGGACGCCACCTGCCGCGCCGGGCCGACCACACCGAGGCCGCGCCCGGTGAGCACGGGGAGCCGGTCGCGGCCGACGATCCGCAGCCGCAGCGGCGCCCCGACCGGCGCCTCGGTGAGCCTGCGCCCGGTGTGTTCGGCCTCGAGCGGGTGCACCACGATCCGGTCGTCGCCCAGGGCCGCGCCGCCGAAGACCGACTCGAGTGCCGTGAGCAGGGCGGTGTCGCTGCGCCAGTTGCGCGCGAGCGTGGCCGTCGTGCTCGCCTGATCCGCCGCGGCCAGGTAGCTGACGACGTCGGCCCCGCGAAAGGCGTAGATCGCCTGCTTGGGGTCGCCGATCAGGACCAGTGCGCTGTGCCCGTGGAAGGCGCTGCTCAGGATCCTCCACTGCACCTGGTCGGTGTCCTGGAACTCGTCGACGAGCACCACCGAGTACCGCTCGCGCAGCCGCGCCCGCGCGGCCGGGCCGCGCACCGGGTCGGCCAGCGCTTCGTCCAGCCGGTTCAGCATGTCGTCGTAGCTGAACAGGCGCCTCGCCCGTTTGCGCCGGGTGACCTCGCGGCGGACCGCGTCGGCGAACCGGTACCGCACCCCGGCCGCGCTGCCGTCCGGCGCGTCGGCGGGCTCGAGCCGGGCATGCTCGTCCTCGACGGCGCAGCGCGCCAGCTCCAGCGCCTCGGTGCGGTCGAACGGCGGGTTCCCGGCGCCGGGCGCGGCGTACTTGCGCACGTAGAAGTCGTCGACGACCTCGGTGACCAGCTCGTCGACCGACTCCACGAACACGGCGTCGGGATCGCCGTCGCCGACCACGCCCAGACCGGCGAGCATCTGCTGGCAGAACTGGTGGGTGGTGGCGATCGTGGCCGCGTCGAAATGCGCCAGTGCGGTGCCGAGCCGGCGCCTGCGCGCGGCGACCTCGGCCTCGGGCGCCCCGTCGGCCCCGGCCAGCAGGGCGACCACGGGGTCGTCGCCGGCGCGGGCGGCGGCCGGGTCGGCCAGCCCGCGCTGCGCGGCGACCAGCCGCTCGCGCACCCGGTCGCGCAACTCCCGGGTGGCCTCCCGGCCGAACGTCACGAGCATGAGCTGCGGCAGCGTCGCGCGCCCCTCGGCGATGTAGCGGGCCGCCAGGGCCGCGATCGTGAACGTCTTGCCGGTGCCCGCGCTGGCCTCCAACACGGTGGTGGCGCCCTCGGGCGGCAGCGGACCGCAGACGTCGAACGCGGCCGGGGCCACCGCGTGCATCCCCGTCACCGATGACCCCCGCATCGCCGTCACGGATGGTCGACCTCCTCGGCCGCGAGCAACGGCTGCCACACCCGCATCGCCAGCCGGCCGAACCGGGTGGGCTCGCCCGGCCCGTCGGCCCGCGCCGCGAACAGGGCCGCCGCCGGCGCGCCCGGCCCCCAGATCCGCTGGTGCACGACGTCGTCGCGTTCGGCGCCGTAGCCCTTGACCCAGGCCTGCTCGGCGCTGGCCTCGGCCTCGGCCGGGGAGCCACCGCCGATGCGGGTGCGGGCGTAGGCGGCGCTGCTGGCGGTCGCCATCGGCAGCGGTTCGCACAGCCCCTGCCGGTGCAGGGCGACCAGGTCGGCCAGGACCGCCCGCGCCGTGTCCGGCCCCACCGGACCGAGCACCGACCGGGTGAGCCCGGAGTACTGGCCGCGGCCCAGGGTCACGGCCCGCCACGAGGTACCGGGGCGGGCCACGGTCAGCGCCAGGAGCTGCACCCAGGCGCGCAGCCGGTGCTTGGGCGCCAGCCGGGAGTACTCGACCCGGACCACGGTCGAGCCGAACAGCGCGCCCACGGTGCCGACCACCGGAACACCGTCGAGGACCGCGGTGATGTCGCCGGCCGCCGGCTCCGCCGGGCGCAGCGGCGCGGCTGTGGCCACCAGCCGTTCCACGTCGGCGGCCACGGTGTCGAGCAGCCGCTGGCCCAGCGCCCCCGGGGGTAGCTCGCCGCGGCGCCATTCGGCCTGCCGGCATCGCTCCAGCGGCTGTCCGGCAAGTCGGTCGCGCAGCAGCCGGGTACCGACCGACCACCGGCCCAGCCCGTCGAGCTCCACCGGGAGCGCATCGGCGGGCTCGTCGTCCTCGCTGGACAGGGTGATCCCGACCCGCTGGCGCAGGAACGCCCGGGCCGGATGCTCCAGGAACCGGGCGAGGTCCTCCAGCTCGACGGTCTCCGGCACCGGTGGCGGAGACAGGGGCTCGGCCAGCAACGGTGCGGGCTCGCGGCGCTCACCCCCCGCCGCCCGAGCCCCGGCCAGCGCGGCGCGGTCGAAGCTGAACGGGCCGGGGACGCCGAGCGCGGCCGAGGTGAAGTTGCGAGAGTCGAAGGGCTGCAACGGATGCCGGACGACGACCTGCTCCCGGACCGGTCCGCCCGAGGCGGCCACGGCGGTGGCGTCGAGGGCGTCGAGCAGCTCGCCGAGCGGGACCGCGGGGGGCCGCGACGCGTTGGTCCGGGCGTCGGCCCCGGAGTACAGGACGACCAGGTGCTCGGTGGCCGCACCGATCGCGTCGAGCAGGAGCTGGCGGTCCTCGCTGCGCAGGTCGCGCTCACCGACCCGAGGGTCGCGGGCCAGCACGTCGTCGCCGTCCGGCACGCCCGTCCGGGGGAACTGTCCGTCGTCGAGGCCGAGCAGGCACACCACCCGGTGCGGCACCGACCGCATCGGCACCAGGGTGGCGACGGTGAGCGTCCCGGAACGGAAGTTGGCCCGGGTCGGACGGCTGCGCAGCTGGTCGGCCAGCAATCCGCGGACGTCGGCGAGGGTCAGTGGCACCGAACCCGCGTGCGGTCCCGCCGCCCGGACCATGCCGGCCAGCTCGGCCCTGGCCTGCACGGACTGCCAGCCCTCGGCCGGAGTGGTGGCGGTGAGAGCGTCGAGGCCGTCGGTGAGCGCGGCGCCCCACGCCGTGAGCGGCCGCTCGCCGGTGAGCCGGGCCAGCACCGCGCCCAGCCGGTCGACCAGCTCGGCGAGTCTGCCGACCAGGTCGACATCGGAGCTGTCGATGTCGTCGAGCGGTAGCGCGGTACCCAGCCAGCCTTGCTCGTCCTCGGCCATCGCGACGCCGAGCAGCATCCGGTCGAGCCCTGCCGACCAGGTGTTCTGCGCGAACCCCTCCAGCCGGTACGGTCTGCGATGCTCGCCGTCGAGGCCCCAGCGGACCCCGGAGCGGACGGTGAGGTCGCGCAGCCGGTCGAGCTCGTCGTCGGTGATCCGGAACCGGCGCCGCACCGGGGCCGAGGCCACCAGGTCGAGCAGCTGCGACGCCGTCACCCGGGCGTCCGCCAGTTCCAGCAGCGACGTGATCGTGCCCAGCAGGGGGTTGACCTGGTGCAGCGCGCGGTCGGCCAGCCGCACCGCCAGCCGGTGGCCGGGATGCCCGTGCCCGGTGGTGAGCCCGAACGATGCGGAGATCAGCGGCGCGAACGTCTCGATGTCCGGGCACATCACGAGGATGTCGCGCGGCTCCAGCGTGGGATCGGCGGCGAGCAGGCCGAGCACGATCTCGCGCAGCACCTCGACCTGGCGGTCCGGACCGTGGCAGGCGTGCACCGCGACGCTGCGGTCGGCCGGGTCGATCCGGGGCCGCTGCCGCGGCGCCGGCAGCGCGTCGTCGCGCAGGCCGCGATGCAGCAGCCCGAGCAGCGTTGCGGGCGGCTCGGTGCCGCGGTGATGACGCCCGGCCGCGGCGACGGGCAACCGCAGCTGAAGCTCCCGCACGTCGCGGCCGAGCGAGGACAGCAGCGGATGGCGGGGCAGCTCGGCCGTCGGGTCGGCGGCGCGCCGCGGGACGGCGCCGGCGTGCGGTGCGACCGCGTCCCACAGGGCGGGTGAGGGATGCGGCAGCCACAGATGCACGTCGCGGTGGACGGCCAGCGCTTCGAGCACCGCGAGGTGGTCGGCGGCAAGCCGGGTCGGCCCGAAGAGCGACAGCCGTGCGGGCAGGTCTGCCGGCCCCGGGTCGGCGCGCAGCGCGGCGCAGGCCGTCTCGGTCCGCTCCGCAGGTCCGGCGACGCCGATCCGTTCCCGCAGCCGCCGCCACAGCTCGGCCTGCCAGGCGAGATCGTCGGGCAGCGGATCGCCGTCGGGACCGTCGAGGTCGGCGCCGCGCCGCCACGCCGAGAGCAGCCCGGGTCGGTGCGCGGCGTAGCTCGCGAACAGGCCGGCCAGTTTGCGCGCCACCGCGAACCGGCGGCCCCGCCGGTGAGCCCGGTCCACGGAGCCGTTGCCGCCCAGATGCGCATCGAGCACCGCGAACCGGGCCTCGCCGACCACCTCGTCGACCAGCTCCAGCAGCGGCCACACCGCACGTGCCGGATGCCAGGGGTCCTCCTCGGGGTCGATCCCGCTGTAGCGCCCCACCACCGCGGCCACCATCGCCGTGGGAGCCGGGAACAGCACTCGTGCGCACACCCCGTCGCCGCGGCCCTCACCCGCGCCGAGCCGGTGCGAGAGCCGCTGGGCCAGCCACCGTTCCACGCCGCGCTCCGGCACCGCGACGATCTCGGGCGCGAACGGATCCGCCGGCGGCTCGCGCAGCACGCAGGCCAGCGCGTCGACGAGGGTGTCGGCGTGTTCGGCGCGGTGGACGTGCAGCACGAGGCGACGTTATCCGGCGGCACCGACACCCTCCGCGTTCGACCCGTGACCCGGTGGCGCGGACCGGCTGATCGCAGCACAATCACGACCCGGTGGGCAGGGTGCCGATCCCGTCGTACGGTCGGCACCTACCGGCACTCGCACCGCTGATCTCTCCTGGGGGGACCATGAGCGCAGTGACCGACGCCGCGCGCGTCAAGGAGGCGGCCCGCACGGTCGTCGCCGACCATGATCCGCGGCAGGTCCCGACGCGGGAGCTGCTGGGCGCGTGTTTCGATGCCGGACTGAGCTGGGTGCATTTTCCCGAGGGGCTCGGCGGGCTCGGCGTGAGCCGCGGGCTGCAGGCCCTCGCGGACGAGATCATGCAGGCCGCGGGTGCTCCCGCGCCGTTCGCCCGCAACCCCATCGGTTACGGGATGGCGGCGCCGACCATCCGCGACCACGCCCTTTCGACCGAGCGGGCGCGCAGGTGGCTGCGCCCGCTGGCGACCGCCGAGGAGATCTGGTGCCAGCTGTTCAGCGAGCCCGGCGCGGGCTCCGATCTCGCTGGGCTGGCGACCAGCGCCGTGCCCGACGGAACCGAGTGGGTGATCAACGGGCAGAAGGTCTGGACGAGCCTTGCGCACCGCGCCCGGTGGGGTCTCCTGCTCGCTCGCACGGACCCGGACCAGCCCAAACACCAGGGCCTGAGCTACTTCGTGCTGGACATGCACGTCCCGGGCGTCGAGGTCCGGCCGCTGCGCCAGATGACGGGGCAGGCGGAGTTCAACGAGGTGTACCTGAACGACGCGCGGATCCCCGACGCGCACCGGCTGGGCGCGGTCGGGGACGGCTGGCGGGTCGCGCTGACCACGCTCATGAACGAGCGTGCGGCGCTCGGCGAGGCGTCGAGCGTGCGCGGCACGGGCACCATCGCCGACGCGGTGGCGCTGTGGGCGGCCCGCCCGGACTGCCACACCCCCGTGCTGCGCGACCGGCTCGCCGCCCTGTGGACCCGCGCCGAGGCCCACCGGTTGACCGGCGAGCGGGCTCGGCGCTCGGCCGGCGCGGGCTCCCCGGGGCCGGAGGGCTCGATCGGCAAGCTGGTCTCGGCCGAGCTGAACCAGGAGATCTACGAGTTCTGCATGGACCTGATCGGCCTCGAGGGCACGCTGTACGGGGACTACGCGGTCGGCGACGACGGCCCCGAGGCCGACTGGCGCGGCCCGCTCCAGCGACGGTTCCTGCGTTCGCGGGCCAACACGATCGAGGGCGGTACGTCGGAGGTGCTGCGCACCATCCTGGGGGAGCGGGTGCTCGGCCTGCCGGGGGACCTGCGCGCCGACGCCGGCAGGCCATGGAAGGAGATCCCCCGTGGATGAGACCGGTGACGTGTTCGCCTTCGCCGCAGAACAGCAGGACCTGCGCCGCACCGTCCGGCGGTTCTGCGCCGAGTACTCCGACGAGGCGGCGGTCCGCAGGTTGATGGAGTCCCCGGCCGGCTACGACCCACAGACCTGGCGCCGGCTCGGGGGCGAGCTCGGGGTGCTCGGGCTCGCGGCGCCCGACGAGTCCGGCGCGATCGGCGGGCTCGTCGACCAGGCGATCGTGGCCGAGGAGTTCGGGGCGGCGCTGCTGTGCGGGCCGGTGTTCGGCACGGTCGATCTGGCGATCCCGGCACTGGTCATGGTGGGGGACAGCGGTGTGCGCGACGAGCTGCTCGCACCGCTGCTCGCGGGTACCCGTACCGCCGCCTTCGCGGTACCCCAGCGGGCGGGCCGGTTCGACCCGGCGGGCATCACGGTCGGTGCGGTGGGGGCAGGCGGTCGCTGGGAGCTGACCGGCCGGCTGGCCCAGGTGGTCGACGCGGCCGCGGCCGACGTGCTGCTCGTCGCCGCCAGCGGACCGGACGGTGTCGCGCTGTTCGCGGTGGAGGGCACGGCCGACGGGGTCGACCGGGAGCCGTTGTCCACCATGGACCTGACGCGGCGGCAGGCGGCGGTGCGGCTGTCGGACGCGCCTGCCCGGCTGCTCGCCGACCCCGGCGAGGTCGAACATGTCGTCGGCTACGCCCTGGACGTGGGGGCGGTGCTGCTGGCGGCCGAGCAGGTCGGCGGCGCCCAGCACCTGCTGGACCGCACCGTGCGGTATGCCGAGGGGCGCCTCCAGTTCGGCCGGCCGATCGGTTCGTTCCAGGCCGTCAAACATCGGCTGGCCGACATGCTCGTACAAGTCGAGCATGCCCGGTCGACGGCCTACCACGCGGCCTGGGCGATCCAGGACGGGACCGACGACCCCTGGATCGCGACGAGCATCGCGCAGGCGACCTGTTCGCCGGCCTACCACCGGGTCGCGGCCGACGCGCTGCAGGTGCACGGCGGGATCGGGTTCACCTGGGAACATCAGGTGCATCTGTACTACAAGCGGGCGGTCACCGACGCCGCGTTGCTGGGCAGCGCCGAGGAGCACCGCAATCGCATCGCCCTCGCGGTCCTCGACCGCGCGGTCGTCCCGGCCTCGGAGGTGCCGCCGGTGGCCGGGATGGCGGGCCGCTGAGCGACCGTCCGGGCTCGTTCACCGCCCGGTCTGTCGCAGGGTCGGTCGGGCGGTGGCGGTGGTGGCGGCGGCCACCAGCGTCATTCCGCCGGCGACCGCCAGCACCGTTGCGGGGCCGGTCGCCTCGACGAGCCACCCCGCGCCGAGCGTCCCGGCCGAGGAACCGGCCATCGCCGCGGTGGACAGCCAGGCGAACGCCTCCGTCCGGCGGGCCTCCGGTACCGCCTCGGCCACGATGCCCTGCCCGACTACGCCCGCGGGCGCGATCGCCAACCCGGCCGGGATCAACGCCGCTCCGAGCCAGCGTAGGTCGCCGGCCGGGACGGTGGCGGCGATCCCGAGTGCCGCCAGGACCAGCAGGACCACCAGTTGGCCCTCGGGGCGGCCCGGCCACGCCCGGGCGCCCCAGGCCAGCGCCCCGGTCAGGCTGGCCGCCGACCACACCGCCAGCAGCACCCCGCCCACCGGGACCGCGCCCGCCGCGGTGGCCCGGGCCAGCACCCCGACCTCGACCAGCCCGAACGCGGCGAACAGCAGCGTCTGGACCGTGACCAGCACCCGGATCGCGGGCACCGCCAGCGCGCCCAGCCGGGCGGGCGACCCGGCCGCCCGCCCGGCGGCCACCGCCGGGCGGGCGGTGGGCAACAACGCGAACCACACCACCCCGGTGACGGCCAGCCCCGCGGCCACCGCGACCGCGGCCGTCGGGTCCGCGACCGCGACGATGCCGCCGACGAGCAGCGGGCCGAGCAGGAACACCGCCTCCCCCAGGACCGCGTCCACGCTGAACGCCGCCCGCCGGGCGTCCGGGTCGGGAAACAGCCGCGTCCACACCGTGCGCAGCACGGCCGCGAGCGGCGGCACACCCATCCCGGCCAGCAGCCCGGCCGCGACGATCCCGGCCGCCGCGTCCGCCGCGGCGGCGGTGAGCACCCCGGCCAGCCCGGCGGCATGTGCGAGAACCGCGCCCAGCAGCACCGGGCGGGGACCGACCCGGTCGGCCGCCCGGCCCAGCAGCGGCGCGCCCAGGGCGGTGCCCACCGCGAAGGCGGCGACCGCGGCGCCGGCCACCCCGAACGACCCGGTGGCCTGCTGCACCAGCAGCAGCAGAGCCACCGAGTACATGCCCTGCGGAAGCCGCCCCAGCAGGGTGGCCGCCCCGGCGGCCATCGCCGGGCCGCAGCGCAGCACGACCCGATAGCCGGTCATCGACGCGGCCGGGCGTTATCGGCGGGGCACCGGCTGGGGGACGCGGTGTTCACCGGTCGACCAGGGAGAAACCGGGAACGCCGTCGAGCCAGGTGACGTCGGCGACCCGGGTGATGCCGAACCGATCGAGATGCGGTGTGATGGTGGCCCAGGTGACCTCCTGGCGGCACCGCGCGCTGGGTGCCGATGCGGATCGCCTTCACCGGCGCCTCCGGTGACCGGGCGGGGTCGGACCGCTGGTCCGGTACCGCCATCGCGACCTCTCCTTCCCAGCGCACGCGCCGGGGCCGGGTGAGCGACCCGCTCAGCCGGCCCCGGACGAACATTCAGTCCTCGTAGTCACACAGCCCGGCGCAGTGCTTGTGCCGGCTGATCGTGTCCATCCCGTCGTTGGAGAACAGCTGTTCCAGCTCGGTCTCTGGATAGTCGAGGTCCGTGCCCGAGCGTTTCTCCCTTCGGTGCGGTCGACCCCGGAGCGTGGGCCGACGCCCGACACACAACCCCGGCATCGGCGCCGCTGGCCAGGGCGATGTGGGCGACATCTCAGAATAATTGAACAATTGAGCAGATGTTCTACTGTGCGGCCGGGCGGGTCGGCGGACGCAGCCGGGACGGACCGAACCGGAGGGGTGATCGATGGTGGCGATGGGTCTCGCCCCGACCGGTCGGGGTGCGGTGGGGCCATCGGCGGTGCGTTCCGGGCGGGCCGTGGCCCTGCACCTTCCCAGTCGCCGTCCCCGGCCACGGGGAGATCAGTCAGGCGCCGCACATGCGAGGCATGCGTTCGTCGTGACGCATGGCCACAGCGTGGGCAGACATCGTCAGGGACGGTTGTCCGGGCGTGCAGCCGCACAACGGCGCCGGTGTCATCGACCTCGTCAACGACTACCGCCGACAGCTCAGGGAACAGAACAGCGGCAAGATCGAAAGCACGCGGACGGTGACGACCACAGACCTACACCATCACCCGAAACGGGACCGGCGCACCCGGTCGGTTGAATCCGACCCACGCCCCGAAACCGGCCCCGACTGCCCCGCTCGGTCCCCTGCGAGCCCGACGGTCAGGTGGGCCCGGGTCGAGGGCGGTGGGCGGTGACGATCCACGCGGAACCGCCGAGGCGGACAGCGGGGCCGTCGAGGTGCTCCGCCAGCGCGGTGCGCAGGGCCTCGTGGGCGGCAGCCTTGGTGGGGGGGTCGAGACGGCGGAGGATTCCCGCCGCGAGCAACTGCCCCGCGACAGCCCGGAAGGCCCCGTCGACACCCTCCCCGCCACCGATCGTCATCAGGACGTCGACTGGGGTGAACCCCACCGAGACCAGGCCGGCATCGCCGAGGATGGCGCCAACCCGTTCGGGGTCGGCCATGCTGAAACCGGCCGGTTCCGCACCGAGCTCCTCGCTCGGCGGGAGAAACGGTTGCAGTGCCTGCACCGCAAGATCCACCCACGGGTTGCGGTCGCGTTCCCGGAACACCGCGAACGCGACCCGGCCTCCCGGACGCAGCACCCGGGTCAGGTGGGTGAACGCCGCGACGGGATCCGCGAAGAACATCACCCCGAACCGGGAGACCACGACGTCGAACGGGGCAGGCCCGAGGTCGGTCGTGGCGGCGTCGCCCAGCGCGATCTCGGCGTTCGTGATCCCCGCGGCGGCGATCCGGGTGCGCGCGGTGGTGCACAGCGACTCGGACACGTCCACCCCGATCGCCGTTCCCGTCGGGCCGACCTGGTCGGCGAGGGCGAGGGTGATGGTCGCGGCTCCGCAACCGACGTCCAGGGCTCGCTCGCCGGGCCGGCAGCCCGCGGCGTCCAGGAGCGGCTGGTCGAACGGGGCGAAGGCGATGTCGTGCCAGTCGGCCCGGCGCGCCCAGGACCGCCCGGCACGCTTCCAGTCGGAGGTGCTCATGCGCCGAACGCTCCCGGGTGCAACGCCTTGGCGATCCGTTCGGTCGCGTCGGCGAACCGGAGCCCGGGCATGTACTCCTCCGCGACGATCGGGACGAAGCGGTCCTCGCGCACGGCCGGAATGTCCCGATAACCGGAATGGTCGCGCATCATGCGACGGATGTCGTCGAGCTTCGTCGGCCCGTTCTCTACTACGACGATGATCTCGGGCCGCGCGTCGATGAGGACCTCCGAGCCGACGTCCCCGAACGACTGGCCGAGATCCTCGAACACGTTCTCCCCTCCGGCGATGTCGATCATCGCCTGGGGCAGTCCCAGCCGGCCCTCGACCCGCGGAGGGCCGTCGTACCCGTTCATGAAGAACACCGCAGCGACCCGCGGCCGTTCCCGTCCGGCGACCGCAGCGGTGACGGCGGCCAGACGCGCCCGCTGGTCCGCGACCAGATCGGCGGCACGCTGCTCCACACCGAAGATCCGGCCGAGGACCTCGACGTCCTCCGCGATGGCGTCGACGATGGCCGGCTTACCGTCAGCACCCAACGGGACGGCGGCACCCGCGGCGGGCCCGCCGGCCTCGCCGGTTCCGCTGCAGTAGGCGCTCGGCCGCAGCATCTGGATGCCCAGCGGCGCGAGATCGGCGGGTGTGGTTCCCTCGAAGGCGAAGTTCGACAGCAACAGTTCGGTCCCGGACGCGACCAGGATCTCCTTGCCGAGCGGGAACGTGCCGGCCGGCGGGAGGGCCTGGTAGCCCTCGACGAGATCCGGGTGGCGGACCGGTTCTCCGGGGCCTGCCCAGGCCACGACCTTGTCGGCCAGGCCGAGGAACACCATCGTCTCCATCTCGTTGCGGAGCTGGGCCGCCACCGCCGCCGGCCGCTGCTGCAGCGTCACCTCCCGGCCGCAGTTCTCGATCGTCATGGGGAAGCTCGCGCTCCCGGCCACCCCCGCGGGCGGCGGTGCTCCATCCCGGTTCGCGGCGCCGCCACAGGCGGCGACGACCACCGTCGTCGCCGCGGCGGTGACGAGCAGGGCCCGAGATCTGATCGTCCTTCTCATCGGTTCGTTTCCTCCGGTTGTCCACGGGAATCGGTGCGTTCCTGGCCCGGTCCGAGGAACACGAGGTGGAGCTGTCCGCTGGGTCTGTGCTCGACGACGTCGGCCTCGATGTCGAAGACCGTTCTCAGCCGCGCCGGTGTCAGCACCTCGCGCGGCGGGCCATGGCCGACGACGCGTCCCGCCGCGAGGAGATAGACCTCGTCGCAGTAGCGCATCGCGAGGTTGAGATCGTGTAGCGCCGCGACGACCGTCCGACCGAGGGAGCGCACGAGCTCCATCAGTTCGAGCTGGTAGCGGACGTCGAGGTGGTTCGTCGGCTCATCCAGCACCAGGACCGGTGTCTGCTGCGCCAGCGTCCGGGCGATGAGCACCCGCTGACGTTCGCCCCCGGACAGCGAGGCGAAGCCGCGCCCCGCCAGTGCTCCCATGCGGACCTGCCGCATCGCCGACTCGACCAGCTCGCGATCGTAACCGTCGCTGCGATCGAACATGCCCTTGTGCGGATCGCGTCCCATGTCGACCATCTCGCGGACGGTGTAGTCGAACTCCGTCGACCGTTCCTGCAGAACGGCGCCGACGCGCCGGGCACGTTCGCGCGCGGAGAGCGCGCGCAGGTCGTCGCCGCCGATCAATACCGCGCCCCCGGAACCGGCCAGCGCGCCGTAGATGGCGCGCAGCAGCGTCGACTTGCCGCTGCCGTTGGGGCCGCACAGACCCACCACGGAGGCGGACGGAGCGCGAAGGGTCACACGCTCGATCAGACGGACGTCGCCGATGTCGACGCAGAGCTCCTCGACATCGAGGCTGTCGTGGCCGACGGGCGACTCACGCCCGGATGTGCGGGTCATCGCATCGTCGCCCCGTCCCCGCCGCGCCGCCGGATCAGAGCGACGAAGAACGGCCCACCCAGCAGGGCCGTCAACACCCCGATCGGGATCTCCCTGGGCTGCAGCAGGGTGCGTGCGGCGACGTCGACCCATGCCAGGTAGATCGCCCCGCCCAGCGCCGCCACCGGCAGCAGCCGCCGGTGGTCCGCACCGACGACGAGCCGGACCATGTGCGGCACCATCAGCCCCACGAAGCCGATGGCTCCACTCACCGCTACCACCGCCCCGGTGACCAGGGACGCCACCACGATCAGCTCCGCGCGGAACCGCCGCAGATCCACCCCCAGCGTCCGGGCTGTCTCGTCACCGAGGCTCAACGAATTCAGTCGCCGAGCCCGCAGGAGCAGCCAGAGCGTCCCGATCACGACGACCGCGCTGGGCAGGCCCAGCAGATCCCAGCGGGCCGATGCCAGGCTGCCCAGGGTCCAGCTCATCACCGCCCTGGCCGCGTCGATGTCGTCGTCGGTGATCACGATCAGGCTGGTGAGCGACGAGCACACTCCGGCGACCGCGACACCGCAGAGCACCAGCCGCAGCGGCGACACCCTGCCCCGGTCCTGCGCGGCGAGGAAGACCAGCGTCACCGCCGCGGCCGCCCCGGCGAACGCCCCACCGGCCAGCGCGTACGCGCCCAGGGACGACAGCACACCGAGCAGCAGCACCGCGGCCGCCCCCACCGACGCCCCGGACGAGGCGCCCAGGATGTAGGGGTCGGCGAGGGCGTTGCGCACCAGCGCCTGGAACACCACACCGGCCACCGAGAGCCCGGCGCCGACCACCACGCTGAGCAGGACCCTCGGCAGGCGCACCTCCCACACGATTGTGTCCTGGGTAGCCGGCCAGTCGCCGGACCCCGCGCGATCCAGCAGATGAGCCCACACCGACCGCCAGACCACAGACGGCGGCACGCCGATCGGACCGACGGAGACCGCCGCCACCACCGACAACACGACGCCGACGGCGAGCGCGAGGAGCACGACCCGGAACCCCCATCGCGACGCGGCGGCCGGCGGCCCGGCGCGGCCGGGGGAAGACCTGCCGTCGAGCGTCTCGGCCTGCGTCGTCACCCGACCGGTTCCGGACGCCCGGGAGAACGACCGGAATCGCTGCATCTGCCGTGTCATACCGCCCCCGGTCACTGAATCCGTCGGCCGACTCCGCCGTGGCGGTGGCGAGCAGGCCCCCGAGCGCCGCGTCCCCTCCGGCGGGGCCGTCCCGGGTGCGGGCCGACGCCCGATATCCAATCTCGCCCCCGCACCGCGGCCAAGGAGCTGTGGATCAGATCTCAGATCGACTGAACAGATATACATATGTCCTAGGATCTGCCGGACCATCCGAAGGCGGAAACGAGCCTCGGCCCGACACCGTCCCCCGGAGACTGGAGGCAGCTCCCGGTGAGTTCACGATTCCCTGTGTTGCGCCGAGGGCCGCGTCGGTTGTGTGCCGCGGTGCTGGCGGTCCTGCTCGCCGTGGCGCTGGCCGGATGCGCCACGACCGGGGGCGGCGACGCCGCCCCCGCGGGGCCACCCACGTTGACGATCGCCACCGGGTTCGCCATCGACGACCTCGATCCGCTGGAGAACGGCTTCTGGGGCCCGGAGTTCGGCTATGTCGAGTTGCTCATGCGGCCCGAGCGCGGTGGTGAGCCGACGCCGTGGGTGCTCTCGGAGCTGGCCAATCCAGAACCGCTGAGCTGGCGGCTGCGGCTGAACGAGGGGATCACCTTCCAGAACGGCGCCGCGCTGGACGGGGCCGCGCTGGCCGCGTTGCTGACCTTCCAGCTCGCCGAGAACCCCAGCTTCGCCGCCGCCCTGCCGGGTGCGAGCGCGGCGGTCACGGGCCCGCTGGAGGTCACCCTCAGCACAGCGCGGCCGGCGCCGAACGTGCCGGCGCTGCTGGCCGATGAGGGGATGGTGCCGGTCTACGACGTGGCCGCGTACCAGCGCCATGTCGCCGCCGGGGCGCCGGCGGGCGAGCTGGTGGGCGCCGGGCTCTACACCGGGCCGTACGTGGTGGACAGCCTCGACGCCGAGGCGATGCACCTGTCGCCGCGCCCGGACTACTGGGGTGGCACGCCCGCCCTGGCGGGCCTGACGGTCCGGTTCGTCCCCGAGGCGTCGGCGCGGATCCAGGCCGTGCAGGCCGGGGAGGCCGATCTCGCGCTGTACCCGCCGACGGCGAGCGCACCGGCCCTGGCCGGTCGGGCCGACTCCTTCTTCGTCACGGGCGAGCCGACCGGCCCGACGTTCATGTTGCAGCTCAACCAGCGCGAGGCCCCGTTCGACGACCCGCTGGTGCGGCGAGCGGTGTATGCGGGCATCGACTACGCCGAGCTGGCGAACGATGTGATGAACGGGCTGTACGCGCCCGCGACCGGTCTGTACATCGAGTCCCTGTCGTGGGCGGAGAAGACCCAGGCCACCGATCCCGCGGCGGCCGGCGCGCTGCTGGACCAGGCGGGCTGGACCCGCACCGGGGACGGGCCGCGCACCCGCGACGGGGCGCCGCTGCGGTTCGTGATGCTCACCTATCCTCAGCAGCCCGACTCCGACGCGCTCGCGCTGGCCGTGCAGGCGCAGCTGGCCCGGCTCGGTGTCGGGGTGGACATCCGGCAGGTCCCCGACATCACCTCCGCGATGGAGCAGGGCACCGGCTGGCAGGCGGCGGTGAGCGGCAACGGTTTCCTGTCCTTCGGCGGCGACTACCTGTCCCCGCTGCGCACCTACCTGCACAGCACGGGTCCGCGGAACTACCCGGGGATCTCCGACCCGCAGCTGGACGCGCTGATCGAACGGCTGGCCGTCGAGCTCGACACCACCGCCCGCGACGAGCTGCTGCGCCGGATCCAGCACCGCATCGCCGACAACGGCCACCTCGGGTATCTGGGCGTGCGGCTGCCGGCCGTGGTCGCTGGCCCGGCGTGGCGGGGCTACCCGGTGCCGATCGCCAACCTCTGGGTCGACGCGAGGACCGCACCGCAGGCGGCCCCGGGCGCGTGAGGCGGACCGGATGAGCGCCGTGCTGCGGCGGATCGGGCAGGCGCTCGGCACGCTGTTGGGCGCCGGTCTGCTCGTGTTCGGGATGCTGGCCGTCACCCCGGGTGACCCCGCGCGTCGGGTCCTGGAGGCCCGCGGGGTCACCGAGCCCAGCCCGGCGGCGGTCGCGGCCGTGCGCGACGAGCTGCGCCTCGACGACCCCCTCGTGATCCGGTTCGGCCGCTGGGCGAGCGGTGCGGCCACCGGCGACCTGGGCGTGTCCTGGCGGACCGGACGACCGGTGACCGACGAGTTCGTCACCCGGCTACCGGCGACGCTGCGCCTGACCGGGGCCGCGATGGCGCTCGCGGTGGTGCTGGCGCTCGCGCTGGGCACCCTCGCCGCCGCGGCACCGGGCCGATGGCCCGACGTCGCGGTCCGCGCGGTGTCTCTCGCGATGCTCGTGGTGCCCAGCTTCGTGCTCGGGGTGATCGTTCTCGACGTCCTGGTCGTGCGGGCCGGGTTGGGCCGGGTGATCGCCGACGGGACCTGGGCGACGGTGTTCCTGCCCGCTCTCACTCTCGCGCTCGCCTCGGCCGCGAGCTGGTCGCGGGTGCTGCGCACCAGCCTCCTGGAAGCCGGGTCGGCGCCGTATCTACGGGTCAGCGCGGCCCGCGGGGCGAGCCGCCGGCGGCTGTTGGGCGTGCACCAGTTACCCAACGCGGCCCCGCCCTTCTTGACTCTGATCGGCCTGGGGGCGGCGGCGTTGATCGGCGGGGCACCGATCGTGGAGAGCGTGTTCACCTGGCCCGGGATCGGCCGCTACACCGTCGAGGCGATCAACGGCAGGGACATGCCGGTCGTCGTCGGGTTCACCCTGGTCGCGGTCGTCGGCTACGTGCTCACCAGCCTGGTCCTGGACCTGGTGTGCGCGGGCTTGGACCCACGGCTGCGCGCCGGTCGGGGGGCGGCATGAGCGCGGTCGGGATTCTGCGCCGGCCGGGGGTGCCCGCGCCGGGGCCGGTGGGCCGGTCCGTGTGGAGAGCGTTGCTGCGCCGACCCGCCGCCCGGGTGGGGTTGGCGCTGGCCGCGGTGCTCGCGTTCGCCGCCGTCGCAGGCCCACTGCTGGCGGCCGACCCGGACCTGCCCGACTACACCGACCAGCTCGCGGCGCCCAGCGCCGCGCACTGGCTGGGCACCGACCAGGCCGGCCGCGACCTGCTGGCACGCACTCTGGCCGGGGCGCAGGCCTCGCTGGGCGCGGCGCTGCTGGTCATGGCGCTCGCGGGTGTCATCGGACTGCTGGTCGGGACGCTCGCGGGCGCCGTCGGCGGCCTCGTCGACACCGTACTCACCCGGGCGACCGATGTGCTGCTCGGGCTGCCGTCGCTGGTGCTGACCCTGGCCGTGGTCGGGGTCCTCGGGCCGGGGTTCTGGAACCTGGTGCTGGCCATGTCTGCGACCAGCTGGGCCGGGCTGGCCCGGCTCGCCCGCAGCGTCGCACAGGGCAGCATGCAACGACCCGACGTGCTGGCCGCCCGCATGGCCGGGGTCGGTCCGGTGCGCCGGATCCTCGGGCACGTCGTCCCCGGCGTGGCGAACCAGGTCGTCGTCGCGGCCACCCTCGGACTCGGCGAGGCGGTGCTGGCGCTGGGTGGGCTCTCCTTCCTCGGGCTCGGTGCGCAGCCCCCGACCGCCGAATGGGGGACGATGCTCTCGACCGGCCGCGAGACCTTCGCCTACGCGCCCTGGCAGTTGCTCGGCCCGGGACTGGGGCTGGTGCTCTCGGTCGCCGCGGCGACACTGATCAGCGACGCGCTGCGGGACGTCACCGACCCGGGCGGGCAGTCGTGACCCCGCTCGTCGTGCAGGACCTCACCGTCACCTATCCCAACGGGCACCGTGCGCTCACCGACGTCGCGCTCACGGTGCGCGGAGGCGAGCGCTGCGCCCTGGTCGGACGCTCGGGCAGCGGTAAGACGACCCTGGTTCGCGCGATCCTCGGGCTGCTACCCGCGGGCACCAGGACCACCGGCAGCATCCGCGTCGACGGCCGCGAGGTGCTCGGCGCCCCCGAACACACCCTGCGACGGCTGCGGGGGCTGCTCGTCGGGTACGTGCCGCAGGACCCGTTCGCCGCCTGCGACCCGCTGCGGACCGTCGGGCATCACGTCGCCGAGGCCTGGACCGCGCACGGCCGCACCCCACCCACCGGGGCGATCGGCGCCGCGCTGGGCGCCGTGGGCATCGCCGACGCCGCGCGGCGCGCCCGCCATCACCCCCACCAGTGGTCGGGCGGGATGCTGCAGCGTGCCACCCTCGTCGCGGGCACGGCGCACACCCCGGTGCTCACCCTCGCCGACGAACCGACCAGCGCGCTGGACACCGAGCTCGCCGACGAAGCGCTGGACCTGCTGCGGCGGTGCTGTGGTGCGCTCCTGCTGATCAGCCACGACCTGGCCCTCGTGGCCCGGCACGCCGAATCCGTGCTCGTGCTGGCCGAGGGGCGGGTGGTGGAACGGGGTCCGGCCGCGACGGTGCTGCACACCCCGACGGCCGCAGAGACCCGGCGGCTGGTGGCCGCCGCGACCCCGCCGCCGCGGCGCGTCATCCCCTCCGACCGGTCCGGGCCGGTGGTCGCGCAGGTCCGCGGCGTCTCCCGCCGCTACGGCCGCGGGCCGGGCGCCGTGACCGCGCTGGACGACGTGTCGCTCACCCTGACCGCGGGCGAGGTCGTCGGTGTGGTCGGCCGCTCCGGGTCGGGCAAGTCGACGCTGGCCCGCATCGTCGGCGGCATGGAACGGCCCGACACCGGAACCGTCCACCTGGACGGCCGGGACGCCTGGTCCGGGCGGCGCACCCTGCGGGCCGGTTTCGTCATGCCGATCTTCCAGGACCCGGTGGCCAGCCTGGACCGGCGCTGGGCGCTGTGGCGCACCCTGACCGAACCCCTGCTGGCCCGCGGCGAGCGCCACCCCCGCGCGCGACGCCGCGAGCTGGCCCGCCAGGCGCTCGACCGCGTCGGGCTCACCGAGATCGACGTCGACCGCCTGCCCGCCAGCCTGTCGGTCGGCCAGGCCCAGCGCGTCGCGATCGCGCGCGCGATCGTGGCCCGCCCCGCCCTGCTGATCGCCGACGAACCCACGGCCAGCCTCGACGTCGCCGCCGCGGCCGAGATCACCACCCTGCTCCGTGCCGTCGCCGACGACGGCGCCGCGCTGCTCGTCGTCAGCCACGACCAGCAGCGCCTCGCCGGCTACGCCGACCGCATCGCCACCATGACAACCGGACGTCTGACTCCTGGAGGTCAACCCCGCTATGCCGCCGCCGGATGATCGAGCGCTGCTGCTGGTCGCCCGCCCCACCCCCGCGGGCGTCGATGCCCGGTCGCTGAGCGCACTGGCCGCCGCGGTCGCCGACCACACCGCCCACCCGGTCCGCATCGGACACCTCGACCAGGCCGAACCCTCGATCCACAGCGCCCTGGACGAGATCGCCGCGGACGGCCGCCACGCAGCCATGATCGTCGGGCTGGCGATCCCCGAGGACCGCTACCTGACCACCTGGATCGGGCGCGCCGTCGCGAACTGGCGCGAGACCCGCCGCCACGACCTGGACATCCGCGTCGGCACCGCGCTCAGCTCGCTGCCCGCGCTCGCCGAGATCCTCGCCGGGCTGGGCGGCACCGACGGCACCCCGGTCACCGCGGCGCCGTCCGGTTTCCGCAGCCCGGCCTGGTCGATCCTGCAGATCCCGCAGCGCCACCTGCTGGTCTGCCGCGGCCCCCGCTGCACCGCCTACGGAGCGGGCGCCACCCACCGCGCGCTGGCCGAGGCCACCCGCGGCACCACGACCCAGGTCACCCCCACCGGCTGCCTCGGCCCCTGCAACCTCGGACCGCTCGTGATCGACAACCCGGCCGGCCACTGGCACCAGGCCGTCGACCCGGCCGCGGCCACCGGCATCGCCGGTGCGCCGTCCTGAGCGGGTGTGTCGCCGGCCGCTCGCGGACGTAGTCTCGGTGGATGAGCCGCGCCTACGAGCCCGATGACGAGGTCGGCGACCCGGCCTGCTGGATGAACCGGGTCTGTCCCGAATGCGGTGGGCTGGCCGATGAGGACCCGCCCACCCGCTGTCAGCGGTGCGGCGCCGATCTACCGGGCGACTGAGCCCGGGCGCACCGGGACGTCGCACCGGGACGTCGCAGCGCTCAGTGGGGCAGGTTGCGGCGCGCGACGCCGAGTTTGCTCGCCACGCTGCCGTCGATGACCTCGCCGCCGATCCGGATGACGAGACCGCCGAGCAGCTCCTCGTCCAACTCGATCTGCAGCGAGATCGGGCGGCCGTACAGCCGGCTCAACGACTCGGTCAGCCGCCACTCCTGTTCGACGGTCAGCCGGATCGGGGTGCGGACGTGGGCGACGTAGCGGTCGCGGCGCGCGGCGGCCAGCTCGCACAGCTCCTCGGTCGTCAGGTCGAGGCCCGCTCCGCGCGGGGACCGCACACTCTGCTCCATCAGCGCCAGCGTCACCGGTGAGGTCCTGCCCGCGAGGAGGCCGCGCAGCAGTTCGGCGCGCCGGTCGTCCGCGGTGCTGCGGTCGCCGAGCAGCCTGCTCAGCTCCTGCTCCCGGTTCAGGATGCGGCCGATGCGGAACAGCTGGTCCTCGACCTCCTCGAGGCTGCCGTTGCGCTCCGCCACCCCCAGCGTCGCCCGCCGGGCCAGTGTCTCCAGCGCCTCCAGCAGGTCACCGGGTTGTGACCAGCGGGCCGCCGCGAGGTCGGACATGACATCGAGGGTCAGCCTGCCGACCTTGTCCATGAGCAGCCGGTCGACCAGCAAGGTGCGCGCCTCGGCCGGGGCCGAGGCGTCCCCGAGGTGTCGCCGCAGTCGCGGTTGGTGTTCGAGCAGCCGAAGCACCGAGAACAGCTCGGCGCCCAGACGTTCGAGGTCGGTGACCGACGAGGTGTCGATGACGTCGTCGAGCCGGTCCGTCGCCGCCCGGAGCGACTCCCGGCTGGCCGGATGGAGATGGGCGACCATCAGCTTGCCCCCGCACCGCTGACCCCGCCGGGGGCGCCCGTTCTGCGCGGGTGGGCCGGAACCCGGTCCAACTCGGCCAGGAACCGGTCGATCGTCGCCCGGCGCATGCCGTCATCGGCGAGCGACTGACCGACGATGCGTTCGGCGAGCTGCACGGCCAGCCCACCGATCTCCGAGCGGAGCTGGCGTGTCACCTGCTCCTGCTGCCGGGCGAGTTGTTCCTCGCCACGCCGGCGGATCCGTTCGACCTCGGCATCCGCGGCGATCCGCATCTCCTCGCGGATCCGTTTCGCGTCCGCCCGGGCCTCGTCGCGGATCGCCGTGGCCTCGCGGCGGGCATCCGCGAGCGCCGCGGCGAAGTGTTTCTCGGCCTCGCGGAGCTTGCGGCTCGCCTCCGCGCTGTCGGCCGCCTGCTTGCGCACCATCGCCTGCCGGTCGTTCATCGCCTTGGACAGCGGTGGCCAGACCCAGCGCCGGAGGATGTAGAGGATGAGCAGGAACGCCAGCACCTCGACGACGATGGTCATGTTGGGCAGCAGGAAGTTGCTCCCGCCCCCCTGTTCTTGGGCCAGCACACTCATGTGATCTCCCGGCTCGGTGGTTCGGCTCAGCCCAGGACGAAGACGAACATCGCCATGAAGGCCAGGTTGATGAAGTACATCGCCTCGACCAGGCCGACGACCAGCAGGAAGATGCCGAAGAGGCGCCCACGGGCCTCCGGCTGCCGGGCCACCCCGGCGATGACCTGACCACCGGCCAGGCCGTCACCGACAGCCGCGCCGATGGCTCCACCGGCCAGCGCAAGGCCACCGCCGATGTAGGCGCCGGCCGTGGTGACCGCGGTGTTGATATCCGCCGCCGCTGCGAGGACCTGCGACATGTTCGTTCCCCTCGGGGTCAGTGCGCGTCGGATTCCCCGCCGAGCGCTTGTCCGAAATAGATGATCGTCAAAATCGTGAAGATCACCGCCTGTAGAACGGCGATGAAGATGTCGAAGAGCTTCCAGGCGGTGAACGGCACCCAGAACAGCCAGATCGGGAACAACAGGATGATCAGCTGGATCATGATGACGCCGGACAGCACGTTGCCGAAGAGCCGCAGGGATAATGAGATCGGCTTGGTCAGCTCCTCGATGATCGCCATCGGGTTCTTGAAGTGTGCGAAGAATCGCACCGGATGTCGCTTTATCGCGGTGAACCACACCGCAAGCATGACGACGATCGAGAGCGCGAAGGTGAGGTTCACGTCCGCCGTCGGCGGAGGGAGCCACTCCTCGCTGGGCAGAATGGCCAGCAGGTTGGACAGCAGGATCAGCAGCGCGATCGTGAAGGCAAAGGGGACGACCCAGGGCGCGGTCCGGATCCCGAGATTGTCTTCGACCTGCTGTTCGATCTGCTCCTTCGTGACCTCGAGGGCGATCTGGAGCTTGGTCGGTTTGCCGACGCTGGCGCCGTGGGCCACCCACAGGCCGAGCCCGACCACGATCGCGCCCGCGACCAGCGTGCCGACGATCGTGTCCAGGTTGAGCGTGAAGCCGAACGGGTGGGCGGTCCAGTGTTCACCGATCTTGACCTCGCCGCCCCCGGCGGCGAGCGGGCCGGCGGTACTCACGAGCGGCGCAGCTCCTTGATCATCGGGACGGCGGCCGCGACGACGGCGATCGGCTGGTACATCGCGAGGCCGACGAGGACGCCGAGACCCTCAGGGCGCAGCAGCGCGGCGAACAGGAGGGCGATGACGGTGGCGATGGCCAGGCGGCTCAGGGTGCTCGTCGCGAGGCGGCTCTTGGCGGCGCGGCCGCTGTCGGCATATCGCGCCGTGGAGCGCAGGATCATCCAGGAGTTCCCGACGCCGAGGGCGAGTCCGAGAATGCCGAACAACGCGCCCAGGCCATGTCCGAGCGGGATCAGCGCCGCGAGTCCCAACAATGCCGCGATACCTGCGCCGATAACGGACATCCGAAAGATCGAACGGGCGTTGGGTGGAATGTAGGAGGCCGTGAACATTGACCGGTTGTCTCCCGTCTGTCCGTTCTGTCGCCCTTCCGCCGGAAGCGCCGTCGCAGCCAGCGTGTCGACTATCACGTGATGGTGGCCCGGCGAGCCCGGCCAGGCAAGCGGTGGATCGTCGAGGAATATCCGTATCGCCTTAATGGGTGGCTTCCGGTGGTCGGGACGGGTCCCGAACCACGTATGGACAGTTTCGATCGGGCGGAGTTGGCTGAGAACCCCTCATCGGTAATTGGCCGACGCGAGGCCGCGCACCGGTGCCGAGCCGGCCGAGGGACGTCGTCGCCCGTCCAAGACCCTGTCAGGAGGACGTGATGGCCAGAAAGACGATGGACTGCCGGACCATGCCCAGCGAGTCCAACTGCACGCTGACGATCACCGGCGAGGAGGAGGAGGTGCTGCGCACCGCCGTCGCGCACGCGGTGGAGGTGCACGGGCACACGGACAACGAGGAGCTGCGCACCGGGTTGCGTGCGGCGCTGACCGAGGCGCCGGTGCTGGAGCTGAAGCCCGGCGCGTTCGTGCAGGTCATCGAGTTCAGCACGAGTCGCATCCAGGAACTCGAGGAGGTCGAGCGGGGGTGGGCCGAGGCGATCGGCCCGGACCGGACGGCGCGCTGGGTCGTTCAGACCGTCGACCGTGGCGAGCCCGGCCGCTTCCTGCAGATGGTCGCGTTTCCCGACCGCGACTCGGCGATGGCGAACTCGAAGCATCCGGTGACCAACCGGTTCGCGGAGAAGTTGGCGCAGCTCTGCGACGGGGAGCCGACGTTTCGCAATGTGGACGTCCGTCGGGTCGAGGTGTTCTGAGCAACCCACGAGGCCACGGCCCCGCGCCGGTGGGTCAGGCGCGCGCCAGCAGGTCCAGCCGGAGCCCGAGGCCGCCGGGGCCCACACCGTGCACCGTCCGGGAGACCGGATGTCCGAATCCACGGCCGTTGGCGAACTCGCGGGCGAGTTCATGCACCGCGTCCGCGCAATTCGCCTGCCCGAAGTTGCCTCGGTAGTGCAGGAACAGGATCCGGCCACCGGGTCGCAGCCGGTCCAGGAGTCGGCCGAGCCCGAGCCTCAGCGTGGTCGGCTCCCAGTAGTAGAGGACGTCGGAGCAGATGATCAGGTCGAACGTGCCCGGCGGCATGTCCAGCGGCAGCGTGCGCCGCTGCGCGACGACCCGGGGATCGCCCTCGAGACGTCCCCGGGTCCGCTCGATCGCCGCCGCGGAGATGTCGACCGCGACGAGTTCGTCGGTGAGTTTCGTCAGTAGTTCGGTGAGCTGGCCCTCGCCGCAGCCGACCTCCAGCGTCCTTGAGTAGTGGGTGTCGTCCAGCGTCTGCATGATCAGGTCGTATTTGTCCTGTTCATAGGCGCTCTCGGCGATGCCGTAGGGATCCGGGCGGCGGTAGAGCCGTTCGTGACAGCGGCGTCCCCAACCCGGCTGCCACAGCCAGGCCCAGTCTGCCATGCGCGGCTCGAGCCCCGGATGCATCCGGATCACTGCGCGCGCAAGCCAGCGTGCGGGTGCCGTTCCGAACCGCAGGGCATGGCCGGCGGCGAGCCGCGCCGCCCGGCGGAGCTGGGCCGTGGCGGAGATACTCATGAGGTCCTTTCGGGGTTACGGATGTGAGATGTCGATCATTCATCCGACCTCGCCGTGGACGCCGTTAGCCGATAATCCGATCAAACCGGTCCTTTCACTCGGAAGACGTAGACCACGCCTGTGAGTGCGTAACAGTGTTCCCACACCGTTACGCACTCACAGGCGTGGTCTAGCTCACTCGCAAACCGGACGAGCTTCGTCGCCTCGGCGCGGGCAGACTGTTTAGCTTGTGTCAACTAAATTGTCTGGCGAGAACTGATGGGGTCGCTCGTGCCCGCTCTCGATCTCGGCTCGCGCTACAAGTGGGTCGCACTGTCCAACACGACGCTCGGCATGCTGATGGCCACGGTCAACTCCTCGATCGTGCTCATCGCGCTGCCCGACATCTTCCGCGGCATCGACATCAACCCCCTCGAACCCGCGAACACCGGTTACCTGCTGTGGATGATCATGGGCTTCCTGGTCGTCACCGGGGTCCTGGTGGTCGGGTTCGGGCGACTCGGCGACATGTACGGCCGCGTCCGCATGTACAACCTCGGCTTCGCGATCTTCGCGGTGTCCTCGGTCCTGCTGGCCGTCACCTGGCAGCGCGGCGACGTCGCGGCGCTGTGGCTGATCGGCTGGCGAATCGTGCAGGGCATCGGCGGTGCGTTCCTGATGGCCAACTCCAACGCGATCCTCACCGACGCCTTTCCGCTGCACCAACGCGGCCTGGCCCTTGGCATCAACTCGGTGGCGGCGATCACGGGCTCGTTCCTCGGCCTGGTCGTCGGGGGAGTGCTCGCCCCGGTGAACTGGCACCTGGTGTTCCTGGTGTCCGCGCCGATCGGGGTGTTCGGCACCGTCTGGGCCTATCTGAAGCTGCGCGACACCGGTGAGCGCACACCGGCCCGGATGGACTGGTGGGGCAACCTCACCTTCGCCGCCGGGCTGATCGCGGTGCTCGTCGGGATCACCTACGGGATCCAGCCGTACGGGGGGCACGTCATGGGCTGGACCAGCCCGATGGTGCTGACCCTGCTCATCGGCGGGGTCGCGGTGCTCGGGCTGTTCGCCGTGATCGAGGTCCGGGCGCCGGATCCGCTGTTCACGCTGTCGTTGTTCCGGATCCGCAGCTTCACGCTGGGCAACGTCGCGAACCTGCTGGCCTCGCTCGGCCGGGGCGGCCTCATGTTCATCCTGATCATCTGGCTGCAGGGGATCTGGCTGCCCCGCCACGGCTACAGCTTCGAGCAGACACCCCTGTGGGTCGGCATCTACATGCTGCCGCTGACCCTCGGGTTCCTCGTCGCGGCGCCGCTGTCCGGCCTGTTGTCCGACCGCGGCGGCGCCCGCTGGTACACCACCGGCGGCATGGTCGTCGCGGCCGTGACGTTCCTGCTGCTGCAGGCGCTGCCCGTCGACTTCGACTACTGGACCTTCGCGACGATCCTGCTGGTCAACGGCATCGGGATGGGACTGTTCGCGTCGCCGAACCGGGCGCAGATCATGAACAGCCTGCCCGCGCGGGCGCGGGGGGCGGGCGCCGGGATGACCGCCACCTTCCAGAACACCGCCATGGTGCTGTCCATCGGGATCTTCTTCAGCCTGATGATCGCCGGGCTGTCCCAGCACCTGCCCGTCGTGCTGGCCGACGGCCTGGTCCAGCATGGAGTACCCGTGGCCGACGCGCACGCGATCGCGCAGCTCCCGCCGGTCGGAGTGCTCTTCGCGGCGTTCCTCGGGTACAACCCGATCCAGCAACTGCTCGGCGGTACGCTCGGCGGGCTGCCCGCCGACCAGGCGGCCTATCTCACCGGGCGGAGCTTCTTCCCTGAGTTGATCTCGGGCCCGTTCTCCGACGGTCTCGCCACGGCGTTCCTGTTCGCCGTCGTCGCGTGCGCCATCGCCGCGGTGGCGTCGCTGTTCGCCGACGACCGGCGGCACGGGAGGATCGACGACCCGCGCGCCGCGACCGGTCGTCGGCGCGGCCCGGTCGCGGCGGCACGGTAGGACAGGGCCGTGGACGGCGCAGCGGCGGGACGGCCGGGACACCCGGAGGCGGCCGAGCTCGCCGGACGGCTGCGGATCGCCCTGAGCCGGTTGGGGCATCAGCTGCGGACCCAGGACGCGCAGGCCGGCCTGACCCCGACCCGGCTGACGACGCTCGCGGTCCTCGAGTCCGACGGCCCGCTGCGGGTGGGAGCGCTCGCCGAACGCCTCGGGATCAGTGCGCCCACGATGTCGCGGATCGTCGAGTGCCTGGACGAGCGTCAGCTCGTGCGGCGCACCCCGGACCCGGACGACCATCGCGCCATCCGGATCACGCTGAGCGCGGCGGGCTCGAGCCTGCTCGGCGCGCTGCGGCGCCGCCGGACCGGATTGCTCGCCGACCGGATCGGCCATCTCGACGCCCGCGGCCTGGCCGTGCTCGCCGCGGCGCTGCCGGTGCTGGAGGCGTTGGCCGCGGAGGGGGGCGGGCCGCCACCGCGCCGGGGGCTCGCCGGGTCGAGCCTGCGGCCCACACCACAACCGCAAGACGGTCAGCACTGACTGTTTTGCTGCTACGGTCGCCACCGGCGCGGAGTCGCCGGCAGATACCGGTGCGCGTCGTTTCGACGGGTCAGCGACGGACGAGGAGCCGGACATGCGAGATGCAGTGATCGTGGAAGCGGTGCGGACCCCGGTGGGGAAGCGCAACGGCGGGCTGTCGGGGGTGCATCCGGCCGACTTGTCGGCGCTGGTGCTCGACGCGCTGGCCCAGCGGTCGGGGATCGACCCGGCGGTGGTCGACGACGTGATCTGGGGATGTGTCACGCAGTCCGGGGAGCAGACCTTCGACATCGGTCGGACCGCGGTGCTGACCGCGGGCTGGCCGGAGACCGTGCCCGGGGTGACGGTGGACCGGCAGTGCGGCTCCTCGCAGCAGTCGGTGCACTTCGCCGCGGCCGGCCTGGTCGCCGGGCAGTACGACGTGGTCGTGGCCGGAGGCGTCGAGTCGATGTCGCGGGTCCCGATGGGGTCGTCCCTGGCCGGGAAGCTCCCGGTCGGGGAGGGTTTCCTGGCCCGTTACGACGGCGTGTTCCCGAACCAGGGCCCGGGCGCGGAGATGGTGGTCGAGCGGTGGGGCCTGTCCCGCACGCAGCTCGACGAGTTCTCCCTCGCCAGCCATGAGAAGGCCGCCGTCGCGCAGGACGAGGGTCGGTTCGACGCGCAGATCGTGCCGGTCACGCTGCCCGACGGCACCGTGGTCAGCAAGGACGAGGGCATCCGGCGCGGCGGAACGCTGGAGTCGCTGGCCGCGTTGAAGACGGTGTTCAAGCCCGAGGGCGGAACGATCACGGCCGGGAACTCCTCGCAGATCTCCGACGGGTCGGCCGCACTGCTGATGACCACCAGCGAGATGGCGGCGCGGCTGGGGCTGCGGCCGATCGCGCGGGTCCACACCGCGGTGCTGGCGGCGGCGGACCCGATCATCATGCTGACCGCGCCGATCCCGGCCACCCAGAAGGCCCTGACCCGCTCGGGGCTGAAGCTGGAGGAGATCGGGGCGTTCGAGGTCAACGAGGCGTTCGCGCCGGTGCCGCTGGCCTGGCTGGCCGACATCGGTGCCGATGCGAAGGCGCTCAACCCGAACGGCGGGGCGATCGCCATCGGGCATCCACTGGGTGGCTCGGGGGCACGGCTGGCCACCACGCTGATCCACCACATGCGCGACAACGGCATCCGCTACGGCCTGCAGACCATGTGCGAGGGTGGGGGCCAGGCGAACGCCACCATCTTCGAGCTCGTCCACTGAGGAGACACCACCATGGACATCAACGGGTCCGTCGCGTTGGTCACGGGTGGGGCCTCCGGGCTCGGTCTGGCGAGCACCGAGAAGTTGCTGGACGCCGGCGCGAGCGTCGTCATCCTGGACCTTCCGGGGTCGGCGGGCGGGCAGGTCGCGGAGAAGCTGGGCGAGAAGGTCCGGTTCGCGCCCGGCGACGTCACCGACGAGGCCGACGTGACGGCGGCGCTGGACCTGGCCGCGGAGCTCGGCACACTGCGGGTCGCGGTGAACTGCGCCGGGACCGGCAATGCGATCAAGACCCTGGGCAAGCACGGCCCGTTTCCGCTCGCGGACTTCACGAAGATCGTCAACATCAACCTGATCGGCACGTTCAACGTGATCCGGCTGGCGGCCGAGCGCATCGCGCGGGCCGACCCGATCGAGGGCGAACGCGGCGTCATCGTCAACACCGCCTCGGTGGCGGCGTTCGACGGCCAGATCGGACAGGCGGCGTACTCGGCGTCGAAGGGCGGCGTGGTCGGGATGACCCTGCCGATCGCCCGCGACCTGGCCGGGGCGCTGATCCGGGTGGTCACGATCGCGCCGGGCCTGTTCGACACCCCGCTGTTGGCCTCGCTGCCCGAGGACGCCAGGACCTCGCTCGGCAAACAGGTGCCGCACCCGTCCCGGCTCGGCAACCCGGCCGAGTTCGGCGCGCTGGCGGCGCATATCGTCGCCAACCCGATGCTCAACGGCGAGGTCATCCGGCTCGACGGCGCGATCCGGATGGGCCCTCGATGACGCAGATTCCGCGACGGAGCCGACGATGAAGCGCAGGCTGTACGAGGACGAGCACGAGGCGTTCCGCGAGTCGTTCCGGAAGTTCCTGGCCGTCGAGGTCGTCCCGCACCATGAGGAGTGGGAGCGGGCCGGCATCGTGCCGCGGGAGCTGTTCGCGACCGCGGGCAAGGCCGGGTTCCTGGGCATGGAGATCCCCGAGGCCTTCGGCGGGGGCGGGGTTCGCGACTTCCGCTTCAACGCGGTGATCGCCGAGGAGGTCATGCGCTGCGGCGTCGCCGCCGCGGGGCTCGGTCTGAGCCTGCACAACGACATCTGCTTGCCCTACTTCATGGCCTACTGCACCGACGAGCAGAAGCGGCGCTGGCTGCCGGGTATCGCCTCCGGTGAGCTGATCACGGCGATCGCGATGACCGAGCCGGGAATCGGCTCGGACCTGGCCTCGATGTCCACCACCGCGATCCGCGACGGTGACCACTACGTGGTCAACGGGGCCAAGACGTTCATCACCAACGGCATCAACTCCGATCTGGTGATCACCGCCGTCAAGACGGATCCCACCCAGCGGCACAAGGGGATGTCGCTGCTCGTGATCGAACGCGGGATGCCGGGTTTCGAACGCGGCCGCAACCTCGACAAGCTCGGCCAGCACGCGCAGGACACCGCGGAGCTGTCGTTCACCGATGTCCGGGTGCCGGTGGCCAACCTGCTCGGGCCGGGCGAGGGGGAGGGCTTCACCCAGCTGGTGACCAACCTGCCCCAGGAGCGACTCTCGATCGCGATCGCCGCCGTGGCCGCGGCGCAGACCGCGCTGGCGCAGACCCTGGCCTATGTCAAGGAGCGCAAGGCGTTCGGGCAGCCGATCGGGTCGTTCCAAAACTCGAGGTTCGTGCTGGCCGAGATCGCCACCGAGGTCGACATCGCCCAGCACTACATCGACGACTGCGTGCGTGCGTTGAACGCGGGCGAGCTGACCGCGGTGGACGCGAGCAAGGCGAAGTGGTGGTGCACCGAGCTTCAGGGCCGGGTGCTGGACCGGTGCCTGCAGCTGCACGGTGGGTACGGGTACATGACCGAGTACCCGATCGCGAAGGCCTACGCCGACGCGCGGATCACCCGTATCTACGGCGGCACGACCGAGATCATGAAGGAAGTCATCGGCCGTTCGCTCGGGCTGTGACCGGCGCACCGAAGCCGGCCGGCGCACCGAAGCCGGCCGGCGCGCCGGGGCCGGGTGGCGCGACGACGAAGACCCGGGCGCAGCGCAGCGAGGACAGCCGCGCCCGGATCCTGGACGCCGCCGTCGCCTGTCTCGTCGACGGCGGCTACGCCGCGGCCACGACGCTGACCATCCAGGCCGCCGCGGAGGTCTCCCGTGGTCGCCTGCTGCACCACTTCCCGTCCCGGGACCGGCTGCTCGTCGCGGCCGCGCAGCATCTGGCGGTCAAACGGGTGCGCGACACCGAGGACCGGGTGCTGAGCATCGTCGGTACCGGCATCGAGGGGTGGGACCGCGCCGACCGGGTCGTCGAGCTGCTCTGGGAGTCCTTTCACGAGCCGCATTTCTGGGCCGCCATCGAGCTGTGGACCGCGGCCAGGGCGAATGCGGAGATCGCCGAGGTGCTGCGGCCCGAGGAGCGGCGACTCGGGGCGGTCATCAAGGCCTCGGTCGGTCGCATGTTCGGCGAGCCGCTCGTCTCCCATCCGCGGTTCCGTCAGCTGCGTGACCTGCTGCTGACCAGCATGCGCGGCACCGCGTTGACCTACGCGTTCGACCCGCGGGACGTGCGGCGCGACCCCATGGTCGCCCAGTGGAAGGACCTCACCCGCACGCTGCTGGCCGGCTGATCGAGCCGAGCCGGGCCCGATCCTCTCCAGCCGGTCAGCGCACCGCGTCCGCGGCCTCGCACAGCGCGGTCCACAGGGCCTCGACATGCCGGCGCCGGGTCGCCACCGACCCGATCGCCACCCGGATGACGTACCGCCCGTCGACGACGGTGTGGGTGAGCAGCGCGGACCCGGCGGCGTTGACCCGTTCCAGCACGGCGCGGGTGGCTCGATCATCGGCGCTGTCGTCGGGGGTGCCGTCGCGGCCGACGACGCGCAGGCACACCAGGGCCAGCGACGGCGGCACCGCGAGGGTGAACCGCGGGTCGGCACGGACCCATGACGCCAGCTCGGAGGCCAGCGCGACGTGCCCGCGAAGATGCGCCCGCAGGCCCTGCAGCCCCAGGCCGTGGAGCACCGTCCACAGCTTGAGCGCGCGGAACCGGCGGCCGAGCGGGACCTGCCAGTCGCGGTAGTCGACGACCTCGCCGGACTCGCTCGCGGCGTTGCGCAGGTACTCCGGGGTGATCGACAGCGCGGCCGGCAGCGCGACGCCGTCGCGCACCCACAGCATCGAGGCATCGAACGCGGTGAGCAGCCACTTGTGCGCGTCGGTGCAGAACGAGTCGACGAGCTCGACGCCGTCGAGCAGGTGCCGGAACTCGGGGCAGAGCGCCGCCACCCCGGCCCATGCGGCATCGACGTGCACCCAGGCCCCGTGCTCCCGGGCGACCTGCGCGATCTCGCGCACCGGGTCGACGGCACCGGTGCCGGTGGTGCCGATGGTCGGGCAGACGAGCACGGGGCGCAGTCCCGCGGCGACGTCGGCGGCCATCGCGGCGGCGAGCGCATCGGGTGACATCGCCAGCGACCCGGCGCAGGGCTCGACGACACGCACCGCCCCCGCCCCCAACCCGGCCACCCGGGCCGCCTTGGCCAGTGACGAATGCGTCTCGGCCGTGAGGTAGACGCGTTCGAGTCCGTCGGTGCCGGTCTCCCGCCAGGCGCCGTCGGACGTGCGGTGCAGCGCCGCCAGCAGCGCCACCAGCACCGCCGACGAGGCGGAATCCTGGATCGAGCCGCCCCCGCCGCCGTCGAAGGTGAACTCCTTGCCCAGCCCGAGGGCGGCGGCGAGCCCGTCGAGCAGCACCTGCTCGACCTCGGTGCACGCCGGCGAGGTCGACCAGAGCATCCCCTGGGCGCCCAGGCCGCCGGAGAGCAGGTCGCCGAGCAGCGAGGTCAGCGAGGCGTTGGCGGGGAAGTAGCCGAAGAACCCCGGATGCTGCCAATGCGCGCTGGCCGGGACGACGACCCGGTCGACCTCGGCGAGCAACTCCTCCAGCGGCCGGGGACGTTCGGGAAGGTCCGCGGCGAGCTGCCCGCGCACCCAGCCGGGCTCGACCGTGGCGCCCACCGGCAGCGCATCCAGACCGGCTCGATAGTCGGCCACCCAGTCGACGAACCGGTGGCCGAGCCTGCGGAACTCCTCGGGATCCAGATCGGGCACGTGGCCGACCCTACGACCGATTCGGCCGGGCCGGAGCCCAGGCCACCCGCCGCCCGTTCCTCGCGCAGCCGGGTCCGGGACCCCGATCAGCGCGACGTCGGCGATCCGCGCGGCCGGCCACCCGCCCGCCAGCGCTCTCGATCAAGCCGCCACGCCGGACCGACCGTCAGCAACGTGCTGGGTCGCTACACCTAGTGCCGTGACCACAAACGTTGCCGGTGAAGCCGATGCTGGTGGGCATGGCTGAACGGGTGAGAGTCAGGCGGCTCTCCGACGAGGAGGGCCAGCGGCT
>NZ_JBHSQW010000008.1:0-656 GCF_042658695.1 Pseudonocardia hispaniensis | reverse complement strand
GCGGTGACGTACGCGATGGCCCGAGACAAGGTGCGCCGCAACGTCGTCGGCCTGTGCGAGATCCCGGCGGGGAAGAGTGGCAGACCGTCCAAGTCACTCACCTTCGACCAGGCCGAGAAGTTGCTCACCGCTGCCGAGGACTCGACGCTGCGGGCCTACATCGTGCTGTCCCTGCTGGTCGGCGCTCGTACCGAGGAGCTGCGCGCGCTGCGCTGGGCCGACGTCGACCTCGACGGCCGGACGAACGCTAGTCCCCCGGTCCCGCCCTCGATCTCTGTCGTGCGCTCGGTCCGGCTCAACGGCGACACCAAGACCCGGCGCTCCCGCCGACGGCTCGCCATGCCGCTTCGCTGCGTCGACGCCCTCCGGCGACACAAGATCGGCCGCACCGTCGACCCCGACGACCTCGTGTTCGCCACCGCCAACGGGACCGGCATGGACGCGCACAACGTTCGCCGGACCTTCCGGCGGGTAGTCGAGGCTGCCGGGCTGGACCCGAAGGCGTGGACGCCCCGCGAGCTGCGGCACAGCTTCGTCTCGCTGCTCTCCGAGTCCGGCGTCCCGCTGGAGCAGATCTCCCGGCTCATCGGGCACAGCGGGACCGCGGTCACCGAGGCCGTGTACCGCAAGCAGTTCAAACCCGTCCTCGACGAGGG
>NZ_JBHSQW010000007.1:36474-101663 GCF_042658695.1 Pseudonocardia hispaniensis | reverse complement strand
AGCGAACGCCACCGCCGCTGGGGCCAGCCCCAGCACCGCGCCGCTGCATGATTACACCGATGTCATGCACCAACCCGGCGAACCTTCGTGGTCACGGCACTAGCTGCGGCGACGGATCTTGTTGCCGAGCCAGACGAGCGGGTCGTACTTGCGGTCGACCACCCGTTCCTTGAGCGGGATCAGCGCGTTGTCAGTGATCTTGATGTGCTCCGGGCAGACCTCGGTGCAGCACTTGGTGATGTTGCAGTAGCCGAGGCCGTGCTCCTGCTGTGCCTCCCGCTTGCGGTCGGCGGCGTCCAGCGGGTGCATGTCCAGCTCCGCGATCCGCATCAGGTAACGCGGGCCGGCGTAGTGCCGCTTGTTGTCCTCGTGGTCACGCACCACATGGCAGACGTTCTGGCACAGATAGCACTCGATGCACTTGCGGAACTCCTGGCTGCGCTCGACGTCCACCTGCTGCATCCGGTACTCGCCGGGAGCGAGGTCCGGCGGCGGCGCGAAGCTCGGGACGTGCCTGGCCTTCTCGTAGTTGAACGACACGTCCGTGACCAGGTCCCGGATCACCGGGAACGTCCGCAGCGGGGTGACCGTGACGACCTCGTCCGGATCGAAGGTCGACATCCGGGTCATGCACATCAGCCGTGGCTTGCCGTTGATCTCCGCGCTGCACGAGCCGCACTTGCCCGCCTTGCAGTTCCAGCGGACGGCCAGGTCCCCGGCCTCGGTCTGCTGCAGCCGGTGGATGATGTCGAGGACGACCTCGCCCTCGTTGACCTCCGCCGGATAGTCGACGAACTCGCCCTTCTGCGAGTCGCCCCGCCAAATCCGGAAATGCGCCCAGTAGCTCATCGCGTCGCCTCCCCGGCGCCCGAGACATCGGCTCGATGGCTGCCCAGCTCCTCGCCGGTGTAGTACTTCTTCAGCTCATCGAGCTCGAACAGGTCGAACAGGTCCGGGCGCATCGGTACCTGCGGTTTGCGGACGATCTCGACATCGTCCTCGCCGAGCGCCGAGCAGACCAGCAGCATCTTGCGCCATGCCGAGTCCATCACGGGGAAGTCGTCCCGGGTGTGGCCGCCACGGCTCTCCTGACGCTCCAGCGCCGCCTTCGCCACGCACAGCGACACGAGCAGCATGTTGCGCAGGTCCAGCGCCAGATGCCAGCCCGGGTTGAACTCCCGGTGCCCCGCCACCCGGACCGTCCGGCTGCGCGCCGCGATGTTCTCGAGCTTCTTGAGCGCCATCTCCATCTCGTCGGCCCTGCGGATGATGCCGACGAGCTCGTGCATCGTCTTCTGCAGCTCCAGCTGGACCACGAACGGGTTCTCCCCGGTTTGGTCCGCCCCGGAGAAGGGCAGCAGGGCCCGGCTGGCCGCGGCCGCGACGTCGTCCGCGACGACCCGGGGCCGCCCACCCTCCCCGGCGCCGAGGGCGCTGACGTACTGCGCGGCACCGAGCCCCGCGCGGCACCCGAAGACCAGCAGGTCCGACAGCGAGTTGCCGCCCAGCCGGTTCGAGCCGTGCAACCCGCCCGCGCATTCCCCGGCGGCGAACAGGCCGGGCACGGTCGCCATCGCGGTGTCCGGGTCGACCTCGATGCCGCCCATCACGTAGTGGCAGGTCGGGCCGACCTCCATCGGCTCCTTCGTGATGTCGACGTCCGCCAGCTCCTTGAACTGGTGGTGCATCGACGGCAGCCGCCGGATGATCTCCTCGGGCGACAGCCGGGTGGAGACATCGAGGAACACCCCACCGTGCGGGCTCCCCCGGCCCGCCTTGACCTCGGAGTTGATCGCCCTGGCCACCTCGTCCCGCGGCAGCAACTCCGGCGGGCGCCGGTTGTTGTCGGGGTCGGTGTACCAGCGGTCGCCCTCCTCCTCGGTGGTGGCGTACTGCTCCCTGAACACCTCGGGGATGTAGTCGAACATGAACCGCTTGCCCTCGGAGTTGCGCAGCACCCCGCCGTCACCGCGGACCGACTCGGTGACGAGGATTCCCTTGACCGAGGGCGGCCAGACCATCCCGGTCGGGTGGAACTGGAGGAACTCCATGTTGATCAACGTGGCACCCGCGCGCAGAGCCAGCGCGTGGCCGTCACCGGTGTACTCCCAGGAGTTCGACGTCACCGAGTAGCTCTTGCCGATCCCGCCGGTGGCCAGCACGATCGCCGGCGCGTCGAACCGGACGAAACGGCCGTCGTCGCGGAAGTAGCCGAAGCAGCCCGCGATCCGGCCCCCGTCAGCGGCGCCGTCCTTGAACAGTTCGGTGATCGTGCATTCGTGGAAGACCCGGATGCCGGACTCGTAGTCGCCGGTGGCCCGGTGGTCCTCCTGCTGCAACGACACGATCTTCTGCTGGAGGGTGCGGATCAGCTCCAGCCCGGTCCGGTCGCCGACGTGCGCGAGCCGCGGATAGGTGTGGCCGCCGAAGTTGCGCTGGCTGATCTTTCCGTCCTTGGTGCGGTCGAACAGCGCACCGTAGGTCTCCAACTCCCAGACGCGGTCGGGCGCTTCCTTGGCATGCAGTTCGGCCATCCGCCAGTTGTTGAGGAACTTCCCGCCCCGCATCGTGTCGCGAAAGTGAACGGCCCAGTTGTCGTGGGGGTTGACGTTGCCCATCGCGGCGGCCGCACCACCCTCGGCCATGACCGTATGTGCCTTGCCGAACAACGACTTGGAGATGATCGCGACCCGCATGCCCTGGCCGCGAGCCTCGATGGCTGCCCGCAGCCCCGAACCACCCGCGCCGATGACGACGACGTCGTAGGCGTGCCGCTCGATCTCGGTGCTCTGAGTCATGGCGCCACCCTCCTCAGTTGATGATGCGCGGATCGGCGAACCAGCCCGCCGAGACGGCCATGATGTAGAAGTCGGTGATGGCCAGGGTCGCCAGCGTGATCCAGGCCCACTCCATGTGCCTGCCGTTGAGCCGGGAGACCACACCCCACAACCGGTACCGCAGCGGATGCCGGGAGAAGTGGTTCAGCCGGCCGCCGATGATGCTGCGGCAGGAGTGGCACGACACGGTGTAGATCCACAGCAGCACGACGTTGCCGACCAGGATGATGTTGCCCAGCCCGAGGCCGAACCCGCCGTCGGCGGTCTGGAACGCCTTGATCGCGTCGTAGGTGTTGATCACTGTGACGATCAGCGCGAGGTAGAAGAAGTACCGGTGGGCGTTCTGCAGCAGCAGCGGGAACCGGGTCTCCCCGGTGTAGCGGCGGTGCGGCTCCGCGACGGCGCAGGCGGGCGGGGACGCCCAGAACGACCGGTAGTAGGCCTTCCGATAGTAGTAGCAGGTCAGGCGGAAAAGCAGCAGGAACGGCAGCGAGACCGCGGCGTACGGCAGCCACGGCAGGTCCGGGAGCACGCGCCCGAAATGCGCCGCCTCGGGTACGCAGCCGTACGACAGGCACGGCGAGTAGAACGGCGACAGGTAGTTGTACTCCGCTACGAAGTACCACTGTTGCAGGAATACCCGGACCGTGGCGTAGATGACCCACGCCGAGAGGCCGACGAGGGTGACCAGCGGTGGGAGCCACCACCGGTCTGTGCGGAGCGTCCGTTCGGCGATCTGCGCCCGACCGGCGGACGCGTCTGTGGCGGATGACACGTCGGGGAGTCCTCATCTGTTCCAGGCGCCGACGAGGTCTCTGATCAGGGACGCCGCGACGCCGGGCCGTCTGGATCTCACGGAGCGTACGACGGAAGTCACATTCGGACCGGGTCGAGGTGAGAACGAAATCACAACAGAGACCGGCATCACACCATCGGTTCAACCTCGCCGGAACGCCGACATGCCCGGCTCCCGCAGGGGCCGGGCTGTCCGGGTCGCGGCGTCCTGCGCCGCCCGGGGTCAGGCGCTACGGCGGCGCGCCTTCCGGGCGGTCAGGTAGTCGCGGTTGAGCTGGGAGATCACGTCGAGCGGGATCTCCTTCGGGCAGGCGACGGCGCATTCGCCGGTGTTGGTGCATCCGCCGAAGCCCTCGGCGTCATGCTGGGCGACCATCGCCATGACCCGGCTGCTGCGTTCGGGTTGACCCTGTGGGAGCTCACCGAGGTGAGTGATCTTCGCCCCGAGAAACAGCGACGCCGAGCCGTTGGGGCATGCCGCCACGCAGGCCCCGCAGCCGATGCAGGCGGCCGCGGTGAACGCGCGGTCCGCCTGGTCCTTGGGAACCGGCGTCGCGTGCGCGTCGGGGGCGGATCCGGTCGGGGCGCTGATGTAGCCACCGGCCTGGATGACCCGGTCGAACGCACTGCGGTCGACGACCAGGTCCTTGATCACCGGGAACGCGCCGGCCCGGAAGGGCTCGATCGTGATCGTGTCGCCGTCACGGAAGTGCCGCAGATGCAGCTGGCAGGTGGTGGTGGCCTTCTCCGGCCCGTGCGGCTGGCCGTCGATGACCATGCTGCAGGCCCCGCAGATGCCTTCCCGGCAGTCGTGGTCGAACGCGACCGGGTCCTCGCCGGCCAGCACGAGTTGCTCATTGAGCACGTCGAGCAGTTCGAGGAAGGACATGTCCGGCGACGCGTCGTCCACGTCGTAGTTGACGATCTTGCCCGGGACGCCGGCGCTGGGCTGCCGCCAGACCTTGAGGTGCACCTTCACTTGTAGCTCCGCTGGCTGGGGGTGACGTATTCGAAGATGAGGTCCTCCTTGTGCAGGACCGGTGCCGTATCGCGGCCGGTGAACTCCCATGCGGCGGCATAGGTGAAGTTCTCGTCATCGCGAGCCGCCTCGCCGTCCGGGGTCTGGCTCTCCGCGCGGAAGTGGCCGCCGCAGGATTCGGTGCGGTGCAGGGCATCCAGGCACATCAGCTCACCCAGTTCGAGGAAGTCCGCGACGCGCCCGGCCCGCTCCAGGTTCTGGTTGAGCTCGACGCCGGTGCCGGGAACCCGCACGTTCTGCCAGAACTCGTTGCGCAGCTCGGGAATCCGGTCGAGGGCCTTGCGCAGACCGGCATCGGTGCGCTCCATGCCGCAGTGCTCCCACATGATGTGGCCCAGCTCGCGGTGGAACGAGTCGACGGTGCGCTCGCCGCGGATCGACAGCAGCGTGTCGATCCGCTCGGCGACATCCGCCTCGGCCTGCCTGACCTCGGGCGCGTCCTGCTCGACGGCGATATGCCCGTTGGTCGCCAGATAGTCGCCGATCGTGTTGGGCAGCACGAAGTATCCGTCGGCGAGGCCCTGCATCAGAGCGCTCGCGCCGAGCCGGTTGGCGCCGTGGTCGGAGAAGTTGGCCTCACCGATCACGAACAGTCCGGGGATGCTGCTCTGCAGGTCGTAGTCGACCCACAGCCCGCCCATCGTGTAGTGCACCGCCGGGTAGATCCGCATCGGCACCTGGTACGGGTCCTCGCCGGTGATGCGCTGGTACATCTGGAACAGGTTCCCGTACTTCGCGGCGACGGCCGGTCGGCCGAGCCGCCCGATGACCTCGGCGAAGTCGAGGTAGACGCCCAGCCCGGTCGGGCCGACGCCGCGTCCCGAGTCGCAGACGTTCTTGGCGGCGCGGGAGGCGATGTCGCGCGGCACGAGGTTGCCGAACGCCGGGTACTGGCGCTCCAGGAAGTAGTCCCGCTCGCCCTCGGGAATGTCGTTCGGCGGGCGGTCGTCGCCCGCCCGCGCCGGCACCCACACCCGCCCGTCGTTGCGCAACGACTCCGACATCAGGGTCAGCTTCGACTGGTGGTCGCCGGAGACCGGGATGCAGGTGGGGTGGATCTGGGTGTAGCAGGGGTTGGCGAAGTAGGCACCCTTGCGGTGCGCCCGCCAGCTGGCGGTGACGTTGCAGCCCTTGGCATTCGTCGACAGGTAGAAGACGTTGCCGTAGCCGCCGGTGGCCAGCACGACCGCGTCGCCGAGGTGGCTGCGGATCTCACCGGTGATCAGGTCACGGGCGACGATGCCGCGGGCGTGACCGTCGACGACGATCAGCTCGAGCATCTCGTGTCGCGGGTACATGGTGACCCCGCCGGCGTCGATCTGACGTTCGAGCGCCTGGTAGGCGCCCAGCAGCAACTGCTGACCGGTCTGACCGCGCGCGTAGAAGGTCCGCGAGACCTGCGCACCGCCGAATGAGCGGTTGTCGAGCAGGCCGCCGTACTCGCGGGCGAACGGGACGCCCTGGGCGACGCACTGGTCGATGATCTGCCGGCTGATCTCGGCGAGCCGGTGCACGTTCGACTCGCGGGCCCGAAAGTCGCCGCCCTTGACCGTGTCGTAGAACAGCCGGTAGACGCTGTCGCCGTCGTTGCGGTAGTTCTTCGCGGCGTTGATCCCGCCCTGCGCCGCGATGCTGTGCGCGCGCCGCGGGCTGTCCTGGTAGCAGAACGAGCTGACCCGGTAGCCCAGCTCGGCGAGGGTGGCCGCCGCCGAGCCACCGGCGAGGCCGGTGCCGACGACGATGATGTGCATCTTGCGCTTGTTGGCCGGGTTCACCAGCTTGACGCCGAACCGGCGGCGCTCCCAGCGGGTCTCGATCGGCCCATCGGGTGCGGCCCGGTCGACGACCGGCGCACCGACCGTGTATTCGCGATAGCTCATATCAGACCAATCCGAAGGTGACGGCGAACGGAACGGCGAGGAAGCCCGCGGTCAGCAGCACGGCGAAGACCAGCGCGAACGTCTTGAGGCCACGTTCGGTGGCGGCGGTGGACCGACCGATCGTCTGCAGCGCGCTCCAGACGCCGTGCCGCACGTGGAAACCGACGGTCACCACGGCGATCACGTAGGCCAGGGTCGCGTACCAGTGCGACGGCGCGAAGTCCGCGGTCACGTTGTCGTAGACCGCGCCGTGCACGCCGTTCGGGTTGAGTGTGCCCGCGGTCAGGTCGAGCAGGTGGTAGATGACGAACAGGGCGATGATCACCCCGCCCCACCGCATCGTGCGGGCCGCGTAGCTGCCCCGCACCGGCTGGCGGTGCGCGTACCGCACCGGCCGGGCCGCCCGGGCGCGCCGGGCCAGCATGGTCGCCGCGACGATGTGCGCGATCACCGACGCGGCCAGCACCGCGCGGACGATCCACAGGGTGCCGGTACGTGGCAACGCAGGCTCGAGCAGCGTGCGCAGCCACTCCGAGTAACCGTCCAGCGCCTCGGCCCCGAAGAAGATCTTCAGGTTCCCGATCATGTGCAGCACCAGATAGAGCAGCATGATCGCGCCGGTCACGGCCATCACGTACTTGAGCAGAACCGACGGCACCCCGGCCCGGCGCCGCGCTGGTGGGCCGTCGGCCGTCCGGGCCCCGCGTGCCACTGTTGTCACCACGCGGGCAGTCGACTACCGCAGTCCTCCGTCGTCAAATGCATCATGACGACATGATCGATGCACGTAGGCTATAGCGGTGACGCTTCAGCAGCTCGCGTACTTCGTGGCCGTGGCGAACGTGCGCAGCTTCACTCGGGCAGCCGAGCTGGTCGGTGTCGCGCAGCCCACACTTTCCCGGCAGCTCAAGGCGTTGGAGGATGACCTCGGCGCCCCGTTGATCAACCGCGGGCGCGGCGAACTGAGCCTGACCCCCGCCGGGGAGGCGGTGCTGCCGCTCGCCCGCCGGATGCTCGCCGACGCCGACAGTGCCCGCACCGCCGTCGCCGAGCTCATCGGGCTGCGCAGCGGCCGGGTGCGGTTCGGGGCCACCCCGTCGCTGTGCATCGGCGTGGTCGCGGACGTTCTGCGGATCTTCCACGAGCAGCACCCCGACATTCGCCTCGAGCTGGTCGAGAACGGCTCGCAGCCCCTGGTGCGGGCGCTGGTCCGGGGCGAGCTCGACTTCGCGATGCTCGTGGTGCCGCGCGAAGGCCTCGACCCGACCCTGGACATCACGCCGCTGCTGCGAGAACGGCTGTCCGTGGCCTCGCCCCGTTCGGGGCGGCCGCCGTCGAGCCGCGGATCGATGTCGGTGACCGAGCTGTCCCGCCGCTCCCTGGTGATGTTCCGCCGCGGCTACGACCTGCGCGAGGTGACGCTGCAGGCCTACGCCGAGGCCGGGGTGGAGCCGAGGTTCGCCGTCGAGGGCGGTGAGATGGATGCGGTGCTGCGGATGGTCGAGGCAGGAACCGGGGTGGCGGTGGTGCCCGATCTCGTGTTCGCCGGACGCCCGCAGCTGCGCCGCACCGTGCTGACTCCCCCGCTCTACCGCACCGTCGCCCTGGCCCGGCGCGCCGACATCGCCGCAACGCATGCCGCCGAGGCGTTCTGCGCCACGATGCTGTCGTTCGTCGGCGAGGTCGCCGCCAGCGGCGGCCTGTCGACCGACGTGCAGGTGCTGTACCGCTGGCGGGAGAGGTGAGGGTGACATGCGCTGGGCCGACCCCGGCCCAGCCGTGACCCGTCCGGCGCTCGGCCGACCTGGCTCCGGCCGACCTGGCTCCCGGCCCGGCCCCGGCGGTCCCGAAGATGATCGGTGCCCGGGAGCCGAGAGCCGCGAACGGCGCGGTTCCCGCTGCCGAACCGCTGATCATGACCGGATGGGCCGCCCTGCATCCCGGCGCTCGGCGGGTCAGTCGTCCTCGCCGGAGGGCAGCCGTTCGGCCAGCTCGGCGGCGTGCTCGGCCAGCGCGTCCTTGACGACGCGGTAGGCGATGCCGGCCGGATAGCCCTTCCGGGCGAGCATGCCCAGCAGCCGTCGGGCGGCCGCCTCGTCGGGCGGGCCACGCAGGGTACGCAGCCTGCGGTCGATCAGCTCGCGGGCGCGCCGCTCCTCGGCCTCGGCATCGACCTCGGCGAGCGCCTCCCGTGCCGCCTGTTCGTCGACGCCCTTGCGGCGCAGCTCGACCGCGATCGCCCGGCGTCCCAGGCCACGGAAGGTATGCCGGGAACGCACCCATTGCTCCGCGAACGCGGCGTCGTCGATCAGACCGACCTCGCCGAACCGTTCCAGGACCGCGTTCGCCGCGTCCTCGGGTACCCCCCGCGTGCGCAGCGCCTCGGCCAGCTCGTGGCGGGTGCGTGCCCGCTCGGTGAGCAGTCGCAGGCAGATCGACCTGGCCACCGCCTCCGGGTCCGCCTCTGCCTCGGGCCGCTCGGACTCGCGGCCCTGGCCGCTCCCGGCACGCCCACGCCCGCCCTGCCGGTCGGCTCCCGTCCCGGGCCCGTCGCCGGAGGCCACCCTGCCCGACCGGCGATCCGCCCGGCGTGCCCTGGTCTCGAGGCGGGCGGTCGGGACCACCGGCCGACCACCGGCCAGATCCGCATCGTCGAGCAGAGCAACCGGGCGCGCGGGTCCGGGCGCGTCGAGCTCGTCGAACGTCGCCACCCGGGGCCGATCCGCCTCAAGGTCGTCGGCCTCGCCGCGGGCTCCTCCCGGAAGACCGGGCTCCGGATTGCCTCCCCCAAGGGCATCGAGGTGCGCGACGGCAGGTCGTTCCGCAGGCCGGTCGGCGTCGAGGTTCTCCAGCGAGACCACCCGAGCCGACCGTTCCTGATCGGTCATCCTCGACTCCGGCACCGGGAGTTAGAAGTCGACCGGTGCGGGCAGCGGCGCGGCCTCACCGTCGGCGTCGAGCACCGCTCCGATGCCGAGCTTCTCCTTGATGCGTTTCTCGACCTCAGCGGCGATGTCCGGGTTCTCCTTGAGGAACTTGCGGGCGTTCTCCTTGCCCTGCCCCATCTGATCGCCCTCGTAGGTGTACCAGGCACCGGACTTACGGATGATGCCCTGCTCGACCCCGACGTCGATGAGCGAACCCTCCCGGCTGATGCCGACCCCGTAGAGCACGTCGAACTCCGCCTGCTTGAACGGCGGCGCGACCTTGTTCTTCACGACCTTGACCCGGGTGCGGCTGCCGACCATGTCGGTGCCGTCCTTGAGCGTCTCGATGCGGCGGATGTCGAGCCGCACGGAAGCGTAGAACTTCAGCGCCTTACCGCCGGTGGTGGTCTCCGGGGAGCCGAACATCACGCCGATCTTCTCCCGCAACTGGTTGATGAAAATTGCGGTGGTGCCCGAGTTGCTCAGCGCGCCGGTGATCTTCCGTAACGCCTGGCTCATCAGCCGGGCCTGCAGACCGACGTGGCTGTCGCCCATCTCGCCCTCGATCTCCGCGCGAGGCACCAGGGCCGCCACCGAGTCGATGACGATGACATCGAGCGCGCCGGAGCGGATCAGCATGTCAGCGATCTCGAGAGCCTGCTCGCCGGTATCGGGCTGGGAGACCAGCAGGTCGTCGGTGTTGACCCCCAGCGCCTTGGCGTACTCGGGGTCGAGCGCGTGCTCGGCGTCGATGAACGCGGCGATGCCTCCCGCGGCCTGGGCATTGGCCACGGCGTGCAGCGCCACCGTCGTCTTCCCGCTCGACTCGGGTCCGTAGATCTCCACGACGCGGCCGCGGGGCAGCCCGCCGACCCCCAGCGCGACGTCGAGCGCGATGGAGCCGGTGGGGATGACGCCGATCGGCGGACGGGTTTCGTCGCCGAGGCGCATCACGGAGCCCTTGCCATGGTTCTTCTCGATCTGGGCGAGGGCGAGCTGAAGCGCCTTCTCGCGGTCAGGTGCGGTCATCTCGGTCTGCCACCTCGCTGTTGTGCGCTCGGTCTTGGCTGTTGAGGTCTTGCGGGGAGCCACGGATGAACCGTATTGGGTCCCACCGACAGTTCCGCCGATCGCTCGCCAGCTGCGAACAGCCGACCCACGATGCGACGGCGAGTCTATACGAACACGTGTTCGATCACCACCTCGGTGGCGCCGCCCCGCGACGGTGGGCGGCCTCGCCGGGGAGGCGGTCGCCCGGGCCGGTCAGCGGCGCTGCGCCGGCACGTCGTACTCGTCGCACACCGCATGCCACACCTTCCGCAGGTCGAGCCCGTCCTCGATCGCCTGCTCGACGGTCCGTCCGTCCAGCGCGGCGAAGACATGGTCGCGGGCGAGCGAGCCCGCCCGCATCCGGCCGAACTCGCTCTCCAGCAGCGCACGGAAATGGCTCAGTCGCACGCAGCCGAGGGTAGGCCCGGGACGGGAATGGCAGGCTGAGGACGTGCCACGGCTGCTCGACGAAGCCTGGGCCGCGATGGGCGGACCCCCCGGCGAGACCCACCGGCTGGTCGTCACCGGCCCGGCGGACACGCTCAGCTCGGCGTTCCCGGTCACTGCGGTGGGGACGGCGGCGGTCGGAGCGGCGCTGCTCGCGGCCCGTCCCGGACCGGTCGGTCTCGATACCCGCCAGCTCGCCGTCGCGCTGCGCAGCGAACGAGTCCTGCGCCGCGACGGCGCGAGCGCGGGCGACCCGTTCGACCCGCTGTCGGCCTTCCACCGCACCGCCGACGGCTGGATTCGCCTGCACACGAACTACCCCTGGCACCGAGCCGCGGCGCTGCGGGTCCTGGACGTCCCGGACCATCCGGACGCCGTCGCCGCGGCGATCGCCCGCTGGCCCGCCGAGGCACTGGAGACCGCGCTACACGCCGCGGGCGGGGTGGCCGCCGCGGTCCGCACCCCCGAGGAATGGGCCGCCACCGCGGCCGGGCGGGCCGCCGGCCTCCCGCTCGTCGAGGTCCGCGACCGCGGCCCCGCCCCGCCCCGCCCGCCCCGCCGCCCGCGGGTGCTCGACCTGACCCGGGTCATCGCCGGGCCGGTCGCGACCCGCACCCTCGCCGCCCACGGCGCCGACGTGCTGCGCCTCGATCCTCCCGACCGTCCGGAGCTCCCCCTGCAGTACTGGGACACCCTGCCCGGCAAGCGCAGCGCCCTGGTCGATTTCCGAACCGCCCCGCACCGGCTGGCCGAGCTGCTCGCGCAGGCCGATGTCGTCGTCGCCGGGTACCGGCCCGGTGCGCTCGACCGGTTCGGTCTCGCCCCCGACGAGCTCACCGCGCGCCATCCCGGGCTGATCGTGGTGACGCTGTCGGCATGGGGCCACCGCGGACCCTGGGCGGGCCGGCGCGGTTTCGACAGCCTGGTGCAGGCCGCCACCGGGATCGCCAGGGTCGAGGCGCCCGGCGATGATCGTCCGGGCGCGCTGCCCGCACAGCTGCTCGACCACGCCACCGGCTACCTGGCGGCCGCGGCCACGCTGCTGGCGCTGCAGCGGCAGCGGCACGACGGCGGCACCCCGCACATCCGGCTCGCGCTGGCCGGAACCGCGCAGTGGCTGCTGGCCCAGCCCCGCGCCGGACGGGTCGCCGCACCCGAGGTGGACCCGGCCCCGTACTGCGAACCGATCGCGGCGCCGGACGGCCTGCTCACCGTCGCCTCCCCGCCCGGCACCGTCGACGGGCACGGCCTGCGCTGGCCCGGCCCTCCGCCCGCGTTCGGCGCCGCGGAACCGGTCTGGCTGCCGCGGACGCCGTAACGTGGTCGCCATGTCGGTTGTCAGCTGCCTCGCCCAGGCCGATCCGACCGGCTTCTCCTCGCCGCTGGGCCGGGCCGTCGTCCTGCTCGTGCTGCTCTCGTCGCTGGTCGTGCTGCTGCGCTGGTGGTGGCAGCAGCGCAAGCGCTGAGCCGCCGCCGTCCGCCCCCGCTCAGGCGGCCCGCGCCGGGCGCAGCGCCGACGCACCCGCCGCGACCAGGAAGGGCAGCACGAGCACCGCGGACGCCACGCCGAGCACGCCGAACGACGTCGCGGCGACGATCAGGCCACCGGCGATTCCGCCGACGGCGCCCGCGATGTTCATCGTCACGTCCGAGAGCCCCTGCGCCCCCGGGCGCACCCCGGCCGGAAGCGACTCGGTGAGCAGCGCGGAACCCGCGATGAGCCCAGCCGACCAGCCCAGCCCCAACAGGATGAGCGCGATGGTGAGCAGCGCGTGGTCGCTGTGGCCCGCCAAGGCACTGAGCACGCCGGACATCGCCAGAAGCGCCGCCCCGACGGTCAGCACCGGACGCCGGCCGAGGCGGTCGGCGAGCCATCCGAACAACGGGCTGAGCGCGTACATGCCCGCCACGTGCAGGCTGATCACCAGTCCCACCGCCTGCAGCGACGCCCCGGCGTGATCCATGTGGACCGGGGTCATCGACATGACCGCGACCATGACCAGATGCCCGAGGGCCACCCCGACGAGCCCGAGCACGGCCGCCGGGCTCGCGCGCAGCGCCGCCCGGACCGCGGCCCCGGACACGACGGTGGGCGCGGTCCCGTCGCCGCGTCGGGCGCGGGCCAGCAGGAGGGGATCGGGCCGCAGCCCCAGCCAGGAGATGCCCGCGGCCAGCGCGAACGCCACGGTGCAGAGCACGAACGGACCGACCGACGGGTCCCAGCCGACCCGCTGCGCGACGTTCTGCGCGGGACCGGCGAGGTTCGGACCGGCCACCGCGCCGACCGTCGTCGCCCAGACGACCATCGCCAGCGCCCGGGCTCGTCGCTCCGGCGCGGCCAGATCGGTGGCGGCGAACCGCGCCGCGAGGCCCGCCGCCGTCGCGGCCCCTACCAAGATCAATGACACCAGCAGCGCGGCCGCGTTCCCGACGCTCACGCCGACGATCGCGCCCGCGCCGCCGAGCGCGCTTGCCGCGTACGCGACCGCGATCGAGCGACGGCGGCCGCTGCGCGCCGCGACCCGCGCGACCACCAGCGCCGCCGCCGCGGCACCGAGCACGACCATCGTCTGCGCCGCCCCGCCGACGGCCTCCGACCCCGACATCCGGGCCGCGGTCAGGGAGCTGACGGCGATCGCCGTAGCGACACCGACACCACCGAGCACCTGGCCCGACGCCAGCGTCAGGAGGACCCGGCGCTGCGTCGCGGCGACATCCGTGCTCGTTGCTGTCGTCACTGTCGTGTCCACGGTTCGATCCTGCCTGGCCGGCACGGTGCTTGGCAGCAACCCGGGCGTGAGAAGCGTGACGGCCCGTCCGGCGATCGCCACCGGAGTCTGTCGGTGGCACCCGGCACCATGGGTCGGGTGAACGCGCTCGACGGCTTCTCCCCCGCCACCCAGGCGTGGTTCCGCGGGGCCTTCGCGGCGCCGACCGCAGCCCAGGAGGGCGCGTGGCAGGCCGCGCAGGCGGGGCGGCACGCCCTGGTCGTGGCGCCGACCGGGTCGGGCAAGACGCTGGCCGCGTTCCTCTGGGCCCTCGATCGGCTGGCCACCGAGACCCTGCCCGCCGAGCCGCGGCACCGGTGCCGGGTGCTGTACGTCTCCCCGCTGAAGGCCCTCGCGGTCGACGTCCAGCGCAACCTGCGTGGCCCGCTCGCCGGGATCCGCCAGGCCGCGCAGCGGCTCGGTGTCCCGGTCCCGGACATCACCGTCGGGATCCGCACCGGCGACACCCCAGCCGACGAGCGCAGGCAGTTCGCCCGCACCCCGCCCGATGTGCTGGTGACGACGCCCGAGTCGCTGTTCCTGCTGCTCACCTCGGCCGCGCGGGAGTCGCTACGGGGGGTGCGGACCGTCATCCTCGACGAGGTGCACGCCGTCGCGGGCACGAAGCGCGGCGCGCATCTGGCGCTGTCGCTCGAACGGCTCGACGAGTCGCTCGACGCCCCGGCGCAGCGGATCGGGCTCTCGGCCACGGTGCGCCCCGTGGACGAGGTGTCGACGTTCCTGGCCGGCGCCCGGCCCGTCGCGGTGGTGCACCCCCCCATCCCGAAGACGATCGAGATCGCCGTCGAGGTCCCGGTGCCCGACCTCGCCGCGCTCGACGAGCGGCCCGCTCCGGGCACCGCCGACGAGGAGGTCATCGGGTCGGCGGCGGGTAGCGCACAGCGGCCGTCGATCTGGCCCGCCGTGGAGCGCAGGCTCCTCGACCTCATCCACGCGCACCGCTCGACGATCGTGTTCGCCAACTCCCGGCGGCTGGCCGAGCGACTGACCGCCCGGCTCAACGAGCTGGCCGCCGAACAGGTCGAGGGCGCGACGGAGCCCGGTCGGTTCCCCGCGGAGGCGGTCGGCCAGTCCGGGATCGCGGGCGGCGCACCGCCGATCGTGGCCAAGGCCCATCACGGCTCGATGTCGCGGGAACAGCGCACCGTGGTCGAGGAGGAGCTCAAGGCCGGAAACCTGCCGTGCGTGGTGGCCACCTCCAGCCTCGAACTGGGCATCGACATGGGCGCCGTCGACCTTGTCGTGCAGGTGGAGGCTCCGCCGAGCGTGGCATCGGGATTGCAACGGATCGGTCGGGCCGGTCATCAGGTGGGCGCGATATCGCGTGGGGTGGTGTTCCCGAAGTACCGGGGGGACCTCGTCTCCTGCGCCGCGGTCGCCGAGCGGATGGCCGCCGGCGCGATCGAGTCGTTGCGCTACCCACGCAACCCGCTCGACGTGCTGGCCCAGCACATCGTGGCCATGGTGGCGCTGCAGCCGTGGCAGCTCAGCGACCTCGCGTCCGTGGTACGCCGCGCGGCCCCGTTCGCCACGCTCCCCGACGCCGCGCTCCACGCCACCCTCGACATGCTCGCGGGGCGCTACCCCAGCGAGGAGTTCGGCGAGCTGCGCGCCCGGATCACCTGGGACCGGGTCACCGACCAGTTGCACGGCAGGCCCGGCGCACAGCGGCTGGCCGTCACCTCCGGGGGCACGATCCCCGATCGCGGCCTGTTCACCGTGATGACGCCCGGCGGTGCCGATGGGCGCGGCTCGCGGGTCGGCGAGCTGGACGAGGAGATGGTCTACGAGTCCCGGGTCGGGGACACGATCCTGCTCGGCACCTCCAGCTGGAAGGTCGAGGACATCACGCACGACCGTGTGATCGTCACCCCGGCCCCCGGCGAGCCCGCGCGGATGCCGTTCTGGAAGGGCGAGTCGATCGGCAGGCCGCTGGAGCTGGGCCGGGCGGTCGGCGCGTTCGTCCGGGAGATGAGCGGGCTCGGCGAGGACGCGGCGCGGACGCGGGCCGCGATGGCCGGGCTCGACGCATGGGCCACCGACAACCTGCTCGCCTACCTGCGCGAACAGCAAGCGGCCACCCGGCACGTGCCGAGTGATCGAACGATCCTCGTCGAGCGGTTCCGCGACGAGCTGGGTGACTGGCGGCTCGTGGTGCATTCGCCGTTCGGGTCACAGGTCAACGGCCCGTGGGCATTGGCGATCGCGGCCCGGATACGGGAGCGGCGCGGGGTCGAGGTGCATGCGGCCGGCGCGGACGACGGCATCGTGCTGCGGCTGCCCGACGCGGTGGACGACGCCGGGGGTGAGGTCGTCCCCACCGCCCAGGACGTGCTGCTCGACCCGGCCGAGATCGAGCAGATCGTGGTGGCCGAACTCGGCGGTTCCTCACTGTTCGCGTCCCGGTTCCGGGAGTGCGCGGCCCGCGCGCTGCTGCTGCCGCGCCGCGACCCGAAACGGCGCACCCCGCTGTGGCAGCAGCGGCAACGCTCCGCCCAGCTGCTCGCCGTCGCGGGCCGGTACGAGCAGTTTCCGATCACTCTCGAGGCGATGCGCGAATGTGTGCAGGACGTCTATGACCTCCCGGGCCTGCGCGAGCTGATGGCCCAGGTGGCCGCGCGGACGGTGCAGGTGGTCGAGGTGGCGACCCCGGCGCCGTCCCCGTTCGCGCGAAGCCTGCTGTTCGGCTATGTGGGGATGTTCCTCTACGAACTCGACGCACCGCTGGCCGAGCGCCGCGCGGCCGCGCTGTCGCTCGACTCCACGCTGCTGGCCGAGCTGCTGGGCTCCGAGGCGATCCGCGAGCTACTCGACCCGGAGGTGGTGGCCGAGGTCGAGGCCGCGCTGCAGCGACGCACCGCCGACCGGCACGCCCGCGACGCCGAGGACGCCGCCGACCTGCTGCGGTTCCTCGGTGACCTCACCGAGGCCGAGGCCGCCGAACGCGGGGTACGCCCGGAATGGCTGGCCGAGCTGGCGGCGACGCGGCGCGCGATCGACGTACGCATCGCGGGCGAGCAGCGCTGGCTGGCGATCGAGGACGCCGGCCGGGTGCGCGACGCGCTGGGCGTGGCGCTGCCGGTCGGGGTGCCCGAGGTGTTCACCGAGCCGGTGGCCGACCCACTGGGTGACCTCGTGCTCCGCTACGCCCGCAGCCACGGCCCGTTCGCGGCCGCCGAATGCGCCGCACGTTTCGGGCTCGGTGTCGCCGTCGTGACCGGGGTGCTCGACCGGCTCACCGGCCTGGGCCGGTTGGTCCGAGGTGAGCTGCGGCCGCCCGGCCTGCTCACGCCACACCCCGGCGACCATCGGGCCGGGCCCCCCGGCTCGGAGTACTGCGACGCCGAGGTGCTGCGCAGGCTGCGCCGGGCCTCGCTGGCCCGGCTGCGGGCCGAGGTCGAGCCGGTCGAGCAGCGCACCCTGGGCCGGTTCCTGCCGTCGTGGCACGGGGTGGAGACGGCCTCGGGTGGTGCCGGGCGCCGCGGCCGGATGCGCCGCGCCCCAGGGCCTGAGGATGTCCTGGAGGTGGTCGAGCAGCTGGCCGGGGCGCCGCTACCGGCCAGCGCCCTGGAGTCGCTCATCCTGCCCGCGCGACTGCCCGGTTACTCCCCCGCACTGCTCGACGAGCTGACCGCTGCCGGCGAGGTCACCTGGACCGGATGCGGACCGCTGGGCGGCAACGACGGCTGGCTGGCCGTGGCACCGGCCGACGTGGCCGACCTGCTGCTACCCGAACCCGCACCCGACCTCGTGGCATCGCCGCTGCACCGGGCCCTCCTCACCGCGCTCGGGCTACCCGGCTCCGGCGCACCCCCGGTCGACGACGGCGCGGCCGCGATGCGCGCCTTCTCCGGCGGCGCGGCGCCGATGGGCGCCTTCTCCGGCGGCGCGGCGCCGATGCGCGCCTTCTCCGGCGGCGCGGCGCCGATGCGCGCCTTCTCCGGCGGCGCGGTCTTCTTCCGGGATCTCGCCGACCGCGCCGGACGCGCCCTGATCGATGCGGGCGAACCGGCCCCGGCCGACGATGAGGTCGTTGCCGCGATCTGGGATCTCACCTGGGCCGGGCTGCTGACCAACGACACGCTCGCCCCGCTGCGCGCACGGCTGTCCGGTGCGCGGGGCGGCACACATCGAACCCGCCGGTCACCGCGGGGACGGTACGCGCGGCTGCGGCCCGGAGGTCCGGCGATGCCCAGCCGGAGCGGGCCCCCGTCGGTCGGTGGCCGCTGGTCGCCGGCCATCACCCGCGATCCCGATCCCACCCGGCGTGCGCATGCGCTCGCCGAAGCGTTCCTGGAGCGCCACGGGGTGCTGACCCGCGGCGCGCTGGCCACCGAACGGAGTGCGGGCGGGTTCGCCGGGGTGTATCGGGTGCTGCGCGCGATGGAGGACTCCGGCCGCTGCCGGCGCGGATACGTCATCGACGGCCTGGGCGCGGCCCAGTTCGCCATGCCGGGCGCCATCGACCGGCTGCGCGCGCTGTCCCGGCCCGACGACACGGCGCCGGGCGGTCCCCGGAGCCCGGTCGAGGGCCCGGCCGGGATCGTGCTCGCCGCCGCCGACCCAGCCCAGCCCTACGGTGCGGCGCTGGCCTGGCCCGAGACCGTCGGCGACACCAAGCATCGGCCCGGTCGCAAGGCCGGAGCCCTGGTCGTCCTGGTCGATGGGGCGCCCGCGCTCTACGTCGAGCGCGGCGGGCGCTCACTCCTGTCGTTCACCACCGACCGCGACGAGCTGCGCGCCGCCGCCGAGGCACTGGCCGGCGCGGTGCACGAGGGTTGGCTCGGAACGCTGGCGGTGGAGCGCGCCGACGGGACCGACTCCCGCGGTTCGGAGCTGACCGACGTGCTCACCGAGGCCGGCTTCCGGGTCACCCCCAAGGGCCTGCGGCTGCGGGCCTGACCCCCGCCGCGCCACCGCACCGGCAGGGCCGGGAGCAGGGCAACCCGCGGGATCAGCCATCCCCCGTCGCCCCCGCGACGATGCGGCAAACCCCACGACCCGGGCTCAGTGCCGACCGCCCTTGCGGCTCCGGGGCCGTCTGCGCCCCGCGGCGGCCTTGCCCCCACGGGCGGTCTGCCGCGCGAGTCCGGCCCGACCAGCCCGATCATGCGCATCGCCGGGCCGCTTCGGCCCCCGCTCCGCGGGCACCGGGCCTGCCCGGTCGGCGGCCGCGGCGACCACGGGTTTCGCGCCCGGCCGAAGGACGGGCTTCTGCCCGGGCCTCGGGGCGCTCACCCGCTCCGCCACCTGCTCGGTGGCACCCGCGGACCTGGCCTCCTCGGCGTCCACCTTGCGGAAGACAAGATGCTGCTGGGTCATCGTCCAGGCGTTGTTCGTCAGCCAGTAGAGCAGGATCGCGATCGGGAACGCGAAGAACAGTCCGCCGACGATCACGCCGAGCGGGAAGATCCACGGCGTCCATGTCATGAACGCCGCCATCTGACCTGCTTGGCGACCTGCGTCGAGCGACTGGCCCTGCTGGTGTCGCAGCGAGAACCGGGCGGTCAGATGCGTGGCCACCGCGGCCAGCACCATCAGCGGTACCGCGACGGCCACCACCTCCCAGCGCCCGACATGCGAGCCGAACGAGTCGAGCAGCGACTGGGGCATCGAGAGGTAGGCCGACAGCGGCGCCCCGAACAGCCGAGCCTCGAGGAAGGAGCGCACCTCGTCCGGGCTGAACACGTAGTTGGGGATCGCCGCGTTCTGCTCGAAGCTCAGGCCAGGCCGATTGAAGTAGCGCAAGACATGGTAGAGCGCGAGGAACACCGGCGCCTGGATCAACATCGGCAGGCAGCCGCCCATCAGGTTGACCCCGTGCTCGCGCTGCAGCTTCTGCGTCTCCTCGGCGAGCTTCTGCTTGTCGTGGGCATGCCGCTTGCGCAGTTCGGCAAGCTGCGGAGCCAGTTTCCGCATCGCGCGGCCGGACCGGACCTGCGCGATGAACGGCTTGATCATCAAGGCCCGGAGGGTGAGCACGAGGAACACCACCGACAGCGCCCACGCCATCCCGCTCGAGGGTCCGAGCGCGAGGCCGAAGACCTTGTGCCAGAACCACATGACCGCCGAAACGGGGTAGTAGAGGAAATTCAGCACGCCGGCACCTCGCTGGGCCGGACGCGACGGACGGGCAGGGGCATGACGGCGCTCCAGGGCATTCCGCGGGACGGGCAGGACGGCTTCGACCCAACGGTGCGCCGGCAAGGCCGCGCCCATGACCAGGGCACGGCGCGAGCTACACCGCCGGGAGCGGCCCCGACGGTGCGCGGGGGCGGGTATGCCCTGCCGCGTCCGGATCCTGCTGACGGGGTGCCGCGACTCTGGACCGCGACTGGCGCAACGCCCGCACGAGCACGGCCGGACCGGCGCCGGTTGCCGTGCGCAGCGCGACCCCGGCATGCCTGACCAGACCCCACGCCCACAGCGCCGCGCCCAGTACGCCGAGGAGCACGCCCGGCTCGCCCGCGACGAGAACGTAGCCGAGCACGAGCAGGGCAAGCGCCTGCGCGATCGTGCTCGTGCGAAGCATGCGGCCCTCCCGCTGGGCGTCGCCGTACCGGATGCTCGTCGTGTCGTGAACGGTACCGGACGCCGTGCCGGTTCGGCCGGAGTCAGGGCGGCAGCAGGCCCTGCCGGTAGGCCGCGGCGACCGCGGACGCGCGATCGCGGACGTCGAGCTTGGCGTACACGTGCAGCAGGTGAGTCTTGATCGTCGCCTCGCTGATGAACAGCTGCCGAGCCGCCTCGCGGTTCGTCGCACCGGCCGCGATGAGCCGCAGCACCTCCAGCTCACGCCCGCTCAACGGGTCGGCACTCGGCTCCCGGAGCCGTCCCATCAGCCGCCCCGCCACCGCCGGTGACAGCACCGCCTCGCCGCGGTGGGCGGCCCGCACGGCACGCAGCAACTCCTCGCGCGGGGTGTCCTTGAGCAGGTATCCGGTGGCCCCGGCCTCGATCGCCGGCAGCACGTCGCGGTCGGTGTCGAAGGTCGTCAACACCAGCACCCGGATCGACGCGGCGGTGCGCCGCAGCTCACGGATCGCCTCGACCCCGCCCATCGTCGGCATGCGCAGATCCATCAGCACCACGTCGACCGGGACGGCCGCCACCCGCGCCAGCGCCTCGGCCCCGTGTCCGGCCTCGCCGACGACCTCCATGTCCGGCGCACCGGACAGCACACCCCGCAGGCCGTCGCGGACCACCGGGTGGTCATCGACGATCAGTACCCGGATCGGGTTGGGCGACCCGTCCCCCGTCACGGCACTCACGCCTGCACCTCCGCCGGGATCGCCGGGACACTGGCGCTCAGCGCGGTCCCCTCACCGGGCGCGCTCTCGATCGTGCAGGCTCCCGAGACCCGGCGCAGCCGCTGCGTCATCGCCGTCAACCCGAACCCACCGGAGCGCTCACCCAGGGTGAACCCGCTGCCGTCGTCGCGCACATCGAGCACCACCACCTCGTCCATATACGACAGCGTGACGCCCACCGTGGTGGCTGCGGCGTGCTTGGCGACATTGGCCAGTGCCTCCTGCGCCACCCTGAACAACGTCACCTCCAGTTCGGGCAGCAGCGCCCGCGGCACCCCGGTCGTGTCCAGCCGCACCGCCACCCCGGACGTCTCGGACCAGCGGTGCGCCAGGTCTGCCACCGCATCGGGTAGCTGCGCGGCCTCCAGCGGCTCGGGGCGCAGCGCGTCGACCGACCGCCGGGCCTCGCGCAGGCTCTCCCGGGCGAGACCGCGGGCCAGGCCGATGTGCCGGTCGCGCAGCTCCTCGTCGGCGCCCGCGGCCATCGCCGCCTCGAGCTGCGTGACGATCCCGGTCAGGCCCTGGGCAAGGGTGTCGTGGATCTCCCGGGCCATCCGCTGCCGCTCGTCGAGCACCCCGGCCTCCCGGGCCTGAACCAGCAGCTGCGCGTGCAGCCCGGCGTTCTCCTCCAGAGCCGCCGCCAGCCGCGAGTTGGTCTGCGCGAGCTCGGTGATCACCTGTTTGCGCCGCTCGGTCTGGCGGGCACCCAGCGCGGAGAACCAGCTGAACCCACCCGCAACCACCATGTTGCCCGCGACGAGCGCGAGCAGTCCGGCCCACCAGCCCGGGCTCGGTTCGGCGAACCGGCCGCCCATCTGGGCGTACGCGGCGACCGCCGCGGCCGCCGCGACCGCCGCGAAGCGCCAGTGGCCGCGCAGGAACCGGAACGCGTGGACGTAGAGGGCGAGCACCAGGAACGCGAAGAACGGCGACAGCCAGGTGAGCGCGGCCGTCAACGCGAGCAGCCCGACCAGGTAGACCGCGCCGAACCACGGCTCGTCCGCCCGGACCGGGGGTAGCACGGCCAGAAGCAGAGTCCAGGCCAGCGTCACCGCCACCAGGGCACCGGTCACCGTCCAGAACCGCGAGCCCTCGAACGTCAGGACACCGATCGTCAGGATCAGTCCGAGGACGAGACCGAAGAACGGCGCGCCGCGTTCGATGAGGATCGCCGCCCGGCGCTCGATGACGTCGAGTCGGTCCTCGACGTGCTGCTCGGCCATCCGAGGCCTCCTCCTGCTCCCAGCCCCTTCTCCCAGCCCCTACTCCCAGCGGAACAACCTAGCCGCCAGCGCGCCCGCAATGACCGCCCACACGACCAGCACGCCCACCTGCGCCGGCTGGGGCCAGTCCCCGGCCGTCGCCGCCTGGACCGCGCCGACCCCCGCGCCCAGCGGCGTCCAGTCGCTGAACCGCCGCAGCACCTCGGGCATCGCCTCGCGCGGCAGCCACATACCCCCGAAGAACAGCATCGGGAAGAACACCAGCGACCCGATCGCGTTGCCCGACCGCCCGCTGGACGCGACGGCCGCGACCAGCAACCCGAGCCCGTAGAGCGCGGCCGCGGTCAGCACCAGCGCAACGGCGAAGGCCAGTGGAGCGGCGGGCAGCGCGACCCCGAACGCGACCCGGCCGACGGCCAGCACCAGCACCGTCGACACCACCGTGACACCCAGCATCATGATCAGGACCGCGGTGAGCAAGGTCTGCGGTCGCACCGGCGTCACGCGCAGCCGGCGTAGCACACCCTGCTCGCGGTAGGACGCCAACAACGACGGCAGACCCTGCAGCGCCACGGCCGCGAGCACCAGCGCGATCACGATCGGCACATACACCTCGATCAGCCGCGGGCCGCCGACGGTGACCGGCTCGCCGAAGTACGGGATCGATCCGAGCACCGCCAGCAAGAGTGCGGGAAAGCCGAGGGTGTAGGAGGCGCTCGCCCGGTCGCGCAGGAACAGCCGGGTCTCCGCGACGGTCAGCGCACGCAGCCCGGTCATCGCGCGGCCTTCCCGGTGAGCGCGACGAACGCGTCGTCCAGCCGGGCCTGGGTGATCCGCAGCTCGGCCGCGACGATCCGGCGCTGGGCCAGTTCCGCGGTCACCGCGGCCAGCACGTCACCGGTGCCGGTGATCTCGACGAGGCCGTGGCGCCGGGCCACGGCGGTGACCCCGGGCAGGGCGCGCAGCACCCCGTCGGACACCGGTCCGGACGGCCGGAACCGGATGACCTGAGGCGGCCGAGCCCGCTCGACGAGACCGCTCGGTGTGTCGATCGCGACGACGCGGCCGGCGTCGAGGAGTGCCAGCCGGTCGCAGAGCCGTTCGGCCTCCTCCATGAAATGGGTGACCAGCACGATGGTGACGCCGTCCGCGCGGATCTGTTCGACGAGCTCCCAGGTGCTGCGCCGCGACTGCGGGTCGAGCCCGGTGGTCAGCTCGTCGAGCACGGCGATGCGCGGGCGGCCGATGAGCGCCAGGACGATCGCCAGCCGCTGCTGCTGCCCGCCCGAGAGCGCCCCGAACCGGGTGCCCCGCATGCGGGCCAGCCCGAGCCGCTCGAGCAGCGCGTCGCCGTCGGCGGGATCCGGATGGAACGAGGCGTGCAGCGCGACCGCCTCCCCCACCGTCATCCGCTCGGGCAGCCTGCTGTCCTGCAACTGCACGCCCAGCACCCGGCGCAGCGCGGCGTCGTCGCGCCACGGGTCCAGACCGAGCACCCTGATGGTGCCGCTGTCGGGAACCCGAAGCCCCGCGATGCACTCGACCGTCGTCGTCTTCCCGGCGCCGTTCGGGCCGAGCACCCCGAAGATCTCCCCCTCCGCCACGCTGAAGGAGACCTCGTCCACCGCGACATGGTCGCCGTAGCGCTTACCCAACCCGTTGACCTCGATGACCGTCATGTCCGCCAGACTCGCGGGCCCGCGCGCGTCAGGGATCGACCGTGCGGCGCGGGAGGCGGATCGCGCCGGTGGATCGCCGCTCCACCGATCGGTGGATGCGCGTACCGTCGAGCCGTGCCCGAGGGCGACACCGTCCACCTCGCCGGCAAGCGGCTGCGCGCCGCGCTGACCGGTCAGCGGTTGCGGCGGGGCGAGCTGCGTCATCCGCGCTGGGTCGAGCACGACCTGGCGGGCCGGACCGTCACCGGGGTCGCCACCGTCGGAAAGCACCTGTTCACCCGCTTCGACGACGGCCGCAGCCTGCACAGCCATCTGCGCATGGACGGCGCCTGGCACCTCTACCGACCCGCAATGCGCTGGAAACGTCCGGCGCACCAGGCGCGGGTCGTGCTCGAAACCGATGATCGAGTCGCCGTCGGATTCGCGCTGCACGACCTCGTACTGCTCCCGACCGCGCAGGAGGACCGGCTCGTCGGCCACCTCGGCCCCGACCTGCTCGATCCCTGCTGGGACACGACCCATTCCGCGGAGGCGCTGCGCAGGCTCGCCGCGCGAGCCGATCACGAGATCGGGCTCGCGCTGCTGGAGCAACGAGTGATGGCGGGGGTGGGGAACCTTTACAAGACCGAGGTGTGCTTCCTGCTCGGTCTCTCGCCGTGGACGCCGGTACGCGACGTCCCCGAACCGTCCGCAGCGATCTCTCTGGCACGAGACCTGTTGCGGCGCAACGCCGATCGACCCCAGCAGAGCACGACCGGTTCGGCGAACCCCGCCGAGGCGCACTGGGTGTACGGGCGGGCCGGGCAGCCCTGTCGCCGCTGCGGCACCCGGATCCGCACCGCGATGCAGGGCAACGGCAGCCACGCGCGGGTGGCCTACTGGTGCCCGCGCTGTCAGCCGGGTCCTGCCCCACCCCCGAGTTGAGGGCGGCGCCTCATGGAGCCATGAGGCGCCGGCACGAATGGCTCAGGCGGTGCCGGGCTGCTGCTGACGCTGCGGCGCGGGCGCGGGCGCGGGTTGGGCCGGGTTGGGACCCGCCGTGACCTCACCGGCGACCGGGGCGCCGCGCAGCGAGGCGCGGATCTGCTCGAGGCGGTTCTGGCCCGCCAGATCGACAGTGGACTGCTGCACCTCGAGCATCCGGCCCTGCACCGAGTTCTGCGCCAGCTCGGCGGAGCCGATCGCGTTGGCATAGCGCCGCTCGATCTTGTCGCGGACCTCCTCCAGCGAGGGGGTGTTCCCCGGTGCGGACAGCTCGCTCATCTGCCGCAGCGAGGCCGCGGCCTGCTCCTGCATCTTGGCCTGCTCGAGCTGGCTGAGCAGCTTCGTCCGCTCGGCGATCTTCTGCTGCAACATCATCGAGTTGCGCTCGACGGCCTGCTTGGCCTGGGCAGCCGCCTGGATCGACTGGTCGTGCAGCGTCTTGAGGTCCTCGACCGACTGTTCGGCCGCGACCAGCTGCGTTGCGAACGCCTGCGCTGCCTGCTCGCGCTGCTGCGCGGTGGTCTCGTCGCCGGCGGCCCTGGCCTGGTCGGCCAGCACGAGCGCCTGGCGGGCCGAGGCCTGCAGCTTCTCGATCTCACCGAGCTGCCGGTTGAGCTTCATCTCCAACTGCCGCTGGTTGCCGATGACCGCCGCCGCCTGCTGGGAGAGCGCTTGGTGCTGGCGCTGAGCGTCCTCGATGGCCTGCTGGATCTGCACCTTCGGGTCGGCGTACTCATCGACCTTCGACGAAAACAGCGCCATCAGGTATTTCCAGGCTTTGACAAAAGGGTTGGCCATCTGTTCCGCCTACCTCCGAGTGCGACACCGTCTGCCACCGCGCCATGCCGGCCCCGCGGTACCGGTGCGCGCTCCGCCCATCGTGGCACCGCGCCGGTCCCGCTTTCCAGCGCCCACCGACGATATCGGGGATCTTCCGGAGGCCGCCCAGGGGGCAGCCCGAGGGCCAGGCTACCGAATCGGGTAGGAGAGCGCAGTCGGGCACCGTGACGGAAACCGGTCCTCAGGCGGCCGCGCTGACGCTGGCCATCGGGGCCGGCGGAGCGGTCGTCGGCTGCGGGCCGACGAGGGGGTTCGACGGGGCCTGGTCCAGCGACGTCGGTGCGCCCGCGATCCGCAGGTCGGCGTGGCGCAGGCCGATGGGCACGACCATCGGGAGGCGCATCGCGGCCGCCATGTCCTCGGCGGCCGTCGCCAGCAGGTCGGGCAGTGTGATCTCGAGCGCCTCACAGATCGAGGCGAGCAGCTCGCTGGACGGTTCCTTGACCCCGCGCTCGACCTCCGACAGATACCCCAGGCTCACTCGCGCGCGTCGGGACACCTCCCGCAGGGTCCGCCGCCGGGCGGTCCGGGCGCGCCGAAGGCTGCCGCCGATCGCTTCACGAAGCAGCACAGCCATGCCACCCTCCTCGTCACACCCGTCCGGCCCGGTCGCGCCAGGACACGCTGGCCTCACCGTACCGAGTCCGGCCGACCCTCGTCTCCGATCACCTGGCCACGCCACGTTCGCCCACGGCGAACGTCTCGGCGGCTCAGGGACTCACCGGCTCCGGGTCGCTCAGCAGCGGCGCAGCCGCATCGCCTGCAGGACATAGTCCAGCCCGCTGCCCACGGTCAGCACGATCGCGAGCGCGAGCACCGTCCAGCGCACGGTGACGACGACGAGATCACCGAACAGTTCCTCCAGCGGCAACAGGAACAGACCGATCGCCAGGGACTGCACCACCGTCTTGGCCTTGCCGCCGCGGCTGGCCGGGATCACGCCGTGGCGCAGCACGCACAACCGCAGCAGGGTGATGGCCAGCTCCCGGCCCATGATCACGATGGTGGCCCACCACGGGATGAGTCCGAGCACCGAGAGTCCGACCCACGCCGCCCCGGTCAGCGCCTTGTCGGCGATCGGATCGGCGACGGTGCCGAACGCGGTGACCAGTCCCCGGCTGCGGGCGATCCGACCGTCGAGCCGGTCGGTGAACGCGGCGACAGCGAACACGCCGAACGCGGCGAGCCGCCAGTCGACGCTGCGGCCCTGCTCGACGAGCAGCACGGCCAGGAACACCGGCACCAGCAGCAGGCGTAGCCCGGTGAGCACGTTGGCGATGTTGAGCAGCGGCGCCGGGCTGGACGCTCCCACCCCGGGCCTGCTCACGGACCCTCCCCGCGGCCGGGCACCTGCCGCGGCCGCCGGACCGGCGCGTCGCTCCCGGCGCGCGCGGACGCGGTCACGTCGAACCCTGCGTCGGCGGATCCGGCTGGGTCGGCGCGAGGACCTCGCGCGGCGAGACGACCAGGTCGGTGCCCTCGGTGTCGACGACCACCGCCCGTACGAGGTCACCGGGCACCAGACCCGAGCCGCGCTCGATGATGCACTCGCCGTCGACCTCCGGAGCCTGGTGCTCGGCGCGCCCGGTGCATTCGAAGTCCTCGTCCTCGGCGCTCTCGACCAGGACCGTCACCTCCGTGCCGACGCGATCCTCGGCCCGTTGCACCATCAGCTCGTCGACCAGCGCCGAGATCCGCGACACCCGCGCGGCGACGACATCGGCGGGCAGCTTTCCGTCGTAACCCGCCGCCTCGGTGCCCTCCTCGTCGGAATAGCCGAACACTCCCACCGCATCGAGCCTGGCCTCGGTGAGGAACGCCTCCAGCTCGGCCAGGTCGTCCTCGGTCTCGCCGGGAAACCCGACGATCACGTTGCTGCGGATGCCCGCCTCGGGATTGATCGCGCGGATCCGCTCGCACAGATCGAGGAAATCGGCCCGCGAGCCGAACCGGCGCATGCGGCGCAGCACCGACGGGCTGGCATGCTGGAAGGACAGGTCGAAGTACGACGCGATGCCCGGGGTGGCCGCGATGACCCGCAGCAGGTCCGGCCGCAGCTCAGCAGGCTGCAGATAGCTCACCCGGACCCGATCGATGCCCGGGACCTGCGCCATCCGCGGCAGCAACTCGACCAGCGCCCGCGTGCCACCGGGTAGGTCCTTGCCGTAGGACGTGGAGTTCTCACTGACCAGGACGATCTCCCGGACGCCCTGGCGGGCCAGCCAGGCCGCCTCGGCGAGGACGTCGTCCGGCCGCCGGGACACGAACGCGCCGCGGAAGGACGGGATCGCGCAGAAGGCGCAGCGCCGGTCGCAACCCGACGCCAGCTTGAGCGGCGCGACGGGGCCCTCGGAAAGCCGCCGCCGCGACAGGTCGGGGACCCACGCGTGCCCGGGGACCGAGACCTCAGCCGCGGCGTCCGGACGGTGCACCGGCGAGATCGGCAGCAGCGTGCGGCGGTCGGTGGGCACGTGCGGGGCGGGCGCATGACCGCTGAGCAGATCGCCGAGGCGCTGCGCGAGGTCGGGATAGGCGTCGAAACCGAGCACGGCGTCGGCCTCGGGCAGGCTTTCGGCCAGCTCGGCGCCGTAGCGCTCGGCCAGACAGCCCACCGCCACGACCTTCGCGCCGCCGTCCTTGGCGACGTCCGCCGCGGCGAGCAGGGTGTCGATCGAGTCCTTCTTGGCCTGCTCGACGAAGCCGCACGTGTTGACCACGATGACGTCCGGCGTTGGACCGCCCGCGGACGAGTCGGCCTCCACGAGCTCCCACCCGCTGCCGACCAGGCGGCCGGCGAGCTCCTCGGAGTCGACCTCGTTGCGCGCGCAGCCCAGGGTCAGCAGGGCGGCGCGCCGCGGGACGGTTCCGGGGCGCGCATCGGCACGACTGGGTGTTGACACGCCGGTCAGGGTATCCGTCGGCCGGTGATCTACCCTGCGTGCCGTGGCAGAGGTGCTCGTACGGCGAGCTCGGACCGCCGACGTGACGGCCATCAAATCCCTGGTGGACGCCTATGCCGGGCGGGTCCTGCTGGCCAAGGAGATCATCACCCTGTACGAGTCCGTGCAGGAGTTCCTGGTCGCGGAGCTGGACGAGGAGGTGGTCGGCTGTGGCGCGTTGCACGTGCTGTGGGAGGACCTCGGGGAGGTCCGCACGGTCGCTGTGCACCCGCGCCTGCTGGGCCACGGCGTCGGACACGCCATCGTCGACGGGCTCATCGCCAACGCCCGCGAGCTCGGGCTGAGCCGGCTGTTCGTGCTGACCTTCGAGCGCTCGTTCTTCGGCAGGCACGGGTTCGCCGAGATCGACGGAACACCGGTGTCGCCGGACGTCTTCGCCGCGATGTTGCGCTCCTACGACGCCGGTGTCGCGGAGTTCCTCGACCTCGCCCACGTCAAGCCCAACACGCTGGGTAACGTCCGCATGATGCTCCACCTGTGAGTGCGTAACAGTGTTCCCACACTGTTACGCACTCACAGCCCGCGTCGAGCTGCGCAGATCCGTCGTATCCTGCCGCCGTGGGCGACACCCGCGGCGAACTGGTGTGGACGCAGCCATCACCGGCGCTGCGGGACTACGTCACCGGCTACACCGGTTATCGCATAGCCCCCACCCGACCGGGCACCCACCAGGGCGTCCCCTCGGCGCATCTGACGTTCCTGCTCTGCCTCGACGGCACCGTCGAACTCCTGCGCATGCCCGACCCCACCCGCGCCCCCGGTTCGTTCGCGGCACTGGTCGGCGGCCTGTCCGACGCACCGGCCGTGATCGCACAGAACGAGCCGCAAACCGGGCTGCAGCTGCAGCTGACCTGGCGCGGCGCCCGGGCCCTGCTCGGCGCCCCGGCCGGGGTGCTCGCGGGCGACGTCGTCGACCTCGCTGAGCTACTGGGGCGCCGGATCGACCCGCTCCTCGACCGGCTCGCCACCATCCCGTCCTGGCCCGAGCGGTTCGCCCTGCTCGATGCCGCGCTGACCCGGCTGGCCGAGGGCCGGCGGCGCCGCGAGCCTCCGCCCGAGGTCGGGTACGCCTGGGACCGGCTGGCGGCCACCGGTGGCAGGCTGCGGATCGAGCGGCTCGCCCGCGAGGTGGGCTGGAGTCGGCGGCACCTGGCCGACCGGTTCCGCCGGGAGATCGGCCTGGCCCCGAAAGCCGCCGCCCGGGTCATCCGCTTCGAGCGGGCCTGCGACCTGCTGCGCCACCCCCGACGGCCCGCCCTCGCCGCGGTCGCCGCGGACTGCGGCTACGTCGACCAGGCGCACCTGGCCCGCGAGTTCCGCGACCTCGCCGGCATCACCGCCACCGCCTGGCTGGCCGAGCGACCCGGCTGAGCAGCACGACCCCGCCTCCGCCGCGGACCGGCGCAGGAGCAGGATCGGTCGCGTGTTCCGGATCGTGCTGCTCGCCCCCGAGATCCCACCCAACACCGGGAACGCGATCCGCTTGGCGGCCAATACCGGCGCCGAACTGCATCTCGTGGAGCCGCTCGGGTTCTCCCTGGCCGCCCGCCATGTGCGGCGGGCCGGGCTGGACTACCACGATCTTGCTCAGGTGCAGGTGCACGCCGACCTCGACGCGGCCTGGGCCGCGCTGCTACCGGCGCGGGTGTTCGCGTTCGCCACGACGGCGAGCCGCTGCTACGCCGACGTCGATTACGCGCCGGGCGACGTCCTGCTGTTCGGCCCGGAGTCGACCGGCCTGCCCGTGCCGGTGCAGCAGGCCCCGCAGGTCACCGCCCGGGTGCGGCTGCCGATGGTGCCGGCCTCCCGGTCGCTGAACCTGTCCAACGCGGTCGCGATCGCCGTCTACGAGGCCTGGCGGCAACAGGGTTTCGCAGCTCAGCAGGGGTTGTGAGGGCCGAGCGGTGTTCGCACACCGTTCTGCACTCACGGGGGATCGCCGCCGGGCTCGGGGCCGTTCCCGCCCCGGATCAGCCAGAGCACGTTCTCCAGCTCGTCCGGCTTGATCAGCACGTCGCGGGCCTTCGACCCCTCCGATGGCCCCACGACGCCGCGGGACTCGAGCAGGTCCATCAACCTGCCCGCCTTCGCGAACCCGACCCGCAGCTTGCGCTGCAGCATCGACGTCGAGCCGAACTGCGAGGAGACGACGAGCTCGGCGGCCTGCAGCAGCAGGTCCAGGTCGTCGCCGATATCAGGGTCGATCTCCTTCTGCTCGCCCGCCTTGGCCGCGGTGACGCCCTCGGTGTAGGTCGGCTCGGCCTGTTCCTTGGTGAACGTGACCACCTTGGCGATCTCGTCGTCCCCGACGAACGCGCCCTGCATCCGCACCGGTTTGCTGGCACCCATCGGCAGATACAGCGCATCACCCATCCCGATGAGCTTCTCCGCGCCCGGTTGGTCGAGGATCACCCGCGAGTCGGTGAGCGACGAGGTGGCGAACGCCAGCCGCGACGGCACGTTCGTCTTGATCAGACCGGTGACGACGTCGACCGACGGCCGCTGGGTCGCCAGCACCAGGTGAATGCCGGCTGCGCGGGCCTTCTGGGTGATCCGCACGACCGCATCCTCGACGTCGCGTGGCGCGGTCATCATCAGGTCGGCGAGCTCGTCGACGATGCACATGATGTACGGGTACGGGCGGTACTCGCGTTGGCTGCCCGGCGGAGCGGTGATCTCGCCGGAGCGCACCTTGCGGTTGAAGTCGTCGACGTGGCGCACCCGGCTGGCCTGCATGTCCTGGTAGCGCTGCTCCATCTCCTCGACCAGCCAGGCCAGCGCCGAGGCCGCCTTCTTCGGCTGGGTGATGATCGGCGTGATCAGGTGCGGGATGCCCTCGTACGGGGTGAGCTCCACCATCTTCGGGTCGATGAGGATCATCCGCACCTCGTCCGGCGTGGCCCGCGACAGCAACGAGACCAGCATCGAGTTCACGAAGCTGGACTTGCCGGAGCCGGTGGAGCCCGCGACCAGCAGATGCGGCATCTTCGCCAGGTTCGCGACGAGGAAATCGCCCTCGATGTCCTTACCCAGCCCGATCACCATCGGATGCTGCTCGCCCCGCGCGGCGGACGAGCGCAGCACGTCGCCGAGTCGGACCATCTCGCGGTCGGTGTTCGGAACCTCGATGCCCACGGCCGACTTCCCGGGGATCGGCGCGAGCAGCCGGACGTTGTCGGTGGCCACCGCGTAGGCGAGGTTGCGGGTCAGCTGGGTGATCTTCTCGACCTTCACTCCGACGCCGAGCTCGATCTCGTAGCGGGTGACGGTCGGGCCTCGGGTGAAGCCGGTGACCTGCGCGTCGACGTTGAACTGCACCAGCACGCCGCTGATCGCCTCGATCATCGCATCGTTCGCGCGGCTGTGGGTCTTGGGCGCCGGGCCGCTCGGCAGCAGGTCCGACGGCGGCAGCAGGTACTCCGAGTCGCTCGCGGGCTCCCGGACGGCCATGGCGAGCTGCTCCCCCGCGGCCTGCGCCGGCTCGGACGCGGCCGCCGGGCGGGCCGTGGGCCGGCGGGGGCTCTCGCCTGCCTGGGTGTCCTCGGTCGCCTCGTCGGGCTCGTCGCGGAACGCGTCCGCCTCGCGGGCCTGGCGCCGTCGCGACGGCCGCCGCAGCGGCTCGACCTCGGCCTCCAGCACCGGGTCCGTTCCGTCCTCGGCGGCCTGCTCGTCGTCCCCGGGCTCGGGAACGGGGCGGCCGAGCAACCGGCGGACCCGGTCGGGGATCTCCGTCACCAGCGTGTCGGTGAGGACCGTGACGGCATAGCCCGACAACAGGACGAGCACCGGCGTGGCCACCCAGCCGGTGAGCCCACTGGCCAGCGGCGTCGCCGCGAGGTAGCCGAGCGCCCCGCCGCCCCGCGACCAGTTCGCGGGATCGTCCGGCAGCCCGGTGAACAGGTGCACCAGGCCCTGCACACCCAGGCTGAGCAGCAGCGTCCCCAGGATCAGCCGAGACCGCGCCTCCGGATGCGGTTCGGAGATCATCAACACGATCCCGACGCCGAGCAGCACCACCGGCAGCAGCGCCCCGGTCACCCCGAGGACCGCGCCGACGGCCGCGGACAGCCCGGCCCCGACCGGTCCGCCCGCGCCCCACCAGACCCCCGCGGCCACCACCACGGCGAGCACGATGAGGGCGACGCCGAGGCCGTTGCGCCGATGCGCGGGGTCGATCTCCCGGGTCCGCTCCACCGCCCGGCCCGCCGCCCACCGAGCCGCCTTCCCGAGTCGGAGCACGCCGTGCCCGACCGCGTCCATCCCGCGGTCGAGCAGATCGGGGTTGCGCCGCGGCGGAGGCTTGCGGGCGCCGGGACGCCGGGTGGCGCCCGACGAGCGGCGGGTCCGCCCGGACGAGCCGGCGCTCCTGGAGCTGCGGGACGACCGCGCCGCGGTCGGTTTACCCCCGCCTGCGGTCGTCCGTCGTGCCATCCGCCCACGGTATCCGGGACGACGCCCCGCTCCGGGGACCGACACCCGGGCCCCCGGAGTCGTCCCGCTCACGCGTAGCGCGTCAGCACCACCCACGTCGTGGTGCGGACCGTCGCCGGCCAGCCGGAGATCCGGTCGAGCACCGCGTCGAGCTCCCCCGCGGTCGCGGCGGTGACCTGCACCATCAGGTCGTACTCTCCGGTCACCGTCTCGATCTCGCTGAGGCCGGGGAGGTCTCGAAGCCGCCGCACGTACCCGGCGACGTCAGGGGTGTGGATGACGATGCCGACCCGGGCCCGGTGCGCCGTCGCGTCCCCCGGCAGCACCACCTCGGCGTGATAGCCGCGGATCACCCCGTCGCGCTCGAGGCGCTGGACCCGGGCGAGCACCGCGGTGCGGGACAGCCCGACGACGCGCCCCAGCTCCGCCATCGGCGTACGCCCGTCGGCCGCAAGCAGCGCAAGCAACCTGCGGTCGAGGTCGTCGAGCTGACGATCCGTCGGTCCCACAGCCCACATCGTGGCACTTCGCCCGCCAACATCGACGTTCGGCGTCGTGCGTCGCCGCAGATCACGTCCACACTGGAGGTATGGCCGTCACCTTCCCGGTTCCGCCCGAACGCGTTCCCGAGACGCTGCGCCGCCACCTGCTCCTGGACGGCTTCGACCTGGTGCTCGACACCCGGGCCAGCCAGGGGTCCTGGCTGGTGGATGCCCGTGACGGACACCGCTACCTGGATCTGTTCAGCTTCTTCGCCTCGGCCCCGCTGGGCATCAACCCCGCGGCGCTCACCGGGGATCCGGCGTTCCTCGACGAGCTGACCGAGATCGCGGTCAACAAGCCGTCCAACTCGGACGTCTACACGAGCCAGCTCGCCATGTTCGTCGAGACCTTCGAACGGGTGCTCGGTGACCCGGCCCTGCCGCACCTGTTCCTCATCGAGGGCGGGGCGGCCGCCGTCGAGAACGCGCTGAAGGTCGCGTTCGACTGGAAGCGAAGGCATAACGCGCTGTGCGGACGTCCGGCCGAGCTCGGGACGAAGGTCCTGCATCTGCGCCGGGCGTTCCACGGCCGCAGCGGCTACGCTCTCTCGCTCACCAACACCGACCCGGTCAAGACGGCGTTGTTCCCGACGTTCGACTGGCCGCGGATCGACGTTCCCGCGATCCGGTTCCCGATCGACCTCGCGCAGGTCGAGGCCGCGGAGCGGCGTGCGCTCGCCCAGGCCCGCGCCGCGTTCGCCGCGCATCCGCACGACATCGCCTGCTTCATCGCCGAACCGATCCAGGGCGAGGGCGGCGACAACCACATGCGCGGCGAGTTCCTCCAGGCGATGCAGGCGCTCTGCCACGAGCACGACGCTCTGTTCGTGCTCGACGAGGTGCAGACCGGAGCCGGGACGACCGGCACCGCGTGGGCCTACCAGCAGCTCGGCGTGCAGCCCGACATCGTGGCGTTCGGCAAGAAGGTGCAGGTCTGCGGAATCATGGCGGGCGGGCGGGTGGACGAGGTGCCGGACAACGTCTTCCGGGTGTCCTCGCGGATCAACTCGACGTGGGGCGGTGGCCTCACCGACATGGTGCGGTCCCGGCGCTACCTGGAGGTGATCGAGTCCCAGGGACTGATCGAACGGGCCGGGGTGCTCGGCAAGCGGCTGCTCGACGGGCTGGCCACCGTCTCGGGGATCGACAACGTGCGCGGTCGCGGCCTGTTCGTCGCGGTCGACCTTCCCACTCCCGAGGCCCGCGACGCCACGCTGACCCGCTTGCTCCGCGACGAGAAGGTGCTGGTCCTCGGTTGCGGGGAACGCTCGATCCGGTTCCGTCCCGCGCTGACGATCGGCGAGGACGAACTGGACCTCGCGGTCGCGGCGCTGGCCCGGGCGGTACGGCCGTGACCGCCGCTCAGACCGCGATCACCGTCGGAACGATCATCGGTCGGCGCCGGTAGGTCTCCCCCACCCACCTGCCGACCACGCGGCGCACGGCCTGGGCGATGCGGTGGGTGTCGGTGATTCCCTCGATCTCGGTGCGCGACAGCTCGTCCTCGACCAGCGGGAGCACCGCGTCGAGCGCCTTGGGGTCGTCGGAGAATCCCCGCCCCGACACCGTGGGCCGGGACCGGGCGCGTCCGGTATGGGCATCCACCGCCACCGTGATCGCGATGAACCCGCCCTCACCCAGCACCAGCCGGTCGGTCAGCGTGGTCTCGCCGATGTCGCCGACCGCGAGGCCGTCGACGTAGACCCGGCCGACCTCCACCCGGCCGGTGATCCGGGCGCACCCGTCCACGAGGTCGACGACGACGCCGTCCTCGGCGAGCACCACGGCCTGTTCCGGCACCCCGGTCTGCACCGCGAGCCTGCCGTTGGCTCGCAGGTGGCGCCACTCGCCGTGCACCGGCATGACGTTGGACGGCCGCACCGCGTTGTAGAGGAACAGCAGCTCACCGGCCGAGGCATGGCCCGAGACATGGACCCGCGCGTTGCCCTGGTGCACCACGGTCGCGCCGAGCCGGATCAGCCCGTTGATCACCCCGAAGACGGCGGTCTCGTTGCCCGGGATCAGCGAGCTGGCCAGGATGACCGTGTCCTGCGGCTGGATCCGCACCGAACGGTGCTCGCCGCGCGCCATCCGCGACAGCGCGGAGAGGGGCTCGCCCTGCGACCCGGTGGACACCAGGACCAGCTCGTCGTCGGGCAGCGTCATCGCCTCGTCGAGATCGACGAGCAGCCCGTCGGGGATCTCCAACAGCCCGAGCTCAGCCGCCACGCCCATGTTGCGCACCATCGAGCGACCGACGAAACACACCCGGCGCTCATGTCGGACCGCCGCGTCGATCACCTGCTGCACCCGGTGCACGTGGCTGGCGAAGCAGGCCACGATGATCCGCGACGGTGAGCGGTGGAACACCCCGTCGATGATCGGGCCGATCTCCCGTTCCGGGGTGACGAAGCCGGGCACGTCCGCGTTGGTGGAGTCGACCAGAAACAGGTCCACGCCCTCGTCGCCGAGCCGCGAGAAGCCCGCGAGATCGGTGAGCCGCCCGTCGAGCGGGAGCTGGTCGAGCTTGATGTCACCGCTGTGCAGCACCAGCCCTGCCCGGGTGCGGATCGCGACGGCCAGGGCGTCCGGAATGGAGTGGTTGACGGCGAAGTACTCGCAGTCCCAGATGCCATGCCGAGACCGGTCGCCCTCCTTCACCTCGAGCAGGTGCGGGCTGAGGCGGTGCTCCTTGCACTTCTCGGCGACGAGCGCGAGCGTGAACCGCGACCCGACGATCATCAGGTCGGGGCGCTGACGCAACAGGAACGGCACCGCGCCGATATGGTCCTCATGGCCGTGGGTGAGCACAAGGGCGTCGATGTCGTCGAGCCGGTCCTCGATGGCCCGGAAGTCGGGCAGGATCAGGTCCACCCCGGGTGAGTCCTCGGCCGGGAACAACACCCCACAGTCGACGACGAGCAGCCGGCCGGCGTGTTCGAAGACCGTCATGTTGCGACCGATCTCGCCGATGCCGCCGAGCGCGAACACCCGGAGCCCGCCGTCCGGCAGGGGCGGCGGTGGTCCGGTCGGTAGTTCGGCGGGACTGACCTCATCCGCGGCCCTCGGCGCCGGGCGCTCCCGGTGCTCCATGCGGGGCCGCCGATCGGACCGGGCCCGGTCCCCCCGGCCGCGTGGCCGGCTCACCGCGAGTCCTGCGGTGTCGCCGAACGGCCGGGTATGCCGATAGCGATGATCACGGGAGCGCAACCTCCGCGCCGAGATCGGCCGCCGCGCGCGCCCCCAGCGCCCCGTAGCCCCGTCGGCCGTCGCCAGGAAGCGAGACGTCCGGGTCGAGCGCGACGCCGGCGGTGGCGAGATGGGTGGCGATGGCCGCGACCTGCTCCGGCGTCGCCGGCGGCAACGGCAGCCGAGGCTCGCCGACGTCCAGGCCGCGCAGCCGCATCGCCGTCTTGGCGAATACCGCCCCGCCGACCCGTCCCATCGCCCGGATCACCGGCAGGGTCCCGTAGTGCAGGGCCCGAGCCCGGTCGTGCTCACCGGTCTCGAAGGCCACGAGCATCGCCCGCAGCCGGTCGGCGACGACGTGACCGATCACGCTGACGAAACCGACCGCACCGACGGACAGCCACGGCAGGTTCACCGGATCGTCACCGGAGTAGTAGGCCAGGGTCGTCGTGGCCAGCACCTCGGTGCCGGCGCGCAGGTCGTTGCGCGCGTCCTTGACCGCGACGATCCGAGGGTGCTCGGCGAGCCGCTGCAGCGTCTCGACCTCGATCGGGATCACGCTGCGCGGCGGGATGTCGTAGAGCATCACCGGCAGGTCGGTCGCGTCGGCCACCGCGGTGAAATGCAGCACCAGGCCCGACTGCGGGGGCCGCGAGTAGTACGGCGTCACCACCAGCAGCCCGTGTGCGCCCGCCTTCTCCGCCTCGCGCGCCAGGTGCACGCTGTGGGCGGTGTCGTAGGTGCCCGCACCCGCGACGACCGTTGCGCGGTCGCCAACCGCGCCGACCACCGCGCGGATCAGCTCCGACTTCTCGGCGTCGGTGGTCGTCGGGCTCTCCCCGGTGGTGCCGTTGACGACGAGACCGTCGTTGCCCAGCTCAACGAGGTGGTTGGCCAGTTCCTCGGCGGTGGCCAGATCGAGCGCCCCGTCGGAGTCGAACGGGGTGACCATCGCGGTCAGCACCTGACCGAACGGGCGGCCCGGCGGACGCTGCGGAGCTGGGGTCGGCGTCATGGTCCATGACCGTACCTCCCGCACCGGCGATCGCATGTCGGCGGACGGCCGCCGTCACAGACCGCGTGGGGCGCTGCGATACGCGTCCAGGTCGGCTGCCGAGCCCTCCAGCTCGATCCGTGCCGCGGACCGGCCGAATGCGTGCAGCACGAGTTCGCCCGGCTCACCGACGACCGTGACGAGGCCGCGCCCGGTGCGCACGACCTGCTGCTCGCCGTCGGGCCTGCGCAGCAGCACCCCGGTCGGAATGCGGCGCAGCAGCACCCGGCCGATTCGCCCGAGCACCGTCCAGAGCTCGGCGTCGCGGTCCGCGTCGGGTCCGCGGGGCGCCCAGCCCGGCTCCCCGCGCCGGACATCCTCGTGGTGCACGAAGAACTCCGCACCGTTGGCGCGCTCATCGACCTTGGTGATCCAGTAGGGCGACCAGGGCGGCGGGCCCGCACGCAGCTCGTCGATCATGTGCTGCCACGGGGTGTCGGCATAGCTCTGCATGGCGCGCTCGGTGATCGGGGCGAACAGTGGCAGCACGATGCCGGGGGCCGCCCACGGCTGGCGCTCCCGGACGAGCAGGTGTGCCAGCAGGTCGCGGGACGTCCAGCCCGAGCAGAGCGTCGGCCGGTCGGGACCGGATCGCTCGAACTCGTCGCAGATCGCTGCTCGTTCCGTCGTCGCGAGGCTCACGTGCCCAACGTACCGATGCGCCGCGCGGGTCACCCCTCGGTGACGAACGGGCTCGAAGCGATCTCCGTTCCGTCCGGCAGCTCCTGGATCTCGAAGTCGCTGAAGGCGTTGGGCACCTCGCGCTGCAGCTGACGCAGGCATTCGATGGCCAGGCCACGGATCTCGACATCGGCGTGTTCCGTTGCGCGCATCCCGATGAAATGCCGCCATGCCCGATAGTTGCCGGTGACGACGATGCGGGTCTCGGTCGCGTTGGGCAGCACGGCGCGCGCCGCCTGCCGCGCCTGCTTGCGGCGCAGGGTGGCGTTGGGGACGTCGGCGAAGCGCCGCTGCAAGCCTGCCAGCAGCTCCTCGTAGGCCTTGACCGACGCCGCCGTGGCCTCGAGGAACAGCGCGTGCAGCTCCGGATCGTCGGCGATCACGGCGGGCTCCACCATCGCCGCGTCGCGTTCGGGCACGTAGCGCTGCGACAGCTGGCTGTAGGAGAAGTGCCGGTGCCGGATCAGTTCGTGGGTGAGGCTGCGCGAGACGCCCGTCAGGTAGAAGCTGACCGTGCCGTGTTCGAGGACCGACAGATGTCCGACCTCGAGGATGTGGTGCAGATATCCGGCGTTCGTGGCGGTGGCGGGATTGGGTTTGGACCACGATTGGTAGCAGGCCCGCCCGGCGAACTCGGCCAACGCCTCGCCACCGTCGGCGTCGGTGCTCCAGGGCACGTCGGCCGGTGGGAGGAACTCCGTCTTGGCGACCAGTTGCACACGCAGGGGCACGGTGTCCGGCATGCGGCGAGCGTAGCCGGGTGGCCCGACAGCTTGCCGTGACATCACAAAGACGCCATAGTGGCGTCATGGATGTCAGCCAGTACGTCACCCAGCTGCGTGAGGATCTCTCCGCGGCTGCGGCTGCCGGCGACGAGCAGACCAGACGAACGGCCGCGCTGCTCGGGGCCGCGCTCGAACCCGCCGCCCGTTTGTCGATCATGAATGCCCTCGCCGATCTCGCCGCCGAGGTGACCGCGGCGCTGGGCGACCGCGTCGTCGAGGTCCGGCTCGACGGGCGTGAGGTACGCGTCTCGGTCAGCCCGGAGACCACCGAGCCGGAGACCGAGCCGTCGGCACCGCACCTTCCGCCGACGACCGGCCCGGATGCCGGCGACATCAGCCGTATCACCCTGCGGCTGGTGGAGCAGATCAAGAGCCAGGCCGAGCAGGCGGCGGCGGCACAGGGGGTGTCGCTGAACGCATGGGTGTCGCAGGCCGTGCAGGGAGCACTGCTGGGCAAGGCCGGCAAACGAGCCGGCCGCGGCGACTGGGGCCGCGCAGACGACGGACGCCGCCTACGCGGCTGGGTGCGGGGGTGAACGGCATGACCGAGGACGCGATGAACAGCGCGGCGGACGACATGGACCACGACGTGGTGCGCCAGCAGAGCTGGCCGGCCACCGGGCCCGCAGAGCTCGAACTCTCGATCGACGTCGGCCGGATAGGCGTGCACCTGCAGGATATCGACGAGGTACGGGTCGAGGTGCGCCACGAGCCGTCCGCGGGCAGCCCGTGGACCCAGGGCCTCAGCGGCCTGTTCAACTGGATCGGCAGCGCGGCGGGCGCGCCGGAGGGCCTGTTCACCGACCACACCGACATGGTCAACGAGGCCGTGCGGGCCACCGAGATCAGCTGGTCGGAGACCGGCCGCCGGCTGGTCGTGCGCTCCCCGCAGCAGCTCCCGCTGCGGATGGTGCCCCTGGCCGTCACGGTCAGCGCACCGGCGCGTTCGCGGCTGGCGATTCGCACCGGGGCCGGAGACGTCCAGGTGACCGGCCTGGCCGGCTGGACCGCGGTGCGCACCGGCTCGGGCAACGCGCGGGTGGAGACGATCGACGGCGACGCGGACGTCACGGCGGGCTCCGGCGAGGTGGATCTGGGCCCCGTCCACGGGCGCGCGCGGGTGCGCACCGGCTCGGGGAACATCACGGTGGCGGCGCTGGCGGGCAAGAGCGAGATCAAGGCGGGCAGCGGCGACGTCCGGCTCGGCGAGGTGACAAGCGACATCGGTGTGCGCACCGGGTCCGGCGAGGTCACCGTGGCCGACGCGGTATCCGGCCAGTTCGACCTGACCACCGGTTCGGGCGGGCTGCGGATCGGGGTGCGCTCCGGGGTGACGGCCGAGCTCGACCTGTCCTCGGGATCGGGCCGCGTCCGCAGCGACCTCGAGGTCGGCCACGTGGCTCCGCAGGAGCCCGCGGCGGTGCAGATCCGCGGCCGCACGGGCACCGGCAACATCCTGCTCACCCGCGCCTCGATCGTCGTCTGAGGCCGGCTCCGTTCAGCTCAGCGCCCGCTGCAACGGGGCATGGAGCGAGCCGCGCGAGCCGACCCACACGGCGTCCAGCCCGAGCCAGCTCGCCATCAGTCGAAGTTCGGCGGCGAGTTCGGCGGCGACCCGCGGGATGTCGGTGCCCGGCTCGGCGAACGCGCCGGGCACCCGCAGCACCCCGGCGGCGCGGTCGGCCTTGAGGTCGACCCGGGCGACCAGCGCGTCGTCGAGCAGGGACGGAAAGACGTAGTAGCCGAACTCACGCGCCCGTTCGGGCACATAGATCTCGATCCGATAGCGGAAGTCGAAGATCCGCTCGGTGCGGGTCCGCTCCCAGATCAGCGGATCGAACGGACACAGCAGCGCGCGACCGGCGATCCGCCGCGGGGTGCGCGCCGCCGGATGCCGGTATGCCGGATGCCGCCAGCCGCGGACCTGGACCGGCTCCAGGTCGCCCGCCTCGACCAACTCCGCGACCGCCCGTTTGCTGCGCTGCGCGTCGAGCCGGTAGTAGTCGCGCAGGTCGGGCTCGGTGGCGACGCCCAGGGCCGCCGCGGCCATGCGGATCAGAGCCCGGGCCGACTCCCCGGGGTCGGCCGGATGCCGGGCCAGCACCTCGGGCGGCAGGACCCGTTCGGGCAGGTCGTAGAGCCGTTGGAAGTTGACCCGGGCACCGGTGGTCAGCTGGCCCGTCCCGAAAAGGTACTCGCAGATCCGTTTGACCTGCGAGCGCTGCCACCAGGACGCCCCCGGCGGACGCGGAGTGCCGGGCCCGCCGAGCACGGACTCCAGGGTCCCGGCCCCGACCGGACCGATCTCCTTGACCGCGGTCAGCACGTCCTCGACGAGTCCGGGCTCGCGGTCGGCCAGCGCGCCGTAGCGCGACCACCAGCCGGGCCGCTTGGCGCCCGACAGCAGCAACGGCCAGTCCGCCAGCGGAACCAGACTGGCCTCGTGCGCCCAGGACTCCGCGAGCAGCCGGGGCCGGCGCGCCGAATGCGTCCACGCCGCATCGTCGAGCAGGGCCCGGTCATAGCTGCCGAGTCTGGAGAACAGCGGCGCATAGTGCGCCCGGACCGCCACATTGACCGAGTCGAGTTGCAGGAGCCGGATGCGCCCGATCGCCCTCACCAGGTGGCGCCGCGTCACCGGCCCGGCGGGCCGCGGGTCGGCGAAGCCCTGCGCGGCCAGCACGGTGCGCCGGGCGGCGGCGGGGCTGAGGGTCTCGCCGGGGGACCCGACGTTCGGTGCGGTCACGAACGGGATGCTGCCAGCTCCCCCCGACGATCCGGGGCCCGCCGCTCGGCCAGGATGACCAGCACCACCGCGAGCAGCACGACGGCGCCGGCGACCAGATGTGTCACGGAGAACCGCTCCCCCGCGATGACCACGCCCAACACCACCGCGATCACCGGGTTGACGTAGGCGTAGGTCGCGACCGTCGAGACCGGCAGATGGGCCAGCGCGTAGGCGTACGCGCCGAACGCGCCGAACGACACGACGACGGCCATGTACCCCCAGGCCCACCACGACGCCGGCGCGACGGCGTCGAGCTGGAGCCGTTCCCCGGCCGCCGCCCCCACCGCAAGCATGATCACACCCCCGGTCAGCATCTGCACCGCGGCCAGCGCGAACGGGTTCGACGGCACCGGGAGCCGGGTGGTGGCGAACGTGCCGGTCGCCCACCCCAGCGCGGCGAGCAGCACCACCCATGGTCCCCACCACGCGCTGCCGAACACTCCGCCCGCCCCCTCCGACGGTCCGGCGAGCACCAGCACCGCGAGGCCGACCACCCCCACCGCGACACCGCCGACCGTCGCGCGCCGCGGCCGGTCACCGGTCAGCGCGCGCAGCACCACGATGTGCAGCGGCACCGAGGCGATGAGCAGCGCGGTGAGCCCGGATGCCACGTACTGCTGGCCGATGACGACCAGCCCGTTTCCCCAGGCCGGCAGCAGCAGTCCCGACAGCGCAGTGGTGCCGAACTGCCCGAGAGTCATCCGGAACGCCCGTGGCCCGGCGACCGCGAGCACCACGATCCCCAACAGCAGGCCGCCGACCAGGAAGCGGTAGCCGCCCGCGGTCAGCGGCGGGACGGTCTCGATGATGTAGCGGTTCGCCAGATAGGTCGAGCCCCACAGCACGTAGACCACCCCGAGCGCGATCCACGCGAGCGAGGCCGGCGCGCGGGCACTCCTCACTCCGGAGACGTTGCCATAGCAAACCTCCCGTGCGCGACCGGCCGCGCGTTCACCGTTCCGGTCTGTCGGGTATGCATGCACCCATGGCCATCGCCACGGTCCGCCCCGCCGCCGCCGCCGACATCGACGAGATCGTCCGGATCCAGGCGACCGTCTGGCGCACCGCCTACGCCGATCTCGTCCCGGCCGAGGCACTGGACCGGCTCGTCGGTCCCGCCGCCCGGCAGGCCTGGGCGGCGGCGCTGAACGCCGGCCCGGGCTACCACGTGCTGGTGGCCGGGGAGGGCGCCTGGACGGTCGGCTTCTGTGCGGCGGCCTGCTACACCGGCGAGGGCGGGGTGCTCGCCGAGATCAACACGCTGCTGGTGGAGCCGCGCTGGGGCAGGCGCGGGCACGGGGGCCGGCTGCTCGCGGCCGCCGCCGCGCACCTGCGGGCCGACGGCGCCCAGCGCGGACATGCCTGGGTACCCGAGACCGACCTGGTGGCCCAGCGGTTCTATGCCCGCGCGGGCTGGGAGCCCGACGGCGCCGCCCGCACCCTGGACACCGGCGACGGCCCGCTGCGCGAGGTCCGGCTCGCCGGCACGCTGGACCTGCGGCTGGCGGGCGAGGCGGAACCGCCCCGAGCCTCGCTCGGAGGATGAGCCGCACCCGCCACCGCCCGTTCGTGCCCGCACAGGCGACGGAACCGACGTGCGATCACACGAAGGCCGGTGAGCCCGCCCGACACACCAGCGGCCGGGTCAGCCGAGCCCGAGCAACGGCTCCAGCCCGATCGTCAGCCCGCGGCGGTCGCGCACGTTCCGCACCGCCATCAGCACCCCAGGCATGAACGACGTGCGGTTCATCGAGTCGTGCCGGATGGTGAGGATCTCGCCCTCGGCGCCGAGGATGATCTCCTGGTGGGCGACCAGCCCGGGCATCCGCACCGAATGCACCCGGATCCCGTCGACGTCGGCGCCGCGCGCACCGGGACGCTCCTGGGTGGTCGCGTCGGGCACCGGCCCGGCGCCGGCCTCCGCGCGCGCCGCCGCCAGCAGCTCCGCGGTCCGCGCCGCCGTACCCGACGGGGCATCGACCTTTCCGGCGTGATGCAGCTCGATGACCTCGCAGGAATCGAAGAACCGTGCGGCCTGCCGTGCGAAGTGCATCGACAGCACCGCACCCACACCGAAGTTCGGGGCCACCAGCACACACGCCCCCGGCTTGTCCTGCAGCCAGCCGCGGATCGTGGCGAACCGGTCCTCATCGAAGCCGCTGGTCCCGACGACCGCGGCGATGCCGTGATCCACGCAGAACCGGACGTTCTCCATCACCACATCGGGCCTGGTGAAGTCGACGGCCACCTGCGCACCCGCGTCGGCGAGGGCCGACAGCGGGTCGCCCACGTCGACGCTCGCCACGAGCTGAAGGTCCTCGACCGCCTCGACCGCCCGGCACACCTCGACACCCATCCGGCCCCGGGCCCCCAGCACCGCCACCCGGATCCGGTCCGACTTCGCGTTCCCCACGCGGGCAGCCTAGGACGCCCCGCACGACCACCCGTCGCTGCCCTCGCCCGGCCGGCCATCACCGAGCTCGCTCAGCGCCGACACGACGACCGGCCAGGCGGGGTTTCGCGGGTCGATCAACGCGAAGTGCCCGGCATCGACACGGCGCAGCACCGCCGCCGGATGGGCGCACCGGAAGGACTCGCTCACCGAGATCGGGACGATCTCGTCCGCCCCGCCGTGCACGATCCGCACGGCACACGCCGGGGCAGCCCGGCGCACCGGGTCGAGGTCGGGACGAGCGGCCGCGGGCGTGCCGAGAAAGGCGGCGACCGCGCCGTCGCCCAGCCCCTTCCCCTCGGCGAGCACCAGATCCGCCACGGGGGCCAGGGCGAGCACCCCCGCGAACACCGCACCCGGCTCGGCCGCGGCGTGCAGCACCAGATGCCCACCGGCCGAATGGCCCACCAGCAGCAACGGCCGTCCGGTCAGGTCCGCCAGCGCGCGCAGGGCGGCGGCGACGTCGGACACGGCCAGGTCGGGCCGCCCGGGGACGCGGCGGTACTCGATCGCCGCGGTGGACCACCCGGCCTCGGCCAGCTCCGCCGTCATGGGCCGCAGGTGGATCCGGTCGTAGCGCGGGCGCCAGAACCCGCCGTGTACGAGGGCGAGCAGCGGACGGCCACGATCGCCCCCTCGCCCGTCGCGGACGTCGACGACGTGGTCGGGTTCGGGGCCGTAGCGCAGCACCCGGTCCGGCGGCGGCGCCTCGCGGGTCAGTACCGATCGATCCTCGGACATGAATGTCAACTCTGGCACACCGACCGTCGACCCACAGCGACGATGCGTCGCCGCAGGTCACCCCCCGCTGTGAGTGCGTAACAGTGTTCTAACACTGTTACGCACTCACAGCGGGTCGTCATCAGGCCAGTTCGCGCAGCACGGCCGGAAGCTCGTCGAGACCGTCGTAGGGGCCGACCACGGCGCCGGTGAGTGGCACCGACAGCAGCTCGCGGGCCACCCTCGACACCTCGTCGCCGGTGACCGCCGCGATCCGATCGAGGCTCTCCGAGATGCTGCGCTGGCGGCCGTGGTCGAGCTCGGATCGTCCCAGCCGGTTCATCCGCGAGGCGGTGTCCTCACAGCCCAGCACCAGCCCGCCGCGCAGCGAGCCCTTGGCCCGCGTCAGTTCGGCCTCGGTCAGCCCGTCGGCGGCTACCGCGTCGAGCACGCCGCGGATGACCGCGACGACCTCGCTGAGCCGCTCCGGAACGCAGCCGGCATAGACGGCGAGGCTTCCGGCGTCGGCATAGGTCGTGGCCGCCGAGTAGACCGAGTACGCAAGCCCACGCTGCTCGCGGACCTGCTGGAACAGCCGGGAACTCAGCCCACCGCCCAGCGCCGCGTTGAGCACGAGCAGCGCGTGGCGTCGCGGGTCGTGCCGGTCGAACGCGGGCACCCCGAGCATGAGATGGGCCTGCTCGGTGTCGTTGCTGCGCAACACGAGCCGCGGCCCGGTCACGGCGGGCGGCCGCGTCGCACCGGTCCGCGGCGGCACCGGCACCGAACCGGGATCGAAGCGGGCGGCCGCCGCGGCCAGCGCCGCCCCAGCCAACTCCTCGACCCGCTCGTGCACCAGGTTTCCCGCCGCGGTGACGACCATCCGCGGCGCCGTGTACTCCCCGCGCCAGAACTCGTACAGGGTGTCGCGGTTCATCGCGCGGATCGACTCCTCGGAGCCGATCACCGGTCTGCCGAGCGGATGCCCGGCGAACAGAGCCTCGTCGAACAGCTCGCCGACCAGGCCCTCGGGATCGTCATCGCGCATGGCGATCTCCTCGAGCACCACCCCGCGTTCGAGCTCCACATCGGTGAGCGCGAGCCGAGCGTCGGTGACGACGTCCGCGAGCACGTCGACCGCCAGCGGCAGGTCGGCGTCGAGCACATACGCGTAGTAGCAGGTGTGCTCCTTGGCGGTGAACGCGTTCAGCTCACCGCCGACGGCGTCGATCTCCTCGGCGATCGCCGCCGCCGTCCGCCGCCCGGTGCCCTTGAACAGCAGGTGTTCGAGGAAATGCGCGGCGCCGACCTGGTCGGGTCGCTCGTCGCGGGACCCGATGGCGATCCAGATTCCGAACGCCACCGAATGCACCCCCGGCAGCGTCTCGGTGAGCAGCCGGATCCCACCGGGCAGATCGGCGCGGGTGACGGTGCTGCGTGCGCCGGGGGCGGGATCACTCGCTCCCGCCCCCGGCGTCACCAGAGCGGTCAACTCGACGGAATCTCCGCGGCCGCGTCGGCGGAAGCACCCTCCCCGGGCTCCTCGGCCGTGCTCTCCTCCGACACCGGCAGGAGGCTGATCTTGCCGCGGTTGTCGATGTCGGAGACCTCGACGCGGATCTTGTCGCCGACGTTGACGACATCCTCGACCTTGCCGATCCGCTTGCCGTTGCCCAGCTTCGAGATGTGGATGAGGCCGTCCTTGCCCGGCACCAGGGACACGAATGCGCCGAACGCGGCGGTCTTGACCACCGTGCCCAGGAACCGCTCGCCGACCTTCGGCAGCTGCGGGTTGGCGATCGCGTTGATCATGCCGATCGCGGCCTCGGCCGACGGGCCGTCGGCGGCACCCACGTAGATGGTGCCGTCGTCCTCGATCGAGATGTCCGCGCCGGTCTGCTCGGTGATCGAGTTGATCATCTTGCCCTTTGGCCCGATCACCTCGCCGATCTTGTCGACCGGCACCTTGATCGCGGTGACCCGAGGTGCGTAGGTGCTCATCTCGTCGGGGCGGTCGATCGCCTCGCCGATGACCTCGAGAATGGTCAGCCGGGCGTCCCTGGCCTGCTGGAGCGCCGCGCCCAGCACCTCGCTCGGGATCCCGTCGAGCTTGGTGTCCAACTGCAGCGCGGTGACGAAGTCCGCGGTTCCGGCGACCTTGAAGTCCATGTCGCCGAAGGCGTCCTCGGCGCCGAGGATGTCGGTCAGCGCGACGTAGTGCGTCGCGCCGTCGACCTCATCGGACACCAGGCCCATCGCGATGCCGGCGACCGGCGCCTTGAGCGGCACACCCGCGTTGAACAGCGACATCGTCGAGGCACAGACCGAGCCCATCGACGTCGATCCGTTGGAACCCAACGCCTCCGAGACCTGCCGGATGGTGTAGGGGAACTCCTCGCGGCTGGGCAGCACCGGGATCAGCGCCCGCTCGGCCAGCGCGCCATGGCCGATCTCCCGGCGCTTCGGCGAACCCACCCGGCCGGTCTCCCCGGTGGAGTACGGCGGGAAGTTGTAGTGGTGCAGGTACCGCTTGTGCGTCTCCGGCCCGAGCGAGTCGATCTGCTGCTCCATCCGCAGCATGTTCAGCGTCGTGACGCCGAGGATCTGCGTCTCGCCGCGCTCGAACAGGGCCGAGCCGTGCGCCCGCGGAACCACCTCGACCTCGGCCGACAGCGGCCGGATGTCGGTGAGGCCGCGGCCGTCGATGCGGACCTTGTCGCGCAGGATGCGCTGGCGGACCAGCTTCTTGTTCAGCGACCGGAATGCGGCGCCGAGTTCCTTCTCCCGCCCCTCGAACTCGGCTCCGAGCCGCCCCAGGACGGCGAGCTTGACCTCGTCGAGCCGGGCCTCGCGCTCCTGCTTACCGCCGATCGTCAAGGCCTGGGCCACGTCGTCGGTCGCGGCCGCGGCGACGGCGTCGTAGGCGTCGGGCTCGTACGCGGGGTAGAGCGGGAACTCGCCGACCGGCTTGGCCGCGGCGTCGGCCAACTGCTGCTGGGCCAGCGCCAGCGTGCGGATGAACGGCTTGGCCGCCTCCAGGCCGGCGGCGACGATCTCCTCGGTCGGCGCCTGCGCGCCCTCGGTCACCAGGCCCACCGTCTTGTCGGTGGCCTCGGCCTCCACCATCATGATCGCCACGTCGGAGTTCTCGCCGGAGCCGACGATGCGGCCGGCGACGACCATGTCGAACACGGCGCGTTCGAGCTGCTCGTAGGTCGGGAAGGCCACCCACTGGCCATCGATGAGCGCGACCCGGACACCGCCGATCGGCCCGGAGAACGGCAGCCCGCCCAGCTGGGTGGACGCCGATGCGGCGTTGATCGCGAGCGCGTCGTACGGGTCCTGCGGGTGCAGCGACAGCACCGTGACGACGATCTGGATCTCGTTGCGCAGGCCCTCGACGAACGACGGGCGCAACGGGCGGTCGATCAGTCGGCAGATCAGGATCGCCTCGGTGCCCGGACGGCCCTCACGGCGGAAGAACGAGCCCGGGATCCGGCCCGCGGCGTACATCCGCTCCTCGACGTCGACCGTCAGCGGGAAGAAGTCGAAGTGCTCCTTGGGCTGCTTGGACGCCGTGGTGGCGGACAGCAGCATGGTCTCGTCGTCGAGATAGGCGACGACGGATCCGGCGGCCTGGCGGGCGAGCCGCCCGGTCTCGAACCGGATGGTGCGCGTGCCGAACCGGCCGTTGTCGATGACGGCGGTGGTTTCGTGCACGTCGCTCTGGATGGGGTCGGTCATGAAGTGGTGTCCCCTCACAGGAGGAGCACTCGAACCACCACTCCCGGCGGATCCTCGGCGGAGCCGGTCTTCGATCGAAGCCCCCGGCAGCGAACGTGTCCGGGAACCACTACCGAGGACCGGCGGATCACCGTCCGGCACGGTGGCGCGGGTGCTGGGTTGAGTTGTGTGACCGACGCCCCGGGGTGGCTCGTCGGCCGCCCCGGGGGCCGGGATGGGTCAGCGGCGCAGGCCGAGACGCTCGATCAGTGACCGATAGCGCGTGATGTCGACCGAGGCCAGGTACTTCAACAGGCGACGACGGCGGCCGACCATGAGCAGCAGTCCGCGGCGCGAGTGGTGATCGTGCTTGTGGTGCTTGAGGTGCTCGGTAAGATCGCTGATCCGCTTGGTCAGCAGGGCAACCTGCGCCTCGGGCGATCCGGTGTCGCCCTCGTGGACCCCGTAGGTGTCCAGGATCTTCTTCTTCTCAGCGGCGTCCAGGGCCACGGATGGTGCTCCTCGTTCGTCTGTGCCGTGTTCTGCCCGCACCGGGAGACGCTCCGGGCGGCGGAGATTCCAGGACGGCCACCACGGACCGCAGCCGTACCCAGTCGGTCAGGTTACCAGTGCGGACTCCCCGACCGCCCCGTGACGGCACCCTGCCACGTCAGGGGCGTCCCGCCGCGGCCTGACGGAACACCGCGGCCAGCTCGGGGAACATCGGGTCCAGCCGCGCCGCCGCGGCGACCAGGCGCGACGGTCCGGCGACGGCGCGCAGCGCGTCGGCCGCCGTGCGCCGGGGCTCCGGGGGCTGGCAGCGGGGCCGACGCTCGGCGGCCCGCGCCGGGTCGGCGGAGCTGTGCGACGGCGCCGGACCGGTCGGCGCCACGCTCGGCTGCGGCCCCCCGGTCCAGTGCAGCCGCGCGTCGCGGATCTCGGTGAGCAACTGCTCCACCGCCTCCGGACCGGGCCCCGGATCGGCCGCCGGACATCGCTTGTCGATCAACATCAGCCGGGCCAGCACCGCCGGGTCGCCGATCTTCACCCGGCGACCGCTCACCAGTTGACTGAGCATGGCCGGGCTGAGGCCGAGCGTTCGGGCGAGCCTGCTCTGGGTGATGCCGAGCACGCCGGTCACCCGGCGGACCCGCTCGCCCAGCGGGGCGCCATAGAGTTCGCGCTGCCGATCGCGATTGGCCGCCAGCTGACCCGAGCCCACCCACTTGTTGTCCACGTCCACGGCTGCATGCTCGCAGCTGGGTGCAGCCCTGCGGGCGGAATTGGCGCAATCCGACCGCTCGTCACCGATCCCCCGGAATCGACGACAGCCGGGCCCGTCACCCGCTCAGCAGCACCCGGGTCCGCACGACGTCGCGATGCATCTGCTCCACCAGCGCCTCGACCCCGTCGTAGCGTTCCTGCCCCCGAAGCCGGTGGGCGAACTCGATCGAAACCTCGTGACCGTAGAAGTCCTCGTTGACATCGAGGACGTAGGCCTCCAGCGTGCGCTCACGCCCGGAGAAGGTCGGGTTGGTTCCCACCGAGATCGCGGTGGGCAACCGCCGCCCGCCGTGCAGGAACCACCCGGCGTAGACGCCGTCGGCGGGCAGCGCGGTGAACGGGGCGCAGGACACATTGGCGGTGGGAAAGCCCAGGTCCCGCCCGCGGCGGGCGCCGTGAACGACGACCCCGTCGACCCTGTGCAGCCGCCCGAGTGCGGCCGCCGCCGCGACGACATCACCCGCGTCGATGCAGGCCCGGACGTAGGTCGAGGAGAAGGTGACGCCGTCGTCGGTGATCAGGTCGAGGCCCTCGACAGCGAAACCGAAGCGCCGGCCCAGCTGGCCCAGCTGCTCGACGTCCCCGGCGGCGCGGTGTCCGAAGCGGAAGTTGCTGCCCACCACGACCAGCACTGCGTGCAGCCGGTCGACCAGCACCTCGTGGGCGAACTCGGCGGGATCCATCCGGGAGAGCTCGACGGTGAACGGCAGCACCAGGAACGCGTCGACGCCCCGCTCGGCGACCAGCTCGGCGCGCCGGCTCAGGCTCGTCAGCCGAGCCGGGTGGCTCCCGGGCCTCACCAGCTCGGCGGGATGCGGGTCGAACGTCACGAGAACCGTGGGCAGCCCTCGCTCCTGGCCGCGGCCCACCGCCTGGTCGATCAGTTGTTGATGGCCGCGGTGGACGCCGTCGAAGATTCCGATGGTGACCACGCTGCGGCCCCAGTCTGTGGGCACAGCCTCGAGTCCACGCCAGCGCTGCACGTCCGCGAGCCTACGGAACGGCCCGGCGGACCCGGCGGGCGACACCTCAGCCTCCGGCCGGGGCCAGAACGACCAGCGGCCGCGCGGCGCCGTCCCGCTCGGCGACCAGGCCGAGCACCTGCCCGTCGGGGTCGAAGACGCCGTACGTGCGGGTCAGGCCCGCGGGCGGCAGCGGCCGCCCATGCCGAAACGCCGCGGCGTCGGCACGCTCCACGTCGCGACGCGGGAACGCCAGCGCCACGGCGCCGGACAACGACAGCGACAGCATCGGCTCGTCCGCCAGCGTTTCGAGCGGGCGCGCGTGCTGCAGGGTGAACGGCCCGACGCGGGTCCGGCGCAGCGCCGTCAGGTGGCCTCCGACCCCGAGTGCCGCACCGAGGTCACGGGCCAGCGCCCGGACGTAGGTGCCCGCGGAACACTCGACCTCGACGTCGAGATCGGTCACCGCGTCCCCGCGCCGCAGCTCGCGCAGGGTGAACGCCGACACCGTGACCGGACGTGCGGGCAGCACCACCTCCTCCCCGGCGCGCACCCGCGCGTAGGCCCGCCTGCCGTCGACCTTGATCGCGCTCACCGAGCTGGGCACCTGCTGGATCGCGCCGGTGAGGGCCGCCATCCCGGCCCGGATGGCGGCCTCGCCGACGTCCGCGGCGTCGGCGCCACCGATCGGGGCTCCCTCCGCGTCGTCGGTCGTCGTCGCGGCCCCGAGCCGGATCGTGGCGGTATAGGCCTTGGTGTCGAGCGCGAGATGGCCCAGGAGTCTGGTCCCGCGTTCGACACCGCAGACGAGCACGCCGGTGGCCATCGGGTCGAGGGTGCCGGCGTGGCCGATCTTGCGCGTACCCAGGATGCGCCGCAGCCGGGCCACCACGTCGTGCGAGGTGAACCCGCCCGCCTTGTCGACGATCACCAGTCCAGGAGGAGACACGTCGACCGATCCTGCCCGCTCGGTTCGGGAGGCCGGCGCGGACCCCGCCCGGCACGTCCGTCTCGGCACCCCGACTCGCGCTCGGAAATACCCCGACTCGCGCTCGGAAATACCCCGACTCGCGCTCGGAAATACCCCGACTCGCGCTCGGAAATACCCCGACTCGCGGGCTAGGGGGTGGGCGCGACGTGGGCGCCGGGCACGGCCCAGCGGCCGGACCGAGTTCGCAGGGTCACCGCGACCAGCCGGACGAGCATGAATGCGGTCAGCCCCGTCCAGATCCCGACCAGCCCCCAGCCCGCCACCAGCGACACCCAGATCAACGGCAGGAAGCCCGACCCGGCGGCGAGAAGCGTCGAGTTCCGCAGGAAGGCGGCGTCGCCCGCGCCCAGCAGTACGCCGTCGAGCGCGAAGACCACCCCGGCCACCGGCTGCATGGCGGCGAAGAACCACCACGCCAGCGGGACGGCCGCGAGCACCGCGGCATCCGTGGTGAACACCCCGGGTAGCGTCGTGCTCAGCGCGGCGAACAGCACCCCGAACCCGACCCCCAGGCCCAGCCCGTAGCGCGCCACCTGCCGGGCCAGCGTCCGCGCCCGGTCGGCGCCCCCAGCCCCCAGCGCGGCCCCGACCAGGGCCTGCGCGGCGATCGCGATCGCGTCGAGCACCAGGGCCTGGAACGTCCACAGTTGCAGCACGATCTGGTGCGCCGCAACCGCTGGGGCGCCGAACCGGGCCGCCACCGCGGTCGCCGACAGGAAGCAGGCCTGGAACGAGAGACTGCGCAGCACCAGATCGCGGCCGAGACCGAGCTGGGCACGGAGCAACCGTGGCTCGGGGCGCAGCGGCAACGGCTGGCCGGGCGGTGCGGTGGCCCGTTCCCGCAGCAGCGCGGCCAGGAACAGCCCGGCGACGATGGTCTGGGCCAGCACGTTGGCCACCGCCGAGCCCTCGAGGCCCCACCCGTTCCACGACCCGGCGCCGTGCACCAGAAACGGGCAGGCCAGCGCCGAGAGCCCGTTGCCCACCAGGACGTAGCGCATCGGCCGCGCGGTGTCCTGGACCCCGCGCATCCAGCCGTTCCCGGCCAGCGTGACGAGCACCAGCGGAGCGCCGAACAGCGCGATCCGCAGCCACGACACGGCGGCATCGGCGACCGCGCCGCCGGCACCGAGAGCACCGGCCACCGGTCGCGCGATCACCTGTCCGACGACCAGCACCACCACCCCGACCGCCAGCGCCAGCCACGTGGCCTGGACTCCCTCGGCGACCGCCGCGTACCGCCGCCCCGCACCGTGCAGCCGCGCCGCGCGCGCCGTCGTGCCGTAGGACAGGAACGTCAGCTGCGTGGTGACCTGCGCGAAGATCACCGCTGCGACCGCGAGGCCGGCCAGCGGGACGGCGCCCAACCGACCGACGACCGCGGTGTCGACCAACAGGTACAGCGGCTCGGCGGCCAGTACCGGCAGCGCCGGAGCCGCGAGCCGGACCACCGCGCGGGCCGAGACCGGGCCGGTCGCCGCGGATCCGGCCGAACTCACCGGGCAGCGGCACCGGCGGGACGGCGGCAGACGTAGCCGAAGGCCGGTGGCACGTTCCGCCATACCGTCCGCGTGATGAGGACCTCCTCGAAGACCTCGTGCAGGATCCGCCGGAACCGCCGGGCCGCCGCCATCGGCATGGCGTGCCGGTAGGCGAACGTCGTGAAGCCGCCGGTCCGTCCGACCACCTCGGCGACCTGATCGAGGATCGAGCGCTGAGCCACACCGTCGAACAGCGCCCACGGCAGCCCGCTGACCACGGCGTCGACGCTGCTCACCCCGCGGTCGGCGAGTAACGCGGCGAGCTGCGCCGCATCACCCTGCACGACCTCGAGGCCGGGCCGGGACCGGCGCAGGTACTCGGACAGCTCGGGGTCGACCTCGATCGCCAGATGACGCGCCCCGGCCGGCAACCGAGCGGCGATCATGTCGCTGATCGCTCCGGTGCCCGCCCCGAGCTCGACGACGACCGGATTGCCACGGCACGGCACGATCGACGCCAGCACGGCGCCCAGCCGGCCGGAGCTCGGCGCAACCGCGCCGATCTGGGCGGGATGACGTACCGCGGCGGCCAAGAAGGCGCGCCGCGCGGCCCGTCCGTCGGCGGGTTCGGGTCGCAGCTCTGGTGCGGATGTCACTGCTCCTCCTCGATTCAGCGCTCACGCTAGTCGGAACCCGAGAGCGAGCCGCTGCTGCGGGGACCGCTGCGGGCCGCGGCGTCGAGCGCGGACCGCAACGCGTCGAGGAGAGCGTCGCGCCCGCCGTCCCAGGTGAAGCCGGCGGCGTTGCGGTGCCCCCCGCCACCGAGAGCGACCGCAGCCGCCGCGACATCGATGGTTCCCTTGGCCCGCAACGAAACCGACCAGCGCTGCGGACCGGTCTGCTTGACGACGGCGGCAACCTCGGCCTCGGCGGCGGTGCGGATCTGGTCGATGACGCTGTCGATCTCCTCAAATCGGAAGCGGGCGACGAGGTCGGCGGAGACGACCGCATGAACCAGCCCGTGCCCGGCCGCGGCGGCCGGCTCGAGGGCGGCGTCGCGCAGCACCCCGGCGAGCGCCCCCAGCCAGCCGAACGGATGCGTGTCCATGATCGGCCGGACGAGCGGTTCGACTCGCACCCCGGCCTCCAACAGCGTCGCGGCCAGCCGGTGCGCGCCGGGTCCGGCGGTGCGAAACCCGACGGTGTCGGTGACGAGCCCCACGTAGAGACAGTTCCCGATGGCCTCATCGATCGGCGTGCCCAGGGCGGTCAGGATGCGGTGCACGAGAATCACGGTGGCCTCGGCGCCCGGGTCGACGACCCGGTGGGTACCGAACCCGTGGTTGGACGCGTGGTGGTCGATGAGCAGCGTCGCCCGGGCGGCCTGCACCCGGTCGCCGAGTCCGCCCAGCCGCCGCACGCTCGCGGTGTCGCAGGCCACGAGGACGTCGGGCTGCGCGGGAACCCCCCCGGCGGGCACATACAGGTCAAGGACGTCGAGCGGGCGCAGCGACTCGGGTATCGCGTCGGGCTCGGCGAAGGAGACCCGGACCGTCGCGCCGCGCCGCCGCAGCGCGATCCCCAGCGCGAGTGCGCTGCCGAGCGCGTCGGCGTCGGGCTGGACATGGGCCAGCAGCGTGACGTCGCGGGCGTCGGCGAGCAGCGCGGCGGCTGCGGCCACATCGGCGTCGATGCCCGCGAGGGCGGGTTCGGGGCCTGCCGGATCCCAGTGTGGCGGCGAGCCGCGGTAGGCGCTCACTCGTCGGCGTCGGCGGCGTCGAGGGAGCGCGGTGGCCGGTAGGGGTCGGCGTCACCGGCGAACCGGGCGGTCGCGGCGAGCCGGGCCACCTCGGCGTCGGACTCCCGGGTGCGGGCCAGCAACTCCTCCAACCGCCGTGCCTCGTCCGGCACCTGGTCCAGCACGAACGCGAGGCTCGGGGTGTATCGGATGCCGGTTCGCTGGCCGACCATGGTGCGCAGCACGCCGGTGGCGCTGGCCAGCGCGGCGGCGGCACCCGCGGTGTCCGGCGCCTCGTCAACCGAGCGACCCAGTACCGTGTAGTAGACGGTGGCCTCGCGCAGGTCGCCGGTGACGCGGGCATCGGTGATCGTGACCATCGACAGCCGCGGGTCCTTCACCTCGTGCTCAAGGGCGGCGGCCACGATCTGGGAAATGCGCTTGGCCAACCGCCGCGCACGCGCATGGTCCACCACGATTGCCCTCCTCGGGTCAGGCTAGTCGTCCTCGGGGCCCAGCATCCGATGCCGGGCCGAGAGCAGCTGGAGCTCGGGGCGGTCGGCCACCAGGCGCTCGCAGCGGTCGAGCAGCGCGGTGACGTGACCGGCGTCCGGGGCGACACAGCTGACCCCGATCAGTGCGCGCCGATGCACGTCGAGATGGCCTGCCTCGGCCACCGCGACCTCGAACCGCCGTCGAAGCTCGGCGACGATCGGCCGGACCACCGATCGTTTCTCCTTCAGCGAGTGGACGTCCCCGAGCAGGATGTCCAGCTCCAACGCGCCGACATACATGCATGCGCTCCGGGCCCGGGAGTGCTGGGTACCGCCCGCGCGGCACCCAGCACTCCCCGAGCGTCAGCCCCTGGGCTTCTCGCGCATCTCGAAGGTCTCGATCACGTCGCCGACCTTGATGTCGCTGTAGTTGCCGAGCGTCATACCGCATTCGAAGCCCTCGCGGACCTCGACCACGTCGTCCTTGAACCGCCGCAGCGAGCTGACCGGCAGGTTCTCCACGACGACCACGTTGTCGCGCAGCAGGCGAGCCCTGGCGTTGCGCCGGATCTCCCCGCTCATCACCAGACAGCCGGCGATCGTCCCGAACCGGGAGGACTTGAAGACCTCGCGGACCTCCGCCCGACCGAGGTCGACCTGCTCGTACTCGGGCTTGAGCATGCCCTTGAGTGCCTGCTCGATCTCCTCGATGGCCTGGTAGATCACCGAGTAGTAGCGGATCTCGACGCCCTCACGGTTGGCCAGCTCGGTGGCCTTGCCCTCGGCCCGGACGTTGAAGCCCAGAACGATGACGTTGTCCGCGATGGCGAGGTTGATGTCGCCCTCGGTGATCCCACCGACGCCGCGGTGGATGACCCGGAGTTCCACGTCCTCGCCGACGTCGATCTTCATGAGCGCGTCCTCGAGCGCCTCGACGGTACCCGAGTTGTCGCCCTTGATGATCAGATTGAGCTGGCTGGTCTCCTTGAGCGCCGCGTCCAGGTCCTCCAGGCTGACCCGCTTGCGACGGCTCGCGAGCTCGGCGTTGCGCTCGCGGGCCCGGCGGCGGTCGGCGATCTGCCGGGCCACCCGGTCCTCGTCGACGACGAGGAACGTGTCGCCCGCACCGGGCACCGAGGTGAACCCGATGACCTGCACCGGACGCGACGGGAGCGCCTCGGTGACGTCCTCGCCGTTCTCGTCGACCATCCGGCGCACGCGGCCGGAGGCATCGCCGGCGACGATCGAGTCGCCCACCCGCAGCGTGCCGCGCTGCACCAGCACCGTCGCGACGGGACCGCGGCCGCGGTCGAGGTGCGCCTCGATCGCGACGCCCTGCGCGTCCATGTTCGGGTTGGCCCGCAGGTCGAGCGTGGCGTCGGCGGTCAGCAGGATCGCCTCGAGCAGCTGGTCGATGTTCGTGCCCTGCTTGGCGGAGATGTCGACGAACATCGTGTCGCCGCCGTACTCCTCCGCGACCAGGCCGTACTCGGTGAGCTGCTGACGGATCTTCGCCGGGTTCGCGCCCTCGACATCGATCTTGTTCACCGCCACCACGATCGGCACGTCGGCCGCCTGGGCGTGGTTGATCGCCTCCACCGTCTGCGGCATCACGCCGTCGTCGGCCGCGACCACGATCACCGCGATGTCCGTCGACTTCGCTCCACGGGCACGCATGGCGGTGAACGCCTCGTGACCCGGGGTGTCGATGAACGTGATCAGCCGATGTTCGCCTTCCAGGTCGGTCATGACCTGGTAGGCACCGATGTGCTGGGTGATCCCGCCGGCCTCGCCCTCCCGGACGTTGGTCTTGCGGATCGTGTCCAACAGGCGCGTCTTACCGTGGTCGACGTGACCCATGACGGTCACGACCGGCGGGCGCACCTCCAGGTCCTCCTCGCCGCCCTCGTCCTCACCGAACGAGATGTCGAAGGAGTCGAGGAGCTCGCGGTCCTCCTCCTCCGGGCTGACGACCTGGACGGTGTAGTTCATCTCGGTACCCAGCAGCTCGAGCACCTCATCGGACACCGACTGGGTCGCGGTGACCATCTCGCCGAGGTGGAACAGCACCTGCACCAGCGACGCCGGGTTGGCACCGATCTTGTCGGCGAAGTCGGTCAGCGATGCCCCACGGGGAAGCCGGACGGTCTCGCCCCGGCCCTTCGGCAGCCGAACGCCGCCGACCGTAGGGGCCTGCATCGAGTCGAACTCCTGGCGCTTCTGCCGCTTCGACTTGCGGCCCTTGCGCGCCGGACCACCGGGACGGCCGAACGCGCCGGCCGCGCCACCGCGGCCGCGGCCACCGCCACCGGGACGACCAGGGCTGCCCCGGAAGCCGCCACCGGCACCGGCCGGTGCGGCGCCACCGCCACCGCCACCGGGACGGAAGCCGCCACCACCCGGACGGCCGCCACCGCCGGGGCGACCACCGCCGCCGGGACGGCCACCGGGACCACCCCGGCCGGGAGCGCCCGGACGGCCCGCCGCCGGACGCGCGGGCATCATGCCCGGGTTCGGGCGCGGCGGCATGTTACCCGGCGACGGACGCGGACCACCGCGACCCGCTTCACCGCCGGGACGCGCGCCACCGGCGGGCGGGCCGGGACGCGGAGCGGGCTGGCCGGAAGCGGCTTGCCCCTGCCCGCCGGGCGGCGGGCCGGGACGCGGCGGGATCGAACCGGGCCCCGGACGGGGCGGGGCGCCGGAACCGACGCCGAACGGGTTGTTACCGACCCGTGGGGTGCGCGGACCGGGCTTGGGCGCCCGCGGGCGCGGCGGAACGGTCTGGGCCTCCGCGGCCGCCGCAGGCGCGGCGGGCGGGGACGCGGCCGGTCGCGGAGCGGGTGGGCCGGGTCGCGGGCCGGGACGCGGCACCGCGGTCGGTTGGGCCGGGGCCTGGGCGGCCGCCGGCTCCTTCTGCGGGGGCGGGCCGGGACGCGGGCCCGGACGCGGACCGCTGGGCCCCGGACGTGGCTGGCGCTCGGCCGCCGCGACCGAATCGGCCGGCGCGGCCGGGCGCTGCGGCGGACCGGGGCGCGGGCCGGGAACGGCACCGGACCGGGGTGCACCCGGGCTCGCCGACGGTGCCGGGGAGGGTGCGGAGCCCGCACCCTGCCGTGGGCGGCCGCCGCCGCCGGGACGACCGCGACGCGCGCCGTTGCCGCCCTCACCGCCGCCTGCCATCGCCTCGCGCAGCTTGCGCGCGACCGGGGCCTCCACGGTGGAGGAGGGGGACTTCACATACTCACCCAGGTCCTGCAGCTTGCTGAGGACCTGCTTACTGCTGACGCCGAGCTCCTTCGCGAGCTCATGTACGCGGGCCTTGCCTGCCACTGCTCTCCTTGCAATCAGGAGGCCGGGCGGCGGTCCCGCTCGACCTCGAACCTAGTGTCGAAGCGCGTTCATGGTGCGATCTTCACGACTGGCTCATGACGGGTCGACCTTGCCTTCGTGACGGACGGGCACGAGCGTCTCTCGTGCCCCTGTGGGCTGCAGGTGGGACCGTACCTCGGAGACGTCCAGCGATCCCGGCACACGCAGTGCGCGCGAGAACGCCGAGCGACGCTCGGCACGGCCGAGGCACTCCAGGTCGGGGTGCAACCAGGCACCCCGGCCGGGGAGCCGCCGCCGCGGGTCCGGGACGAGTACCCCATCCACCGCGACGACACGCAACAGACCATCGGACGACGCCCGGGTCCGGCATCCCACGCACGAACGAACCGGAGCGACACCAGTGCGGACACCGGCTCCGGCGGCCGGGCGTACGGAATTCGGGCCCTGGCGACAGGCCGAGGACAAGTGTAGCGCGTCGCGATTCAGCCGATCGACTCCGTACCTGAGGCCCTCGCGGTCACCGAGGGGTGCGCGTCGAGGGTGTTTCGCGGGTCGGCATCGCTGCGGATGTCGATGCGCCACCCCGTCAGACGGGCGGCCAACCGGGCGTTCTGGCCCTCCTTGCCGATCGCGAGGGAGAGCTGGAAATCCGGCACAACGACCCGGGCGGTCTTGGCCCGGGCATCGAGGATCGTGACCGATACCACCTTCGAGGGCGACAGGGCGTTGCCCACGAACGTCGCCGGGTCATCCGACCAGTCGATGATGTCGATCTTCTCCCCGGCCAGTTCACTCATCACTCCACGCACCCGGGCCCCCATCGGACCGATGCATGCGCCCTTGGGGTTGACCCCCGGCACCGTCGAACGGACCGCGATCTTCGAACGGTGCCCGGCCTCGCGGGCCACCGCAACGATCTCCACGGAGCCGTCGGCGATCTCCGGCACCTCGAGCGCGAACAGCTTGCGCACGAGATTGGGATGCGTACGGCTCAACGTGATCTGGGTTCCGCGCATTCCCCGGGTCACCCCGATCACATAGCAGCGAATCCGCTCGCCGTGGACGTACTTCTCCCCGGGTACCTGTTCGGCCTGAGGGAGCACCCCCTCGGTCGAACCAAGGTCGACCACCACCACGCCGCGGGCGTTGGCATGCGCATCACGCTGCACCTGACCGGCGACGATCTCGCCCTCCTTCGCGGAGAACTCGCCGAACGTCCGCTCGTGCTCGGCGTCGCGCAGCCGCTGCACGATGACCTGGCGGGCCGTGGTCGCGGCGATCCGTCCGAAGCCTTCCGGGGTGTCGTCCCACTCGTGCTGGACGGTGCCGTCGGCGTCGAGCTCCTGGGCCAGCACCCGGACCTGACCGGACTTGCGGTCGATCTCGACCCGCGCGTGCGGATGGTGGCCCTCGGTGTGCCGGTAGGCGGTGAGCAGCGCCGTCTCGATGGCCTCGATGACCATCTCGAACGGAATGTCCTTGTCGCGTTCGATCGCACGCAGGGCAGCGATGTCGACGTTCATTTCTCGTCCTCCGTCCCGGCAACCCCCTGGTCCTGCCCACTCCGACCGCCCAGCAGCGCGATCTCGGACTCCGGGGGCGGGCGGAACTCGACCTGCACGCCCGCACGCGCGATGTCGGTGTAGCGCAGCTCGCGCAGCGTCCCGTCGACGAGTACCTGCACAGCATCCTCCCCGGCGTCGCCGACCCGTCCGATGATCGTCTGCCCGTCGAGCAGCCGGACCTCGACCAGTCGCAGGCGCGCCCGCCGCCAGTGCCGCGGCCCGGTGAGCGGGCGATCGACGCCGGGTGAGGTCACCTCGAGGGTGTAGGAGCCCGCAATGAGATGTTCGTGCTGATCGAGTTCGGCCGAGGCCGATCGGCTCAGCCGCGCGATGTCATCGAGGCCGACGCCGTTGTCCGAGTCCACCACGACCTTCACGGTGTGCCTGCGACCAGCTGCGCGCACGTCGAGCTCGTCGAGCTCGAAGCCCGCCGCAAGAACGATCGGCTCAAGCACCCCGTGCAGCTGCCCGGTGAGCTGCTCGGGGCTGGGGGTGGGCATCAGGATCACTCCAGGGATCGAGGGCCGGCTGACCGCCACCCGGCGGCCGGAGTCCCGCGGAGATCGCCAGACGACCGGGTGGTCACTCAGGGTATCGCGCCCCGCCCGGGTGTCGGCCTGGCAGGATGGGCCGTCGTGAGCACCCGGGACCTGCTATTGGACGAGGGCCCCGCCTCGTCCCGACACCGTGGTCCGGCGTTCTCGCGCCGCCGCCTGCTCGTGCTGGCCGCGCTCGTCCCAGCCGCCGTCGCCGCCCTCGCAAGCTGCTCCGCGACGGCGTCCGGCTCCCAGCGCCCGGACCCGCTCATCGCGCTGGCCGATCAGGCCCGGGCGGATGCGGCCCTCGCCGCGGCCGCGATCGCCGCAAAGCCCGCCCTGACCAACCGGCTCGAGCCCGTCCGCGCCGCCCGCGCCGAGCATGCCGCGGCCCTCGACACCGAGATCTCTCGACTCGATCCGGCTGCGCCCTCCACCCCCCCTGGCCCACCCTCCGCTGCGCCGGGACCGCAGCAACCCACGCTGGCTGCGGTGATCGAGGCGCTCGGCGGGTCGGCCAAGGCGGCCTCCGACCTCGTCGCGACCGTGCCCGTCGAGCGCGTCGGACTCGTCGCCGCGGTCGCCGCGTGCTGCAGCACCTATGTGGCGGTGCTCGGATGAGCCCGCCGCCGGTCTCGACGATCGACGAGGCCGCCGCGGGCGCGCTGCAGGACGCGCTGGCCGCCGAACACGCGGCGCTGTGGGTGTACCCGATGATCGTCGTGTACCTGCCCACGGGCCAGGCCGATCAGGCCCGTGCCGATGCGTCGGCCCACCGCACGCTGCGCGCCGCGATCGAGCAGACCCTCACCGACATCGGTGCGCGGCCGGTGTCCGCCCTGCCCGCCTACGCCCTCCCGCGACCGGTGACGGACACAGCGTCGGCCGCCGCGCTGGCCGTCGTCGCGGAGACCGACACCCTCGCCGCCTGGCGATCCGTGCTGGAACACACGACCGACGTCCCGCTGCGCGCGGCCGCCCTCGCCGCCCTGACCGAGGGGGCCTTGCGCTGCACGCGCTGGCGCCGGATCGCCGGCCAGACTCCCGCGGTCCCGGTCCTGCCCGGCCTGCGCCCCTGAACCACCTCCCCCGCGAGTCGGGGTATTTCCGCGCGCGAGTCGGGGTATTTCCGCGCGCGAGTCGCGGTGCTGCCGGCCGACCCCCATCGATCATGATCGACGTTTCGGAGGCGAGAGCCCCGATGTGCGCGGTTACCCGGGCCCAAATGCCGATCAAGAACGAGACGTCCGGCACAGCGCGTCGAGCGCAGCCTCGACGTCGGCTTCGGTGTTGTAGAGGTGAAAGGACAGCCGAGCGCCCCCGGCCCGGCCCGCCACGACGAGGCCCGCGTCCGACAGCCGCCTCAGCGCATCCGGCTGCTGAACCGAGACGATCGCCGAACCCGCAGGTTCCAGGCCCAACCCTGAACGAAAGGAGTCGGCCAGCCCCACGCTGTGGGACCGGACCGCCGTGAGGTCCAGGCTCGCCAGCCAGGGCAGCGCGACGGCGGCGCCGACATGACCGAACCACACCGGTGACGTGTCGAGTGAGCGGGCGTCGCCGGCCAGCCGCAGCGGCAGCCCGTAGATGCTGTCCCAGGGATCGGCGCCCGCGTACCAACCTGCGGCGTGCGGAACGAGTTCCCATTCGGGGCGCACCGCCATCCAGGCCACACCGCGCGGGCTCAGCAGCCACTTGTACCCCGCACCCGCCACCGCGTCGGCCCAGCCCAGGTCCAGCGGCATCCAGCCGGCCGCCTGGGTGACGTCGAGGACGACTCGGGTTCCGGATGCCCGCGCACGGCGCAGCGCCTCGAGATCGACGATCCGCCCGTCGGCGGACTGCACGACGCTCACCGCCACGACGTCGAAGTCCGCCGCACGTGATCCGACCTCGTCCAGCGGCAGCTCGGTGACGGTCACGCCTCGCCCGGCCTGTGCCGCGAACGGGAAGCTGACGCTGGTGAACTCCCCCGCCGCCACGAGCACCCGGCTGCCGTCCGGCACGCTCGCGGCCACCAGCCCGATCAGCGGTGATACCGCGGCGCCGATGGCGACCCGATCGGTCTCGGCGCCGATGAGCGCCGCGAAGCCGCGACGGGCGAGCGCGACCGACTCGTCGAACTCGTCGGCGCGGCCGGCACCGGTTCGCCACTCCCGCACGGCCCGTTCGACGGCCTCGGCGACGGCCACCGACGGCGTCCCGATGCTCGCGGTGTTGAGGTAGCCGTCAGGGACGTCGAACTGCTGGCCGAACGCGGTGCGCATGAGATCGACCCTACGGCCGTAGGGTCGGGCCCGTGCACAGCGAGCTGATCGAGGTCCGCACCGGTTCGGCGGAGACCGTGGTCGACCTGACGAGCCAGGTGACGTCGTTCCTGCGCGGCATCGACGCCGGCGACGGGCTGCTCAACGTCTGGGTCCCACACGCCACCGCCGGACTGGCGGTGATCGAGACCGGGGCGGGCAGCGACACCGATCTGCTCGCTGCTCTGCGCGACCTGCTGCCGGCCGACGACCGTTGGCAGCACCGGCACGGCAGCCCGGGGCATGGCCGCGACCACGTTCTGCCCGCGATCATCGCGCCCTCGATCTCACTGCCGGTGCTGGGCGGACGTCCGGCGCTGGGCACCTGGCAGTCGGTGTGTCTGGTCGACACCAACCGGGACAACGCCGTCCGGAGTGTCCGGTTCTCGTTCCTCACCGGCTGACCCGGGCCCGGCGCTACCCTGGCGGTCGTGACGACGCCGCTCGGCTCGCCGCCCGAACCTGAGCGCCCACCCGAGGATGCGACCGCCGATGCGGCCCGCCAGGCCGGCGAACAACCGGTCGGGTACGGCACGGAGATCACCTGGGACGTGCGGCACCGTGCTGGGTCGCCGCCACCCGGTCGGCCCGTGGCTGACCCACACGGCTGGCCGTCCCCGGGCTGGAACACCGTGCGGGACGACGGCGCCCCCGACTACCCCGGCCAGCACTACCCCGCACTCGGGCATCCCGCACCGACCTGGGTTGGGCCGCCCCCGCCCTCGTGGCCCGAACCTGCTGCCCCCGAGCACACCCGAGGCACGATCGCCGCAGTGCTCGCGGTGATCGCGGTGGTGCTCACGGGCCTGGGGGTCGGCGGGTATCTCCTGCTGCGCGGCGGCGGGACGGAGACGACCCCGGCGGACTTCCAGCCGATCCGCACCCCGACGCTCGTCTACGCCGTGCCACCGGATTGGACCACCACGCCCCAGGGTGGATTCCCGGGGACGTTCGGTGTGACGTTCCAGGGCGTCGCCGAAGGCCCGGGCTACTCGTGCAAGGGGGCGGACTACGCGCGCGGGACCGTCTCCAGCACGCTCGTCGCCGACGGGTCGGTCGTGCCGGTGGAGGTTGCGCAGGCGTTCGCCGAGACGCTGGGCGAGCGCTACTACACCGCGGTCGACCGGACACCGCCGCGGGTGGTGGTGGGGGCGCCCGAGCGACTCGAGGTCGACGGCGTCCCGGCCACCCTGGTCGAGGCCACCGCGACCACCCCATCGGACGACGGCTGTCTCGCCACGACCGGCACGGTGCTGGTACTCGCGGTCCCGACGACCTCGCGGGCGGGAGATCGGGCCGTCGCGGTGCTCGTGGTCAACGGCGATGTGACCGGCGGCCCCGCCGACCCGCCTTCACCCGACCGGACAACGCTCG